>NZ_JBFBBR010000001.1:0-513738 GCF_040682795.1 Streptomyces sp. NPDC051105 | reverse complement strand
CTCGGCTCGACGGAGTGGCGGGTGCGGTCAGGCCTGGTTCCGCGGTGCGGCGGGTGTGGCTGGGACCGGCTCGGCTCGACGGAGTGGCGGGTGCGGTCAGGCCTGGTTCCGCGGTGCGGCGGGTGTGGCTGGGACCGGCTCGGCTCGACGGAGTGGCGGGTGCGGGCGATCCTGGGTTCCGCGGTGCGGCGGGCGTAGTCGTGGCGAGGTGTCGGTCAGTGGAGCAGTGCGCTCGGGCCGATTACCTCGGCACCCAACTCCGTGACTCTGCACCGTAGTTCGCGGTCGGCGGTGACGACGAGGCGGGGGCGGCGGGGGGCGTCGGCGGTCAGTTCGACGATCCGGTCGTCGCCGCTGCCGGACGCCGGCTCCACCCGTACCCCGGGCACCGACTCCACCCCGCGGGCCGCGCCCTCGACGACGAGCACCAGTTCCACCGGGGTCGGGTGGCCGGGCAGGCCCCGCTCGGCCAGCCGGTCGCGCAGCCGCTCGGCGGCCCCCTTGCGGTCCCGCCACCAGCCGTCCGGCCGCGACCCGACGACGTTCGCGCCGTCGACGATCACCAGCAGGGGAGCTTCGTCATCCATGCCCCCAGCCTCGCACGCCCGGGGGCCGGGCCACTGCCCCGAACGGCCCCGCTTAGAGTGAAGCGGTGAACGGCGACTGGCTCCTCCGCGGCCGTGACGGCCGGCTCAGTGTCTATCTGCCGTCGGGTGATGCCGTGCTGTGCCGGGCGGAGCGCGGCCCCGGCGGTCCCTGGGGCACCCCCCGGAAGATGGGCGGCGACCAGCGGCTGCACCCCGGTTTCTCGGTGGGCCGGGGTACCAACGGATACGCCCACCTGGTCGCCTGGCGGCCCACGGTGAAGGGCGAGTCGGGGCTGGTCCACTCCACCCACTACCGTCCGCACCTGGCCGCCCTGGACTGGCAGCCGATCGGCCACCCCGGCAAGAAGGGCGAGGTCACCGGCGCCCCGGCCGTCGCGGTGGATGCGCGGGGCCGTGCCCATGTCTTCGTCCGCAACCGGGGACGCGGGGTAAGCATGGTCGCCCAGAAGGAGAAGGGCGGCTGGGAGCCCTGGCGCGATCTGAAGGGCCGGCTGGTCGAGGACGGGCTCGCGGCGGTGACCGGTGAGTCGGGGCGGGTGGAGGTGTACGCGGCCGTACCGGGCGGGATCGTGTACTGGCGGCAGGAGGAGGCGGGGAAGCCGCCCGTGCTGCTGGAGGCGCTGGAGACCCCGGTCCGTCCGGGCACCCTCACCGCACTCGCCACCTCCCCGGCGAGTACGACCCTCTACTACAGCGACGTAGCCGGTGACCTCTGCGCCTGGCGTCCCGGCGGCAAGCCGTACACCCTGCTGCCCTCCGCCGGGCCCGGCCCGGTCGCCGCGGTCCGCTGCGAACTCGACGGGTACGACTGCACCCTGCTCGCCCAGCGCTCGGCGAGCGGCCGGGTGGCCTTCGCCGCGTACCCCACGGAGGACGAGCGGGCCGGTGCCTGGTGGACCGAGTCGGGGTCCCAGCTCCCGGCCGACGCGACGGTCGCCCTGACTACGGACGAGGACGACCGGGTCACCGCGGCGGCCCTGTCCCCGTCCACCGGCCAGCTTCTGCTCACCCGCCGCAAGGACGAACCGGGGCTGGCGCTGGAGGCCTGGCGCCAGGCCTGATGTGACGTCAGCCGCCGGTGGCGGGGGACTTCTTGGCGGACTCGGGGACCGTGGCGTCGGCGCGGATCGCCTTCCACAGGGTCGAGGCGTGTGGCTCGGCGGCCACCACGCGGTTCGGGTCGACCTTGTCGTACGCCACCGGGAGCATGATCGTCTCCATGGTGGAAGGGTTGACGCCGTTGAGGCTCCGGCCGAACTCCGCGAGCTTGGTGAGCGAGGCGAGTTCGGAGTCGGTGGTGAGCGCCGCGGTCAGCTTGTCGGCGATCTTGTACGCCTTGACCGGGCTGCCCAGCAGGTCCTGCTTCTGGATCTCCGCGAGCAGGGCGATCATGAACTGCTGCTGGAGGCCGATCCGGCCGAGGTCGCTGCCGTCGCCGATGCCGTGCCGGGTGCGGACGAACTGCAGGGACTCGGCGCCGTTCAGCCGGTGGGTGCCCTTGGTGAGGTCGAGGCCGCTGGAGGTGTCGTGGATGTCCTGGTCGACGGTGACGGTCACCCCGCCTATCGCGTCCACCAGGTCCTTGAAGCCGGCGAAGTCGACCTCGACGTAGTGGTCCATGCGGACCCCGGACATCTGCTCCACGGTCTTGACGACGCAGGCGGGGCCGACCTGGGAGTAGATGGAGTTGAACATCACACGCTGTGCGGAGGCGATCGTAGAACCGTGCGGACTGGTGCACTTCGGGCGGGTCACCAGGGTGTCGCGGGGGATGCTGACCGCGACGGCCTGCTTGCGGCCCTCGGGTATGTGCATCACCAGCGCGGTGTCCGAACGGGCCCCGGAGACCTTGCCGGTGTTCAGCTTCGCGTTGGCGCCGGCCCGTGAGTCCGAGCCGAGAATCAGTATGTTCTGTCCCGAAGTGGGCAGTTTTTCCGGACGGTCGTCGCCGATCGCCTTGTCGATGTCGACGCCCTTGATGTTGCCGTCGATGCCGCTGTAGAGCCAGTAGGCGGTGCCTCCGCCGGCGGCGACCAGGACTGCCAGCGAGATCAGGATCCAGCGGCCCCTGCGGCGCCCGCCGGTGCGCTCGCGCTTGCGGCCTCGCCCGCCGCCGCGCCCGGGGGGCGCGTCGGCATCGCTGAGCTGGGGCGTCGAGACATGACTCATCCTGCTTCGAATCCTCAAAGATCGTGCCCCGGCGGGGCGGTGCTGTGGCGTGAGGACTCGGATGGGGGGAGGCCGGTCCCGGTGGTGCTGCCCGGTCGAAACCGCACAAGGGGCGGACGATCGCACGATCATGCCCAACCCGTGATGTATTTGTAAACACCAGCCAAAGAAATAGTATGCGCGCCATGACGTGGCTGATAACAGGCGGTGCCGGCTTCATCGGCGCCCATGTCGTCCGCGCGATGCTCACCGCCGGTGAGCGCGTCGCGGTGTACGACGACCTCTCGACGGGCGACCCCGCCCGCGTCCCCGACGGTGTGACCTTCGTCAAGGGCTCGGTGCTCGACGGCACCCTCCTGCGGCGCACCCTGTCCGACCTCGGGATCGACGGCGTGGTCCACCTGGCGGCCAAGAAGCAGGTCGGCGAGTCGGTGGAACGGCCGTTGCACTACTACCGCGAGAACGTGCACGGCCTGGAGACCCTGCTGGAGGCGGCCGCCGACACCGGCGTACGGCACTTCCTGTTCTCGTCCTCCGCCGCCGTGTACGGCATGCCCGACGTGGACCTGGTGACCGAAAACACCCCCTGCGCCCCGCTCAACCCGTACGGCGAGACCAAGCTGGCGGGGGAGTGGCTGGTGCGTGCCGCGGGCCGGGCGCACGGGATGACCACCGCCTGCCTGCGGTACTTCAACGTCGCCGGGGCGGCCGACGCGCGCCTCGCCGACACGGGCGTCTCCAACCTCGTCCCGATGGTCTTCGAGAAGCTCACCCAGGGCAGCGCCCCCGTGATCTTCGGCGACGACTACGACACCCCGGACGGCACCTGCGTACGGGACTTCATCCACGTCGAGGACATCGCCGCCGCTCATCTCGCCGCCGCCCGTGCGCTGCCCGGCCGGGAGCCCGGCAGCGACCTGACGGTCAACATCGGGCGCGGGGAGGGCGTTTCCGTACGCGAGATGATCACGCTGATCGGCGAGGTCACCGGCTACGGCCCGGCGGCCGACCCGGTCCACGCGCCGCGCCGCGCCGGAGACCCGGCACGGGTGGTCGCCTCCGCCGACCGCATCCGCGCCGAACTGGGCTGGACGGCCCGCCACGACGCCCGCACGATGGTCGCCTCGGCCTGGGCGGGCTGGTGCCGGCGCCATCCGGAGGCCCGGCGCTGATGGCCGCTCCCGTGCGCGACCGTGCCCCCGGGGTGCGGCCGGCCGGCGGAGCCCCGGCGGGCCGCACGGTGCGGTCCGGGCCCTGGCTCCTCACCGGGCACGACGGCCGGCTCATCGCCTACGCGCAGGTCGACGACGCCGTGCTGCGCTGGACGGAGACCCGCCCGGGCGGCCCCGACTGGACCGGCCCGGACGTGCTGCCGGTCAAGAACGTGACCGAACTCACCGTCGCCCAGGGCCACAACCGCTACGCCCACCTCGTCGGCCGCCGGGCCCGCTCCACCGGGGACGCGCCGCCGGCCGTGGACCTGGTCTACGCGATCCAGTACCAGGCGGGCCGCCCGCTGAGCGAGTGGCGGTCCGCCGGCAACCCGCACGCCAAGCGGGAACGCACCGCCCAGATGGGCACCCCCACCGCCGTCGTCGACGCGTCGGGCGCCCTGCACATCCTGGTGGCCACGGCGGAGGGGCGGCTGGCCCTGCGGCGCGAGGACGCCCGGGGCCGCTGGGAGCCCTGGCTGGACCTCAAGGTCGCGGCCGTCCTCGACACCCCGGCTGCCGTGGCCACCGCAACCGGCCAGCTGCACCTCCTCGCCCCCACCCGCACCGGCGCCCTGACCTGGTGTCAGGCCGGGCCGGGCGCGGTACCGGAGCGGGGCCCCGACCTCGCCGTCGTACCGCTGCCCGGGTCCGCCTGCGGTCTGGAGACCTCGCCGGGACGGATCACCTACTACCTCACCGACGCGGTGGGCGGCGGTGCCGTCGCCGTACGCCCCGGCTCCTGGCCGGTGCCGCTCGGCGGGAACCCGGGCGACGGACGGCACGCGGCGCTCGCCACCGCTCTCGACGGACACCCCTGCACGGTGCTGGCCCACCGCGACACCGAGGGCCGGATCGTGCTGGGCGCGTGCGGTGCCGAGGAGGAGCACCACGGCGTCTGGTGGACCGACACCGGCACCGTCTGCCAGGGCGATCCCGTACTGGCCCGCGACGGCCTCGGACGGGTCGTGCTGCTGGCGCTGACCGAGGACGGCGGGCTCGCGCTGGCCCGCCAGGACGATGGCCCGGGGCTGAGCCTGGGCGACTGGAGCCCGCTGTGAGCGCGCGAGGCGACGGACATGAGAAGGACGTGAAGGCATGACGCGCAGGTCCGGCCCGACCGGATCCGCGGGCCGTACACCGGACGGCCGCGGGCACCGGGTCGCCGTCGTCGTACCGGAACCCCGGGACGCGGTGGCCGTGGTCGAACGGGAGGCGCCCGGCCTCGAGATCGCCGTGGTCTGCCTGCGGCCCGGCGGCAAGGACGGCCGGGCGGCCCTCGACCGGGCGCTCGCCGCCGCCGAGAGCCGGGGCTGCCGGGTGCGCGGCGGCCCCCGGGTGCTGGACACCGACCCGCGGCAGGCACTGCCGGCCCTGCGGGAGGAACTGCGCGCACTCGATCCGGAACGGCTGCACACCCTCGACCCCGACCCCGTGCACACCGGCCTGGACGAGGCGAGCGGGATGCCCTCCTACGGGGTGCCGGACGCGCACGCCGAGACCGCGGCCGTGGCGCTCGCCGCGGCCCGGGCCCATCAGGCCGGGACGGGACGGCCGTTGTACGTCGACTGCCTGCGCGCCGAGCAGGGCCCGGGCGGCGACGGCACCCCGCGCCACCCGGCGCCGGTGAACTGGCTCTCGGCCGGCTTCGACGGCCGGCTCACCGCCTTCTGGCCGACGGCCGCAGGGGTGGTGCGCTGGTACGAGGAGCTGCCCGGCGGCCGGTGGCGCGGCCCGGAGCTGCTGGAGGGACCGGGCCTGTTGCCCGGTCTGCTCGTGGTCCGTGATCCGCACGGGCTGCCCCATCTGCTCGGGCTGCGCAGGACCGCGCGCGGTGACGGCGGGGTGGACGTCGAGGTGGTGCACGCCGCCCAGTACCGCACCGGGCGACTGCTCACCCCCTGGCACTCGCTCGGCGGCCCGAACGCCGCCGCCTGGCGCAAGGGACGCGAAGTGGGCTTCCCCGCGGCCGCTTTCGACGCCGCCGGGGATCTCGTGGTCTTCGTCCGCAACTTCGGGCACAGCGTCAGTCACCGCCGCCGGTCGGCCGACGGCACGTGGACGCCGTGGCGGCACCTGAGCGGGCTGCGGGTCGCCGACGACCTGGTCGCGGTGACCGCCGAGCACGGCGGGGTCGAGCTGTTCGCACGGGCCAGGGACACCTCGGCCGTGCTCCGCTGGTGCCCGGGACCGGACGGCACCTGGAGCGAGGACCGCACGCTGCCGTTCGCCGCCCGCCCGGGCAGCCTGGCCCCGGCGGCCGAGCCGGGCGCGGTCCTCTTCCGCGACGCCCGCACCGGCCGCACCTGCTTCTGGCGGCCGGGTGCCCCCGGCCCCTACCCGCTCGACGGCCCGGAGAGCGGCTCCGGCGCGCCGTCCGCGGCCGGGGGCGCCGAACTCGCGGGCTGGGGCTACTCGGTGCTGGTCGGCCGGGGCGCCGACGGGACCTGCTCGCTCGGCGCGCATCCCGCGGGCCGGCCGGACACGGGGGTGTGGTGGCAGGACGCCGGCGCGCCCTCGTACGGCGCTCCGGCCGCGGCCGTCAGCCGTGCCGGGCAGCTCGCCGTGGCGACCCGGATGCCCGGCGGGCGGCTGCTGGTGGCCCGCCGGGACGAGAGCCGGGACGGGCTGGTGCTGGCCGGCTGGCGCCCGGCGGGGGACTGAGCCCGGCCTGTCGAACTGCCAAGCGGATGGCTGGATTCCCATCCTGTCCGAGGGCAGGCGGATGGCTTGATTCCGGCCGGAAAACCCTTGCCGGGGCAGCGATCCCTCCCGTCCGTAAGGCCTGAGTCAAGCCTGCCCCAAGAGCGCCCCACGGTTCTCCGATGTGAAGATCGCAAATAGTTGTACGGGTTGCCTGTGATCAACGTCGCGGTCAATCCCAGGTCAATGCGCGTCGACACGTAAGTGAAGGATTGTTAAAGTTCGGGTCGCTTATGTGATTGGCCTGTGAAATCAACAGGCCGATGTGTCCTGTTTGAGGGGTGACTGGGGGGTTATGGCCAGGCTTTCGCTGCGGGCTGTCCAAAAACTGACCTGCAAGAAACGAGACGCCTGGTGGACGGTCTTCCTCGTCGACCCCGTCGCCACCCGACTGCTGCTCGTCGTCGCCCGCTTCCGGTTCATCACCCCGAACCGGGTCACCTGGGCGGCGCTGTTCATCGGCCTGGCCGCGGGCGGTTTCTTCCTGGAGGGCGACCGGAAGTCCCTGATCATCGGGGCGCTGCTCTACCACCTGAGCTTCATCCTCGACTGCATCGACGGCAAGCTGGCCCGCCTCAAGGGCAACGGCACCGTCTTCGGCGGCTGGCTCGACTACGTCTTCGACCGCATCCGGGTGCTGTTCTGCGCCCTCGCCCTGATGGGCGGCCAGTTCCTGCCGCACGACGACGAGCGCTACCTGGTGGCCGCCCTCGTCGTGGTCTTCCTCGACATGCTCCGCTACGTCGACGCGCTCCAGATCTACAAGATGCGCATGTCGATGCGGACCAGGATCGAGAAGGTCACCCGGACCCGCGCCGAGGCCGAGGCCGAGGCCGAGGCCACGGCTGTGCAGGAACGTTCCGTCAAGGGGCGGGAGACCGCCGACGGCGCGCCGGTCGTCTTCATGGAGGACCTGCTCCGCGACAACCCCCACACCCCCGCCGAGACCCTGCGCGCCGAGGCCGGCACCGGCAACGTCGTCGACCTGCACGAGCAGTTCCGCGGCCAGTTCCCCTGGTACACCCGGATCCGCCGGGCCATGCTGCGCACCCGGATCCGCCCGCACCTCATCAGCGGCATCGAGTTCCAGATGTTCGTCTTCATCGTCGGTCCGCTGATCGGCCGGATCCTGTGGACCACCGCTGTCTCGGCGGCCCTGCTGCTGCTCTTCGAACTCGTCATCATGTACAAGTTCTGGCTCTCCACCCGCGACTACACCAGGGTCATGGAGGAGCTCAGCCCCGCCTCCGGCACCACCGGCACCATCGCCCCGCAGCTGCACCGGGGCCGCCACCGCCGCGCCGCGGCCGACGCCCTGCTCGCCGACGAGCGTTACCAGGCCCCGGCGCCGGAGGACGACCCGTTCTTCCAGCCGTACCCGAAGCCCAACACCGTGCTCGAGGGGCTCTCGCACATCCCCGCACCGCACGGCGACACGATGCCCCTCACCCAGATCGCAGGGGGCGCGGCCCGCCGGATCCCGGCGGGCCGGGAGGACTACCGATGAGACCCGGAGCAGAGACCCCCCACGCCGAGTACGACGGCGGCAACTCCCGGGTCACCGTCGTCATCCCCGCCCACAACGCGGCCACCACGATCGGCAAGGCGCTCCAGTCGGCCCTGAACCAGACCTACGAACCGGTCGAGGTGATCGTCGTCGACGACGCCTCCACCGACGGCACCATCGAGGTCGTCGCCAGCTTCGCGGGCACCGACCCCCGGGTCCGGGTGCTGCGCCGCAAGGAGAACAGCGGCGGGGTCGGCGCCCCGCGCAACTGGGGCATCGCCCAGGCCGAGGGCCGCTGGGTGACGTTCCTCGACGCGGACGACGAACTCCCGCCGCGCGCCTGCGAACGGCTGGTCGCCAGCGCCCTGGAGTCCGGCAGCGACATCACCGCCGGCCAGGCCGTCCGGGTCAACCGGGCCACCGGCGACACCGAGCCCTGGGCACCCGAGGTCTACGCGATGGGCCGTACCGTCTCCGGCCTGGAGGAGTTCCCGCTCCTGCTCTCCGACCCGATCGCCGCCGCCAAGCTCTACAGCGTGGAGTTCCTGCGCTCGTACGGCGTCTGGTTCCCCGAGGGGGTGTTCTACGAGGACACCTACTTCTCCACCGTCGCCGGCTGCCTCGCCCGGGGCATCACGGTGATCACCGAGCCCGTCTACCGCTGGATGTGGGAGCCGGACGGCGCCTCCATCACCGGCCGCACCGGCGAACTGCGCAGCATCACCGACCGGATCGCGGTGCACCGGGCCACCGACCGGTTCCTGCTGGAGCGCGGGCTGTGGCAGTTGAAGGTGCGCAAGGACGCCAAGTTCCTCACCCACGACCTCAGGCTGTACATGCGCGCCCTCGCCGAGGGCGACGCCGGGTTCCAGCAGCGGTTCGCCGACATCGTCAGCTCCTACCTGTTCTCGCTGAGCGAGGAGGCCTTCGGGCTGTGCGGGCCGGTCGACCGGGTGCGCGCGTACTTCCTGATGTACGAGGAGATCGAGGCCGCCCTCACCACGCTGGACTACACCCAGCGCAAGAGCGTCTTCTCCTCCCACCTCGTCGAGGAGGACGGCCGGGTCTACTGGTCCGCCGACCATCTGCACCTGCCCGACGCCCGCCGCATGCTCGACGTCACCGAACTGGGCCTGGCCGCCGCCCCGGTCACCCAGCTCCCGCTGTTCGCCCAGCTCACCGACTGGCGGGTGACGCGCACCGAACTGTCGTACGCCGGGGAACTGGTCAACCGCTTCGGGCGGATCGCCCCCGGCGACCCGGTCTCCCTCTCCCTGGCGGTCCGCAACCGGCACACCAAGAAGGACGTGGTAGTCCCGGTCCGCGAGGTCTCCGTCGGCGAACGCCTGCTGACCTTCGAGGGCAGCGCCGACCTGGTGAAGCTGCTCGGCGACGACCTCGCCGACAGCACGGTGTGGAACGTCTCGGTGATCGTGGAGTGGAAGCGCAGCCGCTCCCGCTCCGCGCTCAACGTCCGCGACCTCACACTGGAGGGCCTCACCTTCGACCGGGACGGCGAGGAGTACGAGGGCTACCGCACCGTCAGCGGCAACCTCGCCCTGCGCTCCGCCACCGCGGGCCGGCGCACCTTCGAGACCGAGCAGAACGACCCCGACGCCCCCTGGATGTGGTGGCGCGACCGCGTCCACCCGCCGATCCGGCAGCTCACCGGCCCCTTCCAGCTCGCCGTCGTCGTCCCCTGCTACAACGTGGCCAAGTACCTCGACGACTGCCTCGGCTCCCTGGCCGCCCAGCGCGGCTTCGCCGAGACCCAGGTGATCCTGGTCGACGACGGCGCCACCGACGAGACGCCCCGGATGCTGGAACGGTTCGCCGCCCACTACGCCAACGTCACCGTCGTCCACCAGCGCAACGGCGGCCTCGGCAACGCCCGCAACACCGGCCTGGACCGGGTCGTCGCGCCGTACGTCACCTTCCTCGACTCCGACGACATCCTCGGCGAGGACGCCCTCGCCGCGATGCTCGAAGCCGCCCACCGCG
This sequence comes from Streptomyces sp. NPDC051105, assembly GCF_040682795.1. Classification (NCBI taxonomy): domain Bacteria; kingdom Bacillati; phylum Actinomycetota; class Actinomycetes; order Kitasatosporales; family Streptomycetaceae; genus Streptomyces; species Streptomyces sp. NPDC051105. Next base: position 503,539 of record NZ_JBFBBR010000001.1, on the reverse strand, counting down.
ACGGCTCCGAGGTCGTCATGGGCGACCTCGTCAACTTCCCCGACCGGCCCTACGGCCCCTGGAAGGACTACTTCGGGCAGGGCGACCGGCTGGTCACCGACTTCGCCGAGATCCCCGACATGATCTTCAGCGGCTCGGCCTGCAACAAGCTCTTCGGCACGGCCCTGCTGCGCCGGCTCGGCCTGCGCTTCGGCGAGGGCGTGCACTTCGAGGACGCCTGGCTGACCCTGCCCGCCATGCTCCGCGCCGGCTCGCTGAGTATCGTGGACCGGCCCGTCTACTGGTACCGGGGCCGCCCCGACGGCTCGTCCATCATGGACTCGCTGTGGAGCAAGCCCGTCAACTACCGCGACCACCTGCGGCTCAACCACTTCCTGCTGCACTACAGCGCCGAGGAACGCCCGGAGATCCGCCGGATGTTCCAGCGCTACGCCACCCGCACCTACAAAGGTTTCCTGTGCAACGCCCGCAACGTGATGGGCCGTTCACAGCTCGCCGAGATGTTCCCGGACATCCACCGGCACTACGCGCAGATCCCCGACGACGTCATCACCGAGTTCGTCACCAGCCCCGCCCAGCAGCTCGACCACTACGCGGCCCGCACCGGGAACTTCCCGCTGTTCGCCGACCCGGAACCGGCGCTCGCCGCCGCCCCGCCGGTCGTGGAGATCGACGACGACGGCTTCTACCGCACCTTCCCCGGCGGCCGGCAGCACAGCGCCGCGGCCCGGGTCAAGGACCCCAACGTGGTGGTGGAGAGCGTCCGCACCCGGGACGACGTGCTGGTCCTGGAGGGCTGCATGGCCTTCCCCGGCCTGGACCTCGACGGCCCGATGGGCAACCGCCTCGAACTCGTCCACCAGGTCCGCGACACCAAGGTCACCGTCCCGCTGACCCAGGTTTACCGCCGCGACCTGAGCAACGCGCGAGGCGGCCGGGACCTGTACGCCGGCTGGTACGCGGAGATCCCCGCCGCCCGGCTCGCCGAGACCGGCTTCGGGGTCGGCGACTTCCGGCTGCGGGTGCACCGCCCGGACGGCACCCGGCACCGCAACGTCGTCATGAAGGCCCGCCTCGCCCTGCACCGCCTCAAGGGCCCGGGCAAGGTCGGCCGGTACCCCTACATGCTGACCATCGGTGCCCAGGACGCCCTGCATCTGCGCCTGGTCGCCCCCGGCCGCACCGCCCGCCTCAAGCACGCGATGTGGCGGGCCGGCCGCGAACTGCGCATCCTGCGCACCCGCAACCCCGGCTGGCGGATGCGCCTCGCCTACTGGCTGACCTATCCCTTCCTCAACGGCAAGGAGATCTGGCTGGTCGGCGAGCGCTCCGACACCGCGCAGGACAACTCGTACCACTTCTTCAAGTGGGCCCGGACCCACCGCAAGCGCCGCAACGTGTACTACGTCATCGACGCGGCCTCGGCCGACCACGCCAAGGTCGCCCCGTACGGGAACGTCCTGAAACTGGGCTCCTTCAAGCACCGCCTGTACCTGCTCCACGCGACCAAGCTCATCGGCTCCTACGACTCCGAGTCCTACCTGGTCCCCGAGGGCTACAAGAAGGCGCTCTTCCTGCACCGCTTCGGCGAACTGGTCAAGTACCAGCGGGTGTTCCTCCAGCACGGCGTCACCTACAACGACGTGACCTCCGGCGCCGACCAGCGCATCGCCAGCTACGACCTGCTGGTCACCGCCGGCCGCCAGGAGCGCGACTTCATGGCCCAGGAGGCCGGCTACGGCGACCGCGCCCAACCGGTCGGCTTCCCGCGCTTCGACGCCCTCCAGCGCGAGCGCCGCGACAAGCCGCGCATCCTGCTGATGCCCACCTGGCGGCAGTGGATCGTCACCGCGTCGTACAAGAAGTCCGCCGGACCGGCGCGGACCAGCTTCACCCAGTCCGAGTACTACCGCTTCTACAAGACGCTGCTCTCCGACTCCCGTCTCGGCCGCGCCCTGGACCACTTCGGCGTGGACCTCGAATTCTTCCCGCACTACGAGATCCGCCCCTACCTGCACACCTTCCAGTTCTCCTCGCCGTCCATCCACGTCGCCGACCCGCACACCCGCAACGTGCAGCAGGCGATGAAGGAGTGTTCGCTGATGGTCACCGACTACTCGTCGGTGTTCTTCGACGTGGCCTACATGGGCATCCCGCTGGTCTACGTCCCCTTCGACGAGGAGGACTTCTACGGCCGGCACTACAAGCGCGGCTACTTCAACCTCGCCGAGCACGGCTTCGGCCCGGTCTGCCGTACCGTCGACCAGGCCGTCGACGAGATCATCGCCGCCATCGCCCGCGACTTCACCGTCCAGCCCGAACACCGGGCCCGGGTCGAGGAGTTCTTCGTGCACCGCGGCGGCGGCAACTGCGAGCGCGTCTTCGACGCCATCGACGCCCTGGGCACCGCCTCCGCGGCCGCACTGGCCCCCGGACACCCGATCGGCGCCCTCCCGGCCCCGCTGCCCACCCTCACCGAGTGGATCGACGCGGCCTGACCCCTTCCCCGGCATGCGAAAGGGGGCCTCCGCGGATCGCGGAGGCCCCCTTCTGCTGCCGGCCGTTACGCCGGGACCGACGCCACGCCCGGCGCCAGGAACTTCTTGCCGTTCACGCGCTCGGAGACACCCTCGCGGTCCAGGTACGGCGTGATGCCGCCCAGGTGGAAGGGCCAGCCGGCGCCCGTGATCAGGCAGAGGTCGATGTCCTGCGCCTCGGCGACGACACCCTCGTCGAGCATCAGCCCGATCTCCTGGGCGACGGCGTCCAGGACGCGGTCGCGGACCTGCTCCTCGGTGAGGACCACATCGCCCTGCTTGAGCAGCGCGGCGACCTCGGGGTCCAGCTCCGGCTTCCCGCTGTCGTACACGTAGAAGCCGCGCTTGCCCGCCTTGACGACGGCCGCGAGGTTCGGGGAGACCGTGAAGCGGTCCGGGAAGGCCCGGTTGAGGGTCTCCGAGACGTGCAGGCCGATCGCCGGACCGACCAGCTCCAGGAGCACCAGCGGGGACATCGGCAGGCCCAGCGGCTCGACCGCCTTCTCCGCGACCTCGACCGGGGTGCCCTCGTCGATGACGTTCTGGATCTCGCCCATGAAGCGGGTGAGGATGCGGTTGACGACGAACGCCGGGGCGTCCTTCACCAGCACCGCGGTCTTCTTCAGCTTCTTGGCGACGGCGAAGGCCGTGGCCAGCGACGCGTCGTCGGTCTGCTCGCCGCGCACGATCTCCAGGAGCGGGAGGATGGCGACCGGGTTGAAGAAGTGGAAGCCCACGACCCGCTCGGGGTTCTTGAGCTTCGACGCCATCTCCGTCACCGACAGCGAGGAGGTGTTGGTGGCGAGGATCGCGTGCGCCGGGGCGACCGCCTCGACCTCCGCGAACACCTGCTGCTTGACGCCGATCTCCTCGAACACCGCCTCGATGATGAAGTCGGCGTCCGCGAAGCCCTCGGCCTTGTCCAGCACACCGGTGACCAGGGCCTTGAGGCGGTTGGCCTTGTCCTGGTTGATCCTGCCCTTGCCGAGCAGCTTCTCGATCTCGGCGTGGACATAGCCCACACCCTTGTCGACGCGCTCCTGGTCGATGTCGGTCAGCACGACCGGCACCTCCAGACGGCGCAGGAAGAGCAGGGCGAGCTGGGAGGCCATCAGACCGGCGCCGACGACACCGACCTTGGTGACCGGGCGCGCCAGGTTCTTGTCCGGGGCGCCGGCGGGCCGCTTGCCGCGCTTCTGCACCAGGTTGAACGCGTAGATGCCGGCGCGCAGTTCGCCGCCCATGATCAGGTCGGCGAGGGCCTGGTCCTCGGCGTCGTAGCCCTGCTGGAGGTCGCCGTTCTTGGCGGCGGCGATGATGTCCAGGGCGCGGTAGGCGGCCGGGGCCGCGCCGTGCACCTTGGAGTCCGCGATGAAGCGGCCCTTGGCGACGGCCTGGTCCCAGGCCTCGCCGCGGTCGATCACCGGACGCTCTACCTCGATGTCGCCCTTCAGCACCTGGGCGGTCCAGATCAGCGACTGCTCCAGGAAGTCGGCGCCCTCGAAGATCGCGTCGGCGATGCCGAGGTCGAAGACCTGCTGGCCCCCCAGCTGCTTGTTCTGGTTGAGGCTGTTCTCGATGATCACCGAGACGGCCTTGTCGGCGCCGATCAGGTTCGGCAGCAGCGCGCAGCCGCCCCAGCCCGGGACCAGGCCGAGGAACACCTCGGGCAGCGAGAACGCCGGGATGGCCTTCGACACCGTGCGGTAGGTGCAGTGCAGACCGACCTCCACGCCACCGCCCATGGCGGCACCGTTGTAGTAGGTGAAGGTCGGCACGGCCAGACCCGCGAGGCGCTTGAAGACCTCGTGGCCGCCCTTGCCGATGGCGAGCGCGTGCTCGTGCTCCTTGAGGAGCTCGACACCCTTCAGGTCCGCGCCGACCGCGAAGATGAACGGCTTGCCGGTGATGCCGACGCCGACGATCGTGCCCTCGGCCGCCTCCTTCTCCACCTGGTCGATGGCGGTGTTGAGGTTCGCCAGCGAGGCCGGGCCGAAGGTGGTCGGCTTGGTGTGGTCCAGGCCGTTGTCCAGGGTGATCAGCGCGAAGCGGCCGGCCCCGGACGGCAGGTCGAAGTGGCGCACGTGCGCCGACGTCACGACCTCGTCGGGGAACAGGTCCGAGGCCTGCTTCAGAAGCTCGGCGGTGGTGCTCACTTGTCCCCCTCGAAGTGCGGGTTCTCCCAGATGACCGTCGCGCCCATGCCGAAGCCGACGCACATGGTGGTCAGGCCGTAGCGGACGTTCGGCTGCTCCTCGAACTGGCGGGCCAGCTGCGTCATCAGACGCACACCCGAGGAGGCGAGCGGGTGACCGAAGGCGATCGCGCCGCCGTACTGGTTGACGCGCTCGTCGTCGTCCGCGATGCCGTAGTGGTCGAGGAAGGCCAGCACCTGCACGGCGAAGGCCTCGTTGATCTCGAACAGACCGATGTCGGAGATGCTCAGCCCGGCCTGGGCGAGCGCCTTCTCGGTGGCCGGGATCGGGCCGTAGCCCATGACCTCGGGCTCGACACCGGCGAAGGAGTACGACACGAGCCGCATCTTGACCGGCAGGTTGTTCTCGCGGGCGAAGTCCTCGCTGGCGATCAGCGAGGCGGTGGCGCCGTCGTTCAGACCGGCCGCGTTACCGGCGGTGACCCGGCCGTGCACCCGGAACGGCGTCTTCAGACCCGACAGGTTCTCCAGGGTGGTCCCCGGCCGCATCGGCTCGTCGGCGGTGACCAGACCCCAGCCGGTCTCGCCGCCCTCGGGGCTGGTCCGGCGCACCGAGATCGGCACCAGGTCGGCCTGGATCTTGCCGTTGGCGTACGCCTTGGCGGCCTTCTCCTGCGACCGCACCGCGTACTCGTCCGTGCGGAGCTTGGTGATCCCCGGGTAGCGGTCGTGCAGGTTCTCGGCGGTCATGCCCATGAACAGCGCGGACTCGTCGACCAGCTTCTCGCTGACGAACCGCGGGTTCGGGTCGACGCCCTCGCCCATCGGGTGGCGGCCCATGTGCTCGACACCGCCTGCGATGGCGATGTCGTACGCACCGAAGGCCACGGAACCGGCGACCGTGGTGACGGCGGTCAGCGCGCCGGCGCACATGCGGTCGATGGAGTAGCCGGGCACGGAGGTCGGCAGGCCCGCGAGAATGCCCGCGGTACGGCCGATGGTCAGGCCCTGGTCACCGATCTGGGTGGTCGCGGCGATGGCGACCTCGTCGATCTTCTTGGTGTCCAGCCCGGGGTTGCGACGCAGCAGCTCCCGGATCGCCTTCACGACGAGGTCGTCGGCACGGGTCTCGTGGTAGATGCCCTTCGGGCCCGCCTTGCCGAACGGGGTACGGACGCCGTCGACGAAGACGACATCCCTGACGGTACGAGGCACGATTGGCTCTCCTCCAGGGTGCGGGATGGCACTGCTGCATGCGCTGAGCGCGCGCTCAGGCCCATGCTACTTATGAGTAACGTGACTGCACACCCCTGACGGTCGGAGCGGCGAAGGTCACATGTGCCGCAGCGCCCCTTCAGGGGCGACGACTTCCACATCCCCTTCCTCTACATGCCGTCCCGGAACCTTGGCGTGATCTCGACGTCCCTGTTCCGCTTCCGCGGCCCCTACGGGGCGCACTGGTAGGTCATCTCGGCGGGAGCGATCCTGGTGATCCTGCCGACGCTGGTCGTCTTCCTGTGCCTGCAACGCTTCATCTACAACGGCTTCATGCGGGGATCGACGCGGTGAGCGCCCCTCAGCGCCGGGGCCGGGGTCGGGGCCGACCCGGTCGTAGTGCGCGAAGCAACTGCCGTGCGCCCAGCTCCAGGATGCGAGCGTTCCGCGTCATCAGGTGGGGGCCGGGTGGGCCTGATCCGCGGCTGGGGCAGCCGGACCGGAGTGGTGTGAGCACGAGGGCTCCTCTCGGGGGGAGGTGTGCGCAAGAGAGCGGCCGTGGGATCACGGGCGGCCCGGAGAGGGTCATCCGTGGTGCTCCAGCGCACGGATGACCCTGTAGTCGCGTTCGATGGCCCGCGGCTCGCTGCTGCTGAGCACGGCCTCGGCGGACACGGGGGCACCGGGCGTGCGGATCTCGCTCGCCGCGACCACGGTGGGCAGCGAGCGCAGGGCGGCTCCCAGCCACGGGGCGATCCCGGCGGCCGGACGCAGGTGCACCCGCACGATGTGCTGTCCGCTCGGAGCAGGCGTGACCCGGGGGGTGACGGCCGGTGGTATCCAGGTGCCCAGCGCGTCGGCGGCGCGGTTGCGGCCGGTGGCCGTCCGCAGCGCTTCGTCGGCCGGCGTCACGACGGGCGCCGCCAGCGCGCACACCACCAGCAGTTCGTCATCGGCGCGGTACGCGAGCCGGGTGGTGACCGGTCCGCACACCACCCCGAGGGCGTCGAGCGCCCGGGTGGTGCGAAACGCGAGGATCTGTGCCAGCGGGCCGCCCGGAGGGAGCAGATCGGTACGGTCCAACCGGCCGTCACCGGTATGGACGTCCGTCCACAGGTCGGTGACGACGTGCTCGGGGCGGCCGTCCGGGCCCGGCCGAGTGGCGGTGTTGACCGTGTACTGGAGCCGGGAGGGCCGCTCGCTCAGCACCAGGTGCGCGCTGCCGGAGTGCTGCACGGCCGCGTGCCGCACAGCCGGCCAGGCGGTGTTGATCTGGCGTTCGTCCCCGCACTCCACCGGGTCGACCGGGGTTCCGGTGGCCGCCGGGGCGAGCAGGTAGCCGGGGCCGGGGTGGTTCCGCGCCCAGGCCACTGCGGCGGCCGGACTCGTCGTGCGGATGCCCCGCAGAGCGGGGATCCCGACGCGTGCCAGGCGGTCTGCCTGCGCCCCGCGGTCGTACCTCAGCGGTGAGCACGCCGGATCGGCACCGGGAAGACCGAGCTGCCAGGCGATTCGCTCGGCCAGCTCGATGCCCCCGGTGCTGCCCGCGACCACGGCCGACACCCCCAGCACCCGCAGCGCCTTGACCGTCTGCCGGACCCCGCGGTGCACGACCGTGCCGCTGTATCCGGCGGGCACCGGCGAGCTCTGGTACGCCGGTGGCCGCAGGCGGCGCTCCGGGACGACGGCCACCGTCCGCCAGCCGTGCCGGGCGAACGCCCGCGGATACGGGACCCCGCCGTCGTACGGGGCGATCACCGCCGCGGTGGGAGCGGCGGGGTCGGTCCGTACGACGGGCGCGGCGGGGGCGGCGGGGATCGTCATCTGTGCGGGCTCCCAAGCAGACGGGTGTGAGGCCGAAGCGGATCAGCGGGTACGGGCGGACATCCCGCCGCCCGGGGTACTCACGCGCACGTGATGAACGAGGTAATCGCGTCGGGCATCCGCGTATTCACCCCACGGATGCCGGGCGCAGGGGCCGGAACCGAATGCGCATCGCGTCTTGGGTAAAGCCGGCCGTACCCCGACACCGACACCGACGGCTCGGCGGACCGCGCCCGAACGCGATCGGAATACATGTGACCCCCCCGTGCGGATCGGCGTGATGCGACGGCGTGTCCGATGGACCGCCCGACCCGTCATACGACGCCACCCGGTCTTGTTGGGACCAATCGGTCTCTTTCCACTGTGACCGTCTCCATCCGCAGGGGCACAGCTCGCCCGCGTCCTCGGAGGGCGGGACGGCTGCGTTGTGGGGATGTGGTCGGCGGCAGAAGGGACTGATCGGTCTGTTCTGTCGGCGCCAAGTCTGGAACGCGGGTGCTGTGACGTCAAGCAACCACAGGTCGCCGTGCCGTCAGGGCTTCGGCTGTGGCGCGACCGAGGGGTGGATCCCCCTGCGCCCGGGCCGTGGGAGCGCTGGGCAAGGCGTCGGTCGCGGGGCGGGAGCCCATGGTCCGCTTAACGAGGCAGGTCACGGTCGAACAGGAGGTGGAGTCCTTACCTTTCGGCGCCACGCATCCGCCCTGACCGACCGGGGTAGTATCGGGAGGCTGATCAACGCATACGCGGTATTTTCCGACTTAGTGCGAAGCCCTGGAATTCCCTGGCCTGAGAATGTGGTGCGGCTTTTCGGGGCTTCGAGAACACTCGCGGGGGCGGGGGTTCTGGAATGCGTGTGCAGTTGTCCTGGACAAGGTCCGTGCAGTCTCAACCGGCGAATGGGACTCGAAGGCGAGATCGAATGAGCAACCTGCGTAGGCCGCGACGGCGGCAGCAACGCGCCATTGACACGAGGCAGCGCATCCTCGACACCGCCGGCGCACTCTTCGTGGCGGACAGTTACGAAGGGACTTCGGTAAGCGACCTGATTACCGCCGCACGGACCAGCAAGGGCGCCTTCTACCGGCATTTCCCCGGCGGAAAGCTCGAAGTGGCGTCGGCCATCATGGAAGACACCCTGAGCATGGACGGGCTGCAGAAGCAGCGAATCATGCTCCAGGAAATGGTCGACATCGGCATGATCCTGGCCCATCGAATCTCCAACGAGAGCGCTCTTCAGGCCGCTTTGATGCTGTCCTTCCAGGGCAATGCGCCGGAAACCTACGGAACGCCCTGGCCGGACTGGATCGTGTACAACACAGAGCAGTTGACCGAAGCCCGGCGGCGCGGAGAGCTGAAACCCTTCGTCGATCTGGAGGAACAGGCATACCAGGTCGCGGGGGACTGGGCCGGAGTGGTGCTGATCTCGAACACCCTCGATCGGCATCTGAGGAACGTCGAAGCGCGGGTCTCACGCATGTACCGCAATCTGGTGACCGCGATCGCGGTTCCGGATCTCCTGCCGGAGATCGACTTCTCGGTGGACCGAGGCAAGAACCTGTACACCGCGTTCCTCGAAGGCGCAGCCGACCCGGACCTGCCGCCGGGCGGAACGGCGGAGGAACTCCCGGATCAGGGCGCGGTACTCGAAAGACTCGAAGAGCTCCCGGAGCACGCCGAAAAAGCGGCCCCGGAGCACGCCGACGGACTCCTGCTCTAGGTCCTGTCGTCACATTCCCGTCGTCGCCCGGAGGGCGGCTCCGCGGCGTCAGGTGCGTGCTCTGGGGGTCCCCCCGGCCGAAGGCTGGGGGAGTGCCGGGCCCTGACCCTCGTACTGGATGTACTCGGGTCTGGGCCCGGTGCGGCGAGTGGGGGCACCTCCCACGCCCTTAAGGCAGTGGGGGAGCGTGCATGGCGTCGCGGGGCAGGCGGCAATTTGACGACAGGGCCTAGCGGGACCACCGCGGACCTCGGCTCTTCAGCGGTGCCGTGACGCACCCTGGCGAGCCGAGTCCGGAGTTCCCGTGCCGGTACCCGGTGAGCCTGAAAGGGGAGCCGAAAGGGGCCGGCCCAGGGACCAGCCCAGGGAACCGGCCCAGGGACCGGCCCCGGGACCGGCCTAGGCGGACAGAGCCGTCACCAACGCCGCCGTCACCTGCTCCACCTGCCACGGCCGCGCGCCGTACGCCGCCAGAGCCGCTCCCACCGTCTCGGCGTCCATGACCTTCGGCGGCTCCCAGCAGAGCCTGCGCACCGAGTCCGGCGCGATCAGGTTCTCCTGCGGCATGTTGAGCTGCTCGGCCAGCGCCGACACCGCGGCCCGCGCCGCAGACAGCCGAGCCGCCGCCTCGGGGTCCTTGTCGGCCCACGCCCGTGGCGGGGGCGGCCCCGTCACCGGCTGCCCCGGCAGCGGCAGCCCGGCGTCCGGCAGCGCCTTGGCCCGGTCCACCGCCGACTGCCACTGCTCCAGCTGCCGCCGCCCCATCCGGTGCCCGAAGCCGTTCAGTCCCGAGAGGGCGTGCACGTTCGCCGGCAGCGCGAGCGCGGCCTCCACGATCGCCGCGTCACTGAGCACCTTGCCGGGCGACACATCCCGCTTCTGCGCGATCCGGTCCCGCGTCTGCCACAGCTCCCGCACCACGCCCAGCTGCCGGCGCCGCCGCACCTTGTGCATTCCCGACGTCCGACGCCAGGGATCCTTTCTCGGCTCGGCCGGCGGCGCGGACGCGATCGCGTCGAACTCCTGCCGCGCCCACTCCAGCTTCCCCTGCCGGTCCAGCTCCTTCTCCAGGGCGTCCCGCAGATCGACAAGCAGCTCGACGTCGAGCGCCGCGTACCGCAGCCACGGCTCGGGCAGCGGCCGGGTCGACCAGTCGACGGCGGAATGGCCCTTCTCGAGGACGAAGCCGAGGACGCTCTCGACCATCGCGCCGAGCCCGACCCGCGGGAAGCCGGCGAGCCGCCCGGCCAGCTCGGTGTCGAAAAGGCTGCTGGGCATCATGCCTATCTCGCGCAGACAGGGCAGATCCTGGGTGGCCGCGTGCAGTACCCACTCGACGCCGGCCAGCGCTTCACCGAGGCCGGAGAGATCGGGGCAGGCGACGGGGTCGATCAGCGCGGTCCCGGCGCCCTCGCGGCGCAGCTGGACGAGGTAGGCGCGCTGCCCGTAGCGGTAGCCGGACGCGCGCTCGGCGTCGACGGCGACGGGACCGGAGCCGGCGGCGAACGCGGCGATCACCCGGGCGAGCGCATCCTCGTCCGCGATCACGGGCGGAATGCCCTCACGCGGCTCCAGCAGGGGAATCGGCGCCCCCGTCACAGAAGATCCGGCGTCGTCCGGAGGAGTGCCCCCGGTGGTGCGCAGTGAACTGTCTGCTGCGGTGTCTTGGGCGTCGGTCACATGTCAAGGGTATCTGTGTGTGGACGGCGCCCGTCGACGGAACGTTCCGGCGACGGGCACCTGAGGGTCGCAAACCAGTCAGGCCGGTGAAAGATCAGGTCCACGAACGGGGGACGACAGGGGGACGACGCGACAGCGGACCAGCGGCCGATCCGGTTCACGTCGGTGAACGCACGACCAGCCGGTGACTGGCGATCGGTGACCGACGCTCAGCGGCCGGGTGATCGGTGAGTGCTCGACCGGTGACTGCCCGAGCGGTGACTGCCCGACCGGTGACTGCCCGAGCGGTGGACCGATCGGTGGACGACCGGTCAGTGGATGATGCCGGTGCGCAGGGCGACGGCGACCATGCCGGCGCGGTCGCCCGTGCCGAGCTTGCGGGCGATTCGGGCGAGGTGGCTCTTGACGGTGAGGGCGGACAGGCCCATCGAGACGCCGATCGCCTTGTTCGACTGGCCCTCCGCGACCAGCCGGAGCACCTCGACCTCACGGCCGGAGAGCTCGCGGTAGCCACCCGGGTGACTCGGGGCACCCGGGGGACGACGGTGCATGCGGGCGGCGGCGGAACCGATGGGGGCGGCGCCCGGCCGGGTGGGGAGACCGATGTTGGTGCGGGTGCCGGTGACGACGTAGCCCTTGACCCCGCCGGCCAGGGCGTTGCGCACGGCGCCGATGTCGTCGGCGGCGGAGAGGGCCAGGCCGTTGGGCCAGCCCGCGGCGCGGGTCTCCGACAGGAGGGTCAGGCCGGAGCCGTCGGGGAGGTGGACGTCGGCGACGCAGATGTCGCGGGGGTTGCCGATGCGGGGACGAGCCTCCGCGATGGACGAGGCTTCGATGACATCGCGCACGCCGAGCGCCCACAGGTGGCGGGTGACGGTGGAGCGGACGCGCGGGTCGGCCACGACCACCATGGCGGTGGGCTTGTTCGGGCGGTAGGCGACCAGGCTTGCGGGCTGCTCGAGGAGAACGGACACCAGGCCTCCTGGGGTGGGGGACGGGGGCCGGCTTGTGGGGAAGAAGCCGGGACGAACCGTGCTTTCAAGGTCACAGTCGTCTTCGGCATCAAACCCGTCCGCCTTTAGAGAAAGATCACGATCTGGTGAGTAACAATACGTGCAATTCGGACACGCGATCGATCATCCGAAGATCGAATCGGTTCGGGCCGTTGCCGTACGGGACAGAAAGTGGCCGTATCGACAAAGAGATGGTCAATGAAGGGTGAGTCGACGGGACCCGGGTGGACGGGCCCTCGGTCAATGTCGGACATGACGGACATGACGGAAGGGACGGAAGAGATGGAGGGGGTGGAGGGGATGGAGGGGGCGGAAGGGACGGAACGCGGTGGCTAGCGCGCCTGCGGGTCGCGGCGCTGCGGCAGCGTGACCACCGAGGCGTCGCCGGGGGCGGCCGGCGGCAGTCCCGCGACCTGCGCCAGCAGGTCGCACCAGGAAGTCAGGTGCGCCGCGGTGTCGGGGACCCCGGTGCGGCCCTCCCGAGGTGTCCAGGAGGCCCGGATCTCGATCTGCGAGGCGGCGGGGCGCTCGGACAGCCCGCCGAAGTAGTGCGAACTCGCCCGGGTGACGGTCCCGCTCGGCTCCCCGTACGACAGGCCGCGCGCCTGGAGGGCACCGGTGAGCCACGACCAGCAGACGTCCGGCAGCAGCGGATCGGCCGCCATCTCCGGCTCCAGCTCCGCGCGCACCAGCGTGACCAGCCGGAACGTCCCACGCCAGGCGTCGTGCCCGGCCGGGTCGTGCAGCAGCACCAGACGGCCGTCGGCGAGGTCCTGCTCCCCGTCGACCACCGCCGCCTCCACGGCGTACGCGAACGGGGCCAGACGCTGCGGTGCGGGCGTCGGCTCCACCTCGACCTGCGGCCGCAGCCGGGCGCCGCGCAGCGCGTCGACCGCGGCCCGGAAGGCCGGTGGCGCCGTACTCCCCGTATGCCCTTCGCCCTCCTCGGTGCCCTTCTCCTCGCCCATCCCGCCAGCGCCGTCCGACAGTCGTCCCTGAGCCGCAGCCATGCGGGGAAGAGTAAGGGGAACGACGCCTTCGCGCAGGGAGAGACACCACCTAAGGCCCCACCCGAGGCCCCGCGGGGGCCGTGGCCACGCTGCGTTCGGGGGCGTGGGAGACTTGCCGTCGTGAGTGCGAACGGGAGCCCCACGGGCCAGCAGCCGACAGCGACGTACGACAGTGCCTTCCTGAAGGCGTGCAGGCGTGAACCCGTGCCGCACACCCCCGTGTGGTTCATGCGGCAGGCCGGCCGTTCGCTGCCGGAGTACCACAAGGTGCGCGAGGGCATCCCGATGCTGGAGTCGTGCACGCGGCCCGAACTGATCGCCGAGATCACACTCCAGCCCGTCCGCCGGCACCACGTGGACGCGGCGATCTACTTCAGCGACATCGTCGTCCCGCTCAAGGCCATCGGCATCGACGTCGACATCAAGCCCGGCGTCGGCCCGGTCATCGCGCACCCGATCCGCACCCGCGCCGACCTCGCCCGGCTCCGCGACCTCACCCCCGAGGACGTCTGGTACGTCACCGAGGCGATCGGCCTGCTCACCGCCGAACTCGGCCCGACCCCGCTGATCGGCTTCGCCGGCGCCCCCTTCACCCTCGCGAGCTACCTCGTCGAGGGCGGCCCCTCGCGCACGTACGAGAACGCCAAGGCGATGATGTACGGCGACCCGGAGCTCTGGGCCGACCTGCTCGACCGCCTCGCGGACATCACGGGCGCGTTCCTCAAGGTGCAGATCGAGGCGGGCGCCTCCGCCGTCCAGCTCTTCGACTCCTGGGCCGGGGCGCTGGCCCCCGCCGACTACCGGCGCTCGGTACTGCCCGCCTCCGCGAAGATCTTCGAGGCCATCGCCGGATACGGCGTCCCGCGCATCCACTTCGGGGTCGGCACCGGCGAACTGCTGAAGCTCATGGGCGAGGCCGGCGCGGACGTCGTCGGCGTCGACTACCGGGTCCCGCTCGACGAGGCCGCCCGCCGCGTCGGCCCCGGCAAGGCGCTCCAGGGCAACCTCGACCCGACCGTCCTGTTCGCAGGCAAGGACGCGGTGGAGACCAAGGCGCGCGAGGTGCTCGACGCGGCTGCCGGTCTCGAAGGCCATGTCTTCAACCTGGGTCACGGTGTGATGCCGTCCACCGACCCGGACGCGCTGACCCGGCTGGCCGACTTCGTCCACACCGAGACGGCCCGCTGACCCCGTCCGCTACCAGGTGTGCCGGGGCCGGGCCCGCCTGCCGAACAGCAGGCCGCGCGGTTCCGGCGGCGGGGGCGTGCCCGGCTTGAGCGGCCAGGCGAGCAGCATGCCCGCGAGGAAGCCGACGACGTGCGCCGCGTACGCCACCGTGCCGGCTTCGGAGACGCCCTCGCCGGACGAGTACACGGCCTGGAGTACGAACCAGAAGCCCAGCACCAGCCAGGCCGGCAGCCGCAGCGGCAGGAAGACCAGGAAGGGGACCAGCACCCAGACCCTGGCCCTCGGGTAGAGGACGAGATAGGCGCCCAGGACGCCGGCGATCGCGCCGGACGCGCCGATCAGCGGGTCCGCCGAGGTGTCGTTGAGGAGCGCGAAGCCGTAGCCGGCCGCGTAGCCGCAGACGACGTAGAAGAGGAAGTACCGGACGTGGCCCATCCGGTCCTCGACGTTGTTGCCGAAGATCAGCAGGAACAGCATGTTGCCCAGCAGGTGCAGCCAGCTGCCGTGCAGGAACATCGCCGTGAAGACCGACAGCACCGGCGACTTGTCGTAGGAGGGCGGCCCGACGACGCAGCCGGCGCCGTTCCGGCCGATGCCCACGGCGCCGGTCGGGACCAGCCCCGGCAACTGATGGTGGATCAGCTCCCTGGGGACCGCCGCGTAGTGGTCCGTGAAGGCCTGGAGATGGCACAGCTGTGCCAGATCGCTGCTGCCGGCCACGGAGCCGGCTATGCCGGGCGTGAACAGGAAGACGAGGACGTTCGCGGCGATGAGCGCGTACGTCACGTACGGCGTGCGCCGCACCGGATTGACGTCATGGACGGGGATGACCACAGCTGACTAGTGCCCAGGGCGGGGGCGCCCGAAGCGCGGAGCGGCTCGGTGAACATCGGCACGCGCGGGTGCGTATGTCCTTGCGACCGATGAGCTTCAGGTGATGTTCCAGGCGATGTGAGGACCAGGCGATGAACGAGCGGGTTGCTTCTCAGGGGTTCCCTCCCATGCAGGCCATGCCCGACGGTGAGGCGGAGATCTCCCTTGTCGTGCGGCTTCCCTGGGAGGACGTGGCACGGCTCGGCCAGGAGGCGGGGCGGCTGGCGGCGCAGATGCAGCGGCCGGTGACGCTGGACGAGGCGGTCAGCAACCGGCTGCGGTCGACCCGGCCGGCGGCGGCGCACGCGCGGCCGGGCGCCGAGCAGCCTGCCGCCGCGGCTGCGCCGGGCGGTGCGGGGGTCACTTCGTTGCCGAGGATCAGCGGGACGGCTTGATCGCCGTCGCGGGGCGCGGTGCGCTGTGGCCGGTCGCGCCCCGCGGCGGAGCCGCAAACGATTACGCCCCGCGCCCCTGACGGGGCGCTTCAGTGGCCCTCGCGTACCTTGGCCGACGCCTTCCTCGCCGCCACCAGTACCGGGTCCCACACCGGTGAGAACGGGGGCGCGTAGCCCAGGTCCAGGGCCGTCATCTGTTCCACCGTCATGTTCGCCGTCAGGGCCACCGCCGCGATGTCGACCCGCTTGCCCGCGCCCTCGCGTCCCACGATCTGCACGCCGAGGAGGCGGCCGGTGCGGCGTTCCGCGAGCATCTTGACCGTCATCGGGCTGGCGCCGGGGTAGTACCCGGCTCGGCTCGTGGACTCGATGGTGACCGCCTCGAACTGAAGGCCCACCCGCCGGGCGTCCTTCTCGCGCAGCCCGGTGCGGGCGATCTCCAGGTCGCAGACCTTGCTCACCGCCGTGCCGACGACCCCCGGGAACGTGGCGTAACCGCCGCCCACGGTGGTGCCGATGACCTGGCCGTGCTTGTTGGCGTGGGTGCCCAGCGGGATGTACTGCTCCTGGCCCGAGACCAGGTTCAGGACCTCCACGCAGTCGCCGCCCGCCCAGATGTCCCGGTGGCCGCGGACCCGCATCGCCAGGTCGGTCAGCAGGCCGCCGTGCTCGCCGACGGGCAGGCCCGCCGCCCGGGCGAGGCTCGTCTCGGGGCGCACGCCGATGCCCAGGATCACCACGTCCGCCGGGTACTCGCCGTCCTCCGTGGCCACCGCGCGGACGCTGCCGTCCTGGCCGGTGAGCAGCTTGGTGACCTCGGCGTCATTGACCATGGTGATGCCGAGGCCCTCCATCGCCTCGTGCACCAGGCGGCCCATGTCCGGGTCGAGCGTCGACATGGGCTCGCTGCCGCGGTTGACGACCGTCACCTCGTAGCCCCGGTTGATCATCGCCTCGGCCATCTCGACGCCGATGTAGCCGGCGCCGACGACCACGGCGCGCCGGCCACGCGTGCGTGCCAGCGTGTCGAGCAGGGCCTGGCCGTCGTCGAGGGTCTGCACACCGTGCACCCCCGGGGCGTCCGCGCCCGGCATGTCGGGGCGGATCGGGCGGGCGCCGGTCCCGATGACGAGTTTGTCGTACGACGTCCAGGACTCGGCGCCGGAATCCACGTCACGCGCGCGTACCCGTTTCCCGGCCACGTCGATCTCCGTGACCTCGGTGCGCATCCGCAGATCGATGTCCCGTGACCGGTGCTCCTCGGGCGTGCGGGCGATCAGATGGTCCCGCGCCGCCACATCGCCGCCGACCCAGTACGGGATGCCGCACGCCGAGTAGGAGCTGAAGTGGCCACGCTCGAAGGCCACGATCTCCAGCTCGTCCGGTCCCCGCAGTCGGCGTGCCTGGGACGCCGCGGACATGCCCGCGGCGTCCCCGCCGATCACCACCAGCCGTTCCCGTCCACCGCTCATGTCCATGCGAACACGCTACGGGGCGAGGGAATTTCAGGCGTGCTCAGGTCTCCCCACCGGGCGTGCGGCGCCGGCGGACGACCCGCCACCACAGGAACGCGACCAGGGCCGCCAGCGCCGCGAACGGCAGGGCCGCGCCCAGCGCCAGGGCGATCCAGCGCAGCATGGTGACGAAGACGTGCCAGCCGCCCGCCAGCGCGTCCACGAACCCGGGAGTGTCGTCCTTCGCGGCCTTCCTCACCGGCGTCTCGGTGAGCGACAGCGTGATGGTGGCCAGGCTGGTGCGGTCCTTCAGGGACGCCTGCTGGGCGAGCAGCGCCTCCAGGTCGGCCTCCCGGCTGCTCAACTCCCCTTCCAGGGTGACCACGTCACTGAGCTTGGTGGCCCGGTCCATCAGTTCGCGGACCCGGGCCACGCTGGCCCGCTGCGACTTGATGCGGCTGTCCACGTCCACCACCTGGTCGGTGACGTCCTGGGCCTTCGCGGTGCGGTCGAGCAGCTTGCCCGCTCCCTGGAGGTCGGTGAGCACCTCGTCGTACTTCTCGGTGGGGACCCGGAGGACCACGCGGGTGCGTTCGCGGCCCTGGGAGCCCCGGGTGGTGGTCTCGTTGCCGACATAGCCGCCGGCGTTCTCGGTCGTGGTGCGGGCCTCGTCGAGGGCCTTGGGCACGTCCTTGACCTGCACGGTCAGGGAGGCGGTGCGGATGATGTGGTTCACCGTGAGCGTGGGGGCCTTGTCGGTGCCCTTGCCGCCGCTCTCCTTGGCGCCTGCCGAGCCCGCCGCATCCTGGGCCGCGCTGCCCAGGTCGGCCTTGGAGTCACTGGAGGACCCGCCGGAGTCGCCATTGGCGCCGCAGCCGGTGAGGACGAGCGCGCAGGCGAGCAGAAGGCCGGCGATAACGGGTCGTACGGGATGTCGCATGGTTTCCCCCCGGGGGACGTGATGACTGACGCTCCTTCGACGCCGGGGCGGGGCCGGACGTTTGACCGCGATGATCCCGATGCGGTCACGGTCCGGACGCGTAGGGGTCACCGGGCCCGGACGGGAGTGTCAGCGGGGTCTGAGAGAGTGGGGGTCATGAGCGCAACGGGTACGGGCACGGAGCAGCACGTCGTGGTCATCGGCGCCGGGATCGCCGGGCTGGCCGCGGCCCACCGGCTGCTGGAGCGCGGCGTGCGCGTGACCGTGCTGGAGGCCTCGGAGAGAGTCGGCGGCAAGTTGCTGCCCGGCGAGATCGCGGACGTGCGGGTCGACCTGGGCGCCGAGTCGATGCTGGCCCGCCGGCCCGAGGCGGTCGCCCTCGCGCGCGAGGTGGGGCTGGACGACCGGCTGCGGCCGCCGGCCACCGCCACGGCCTCGATCTGGACCCGGGGTGCCCTGCGCCCCATGCCCAAGGGCCATGTCATGGGCGTCCCCGGCACCGCCGCCGCGCTGTCCGGCGTGCTCTCCGAGGAGGGCCTCGCGCGTATCGGGCGCGACGCCGACCTGCCCCGCACCCAGGTCGGCGACGACGTGGCGGTGGGGGAGTACGTGGCCGGGCGGCTCGGCCGGGAGGTCGTCGACCGGCTGGTCGAGCCGCTGCTCGGCGGGGTCTACGCGGGCGACGCGTACCGCATCTCGATGCGCTCGGCGGTCCCGCAGCTCTACCAGGCCGCCAGGACGCACGACTCGCTGACCGAGGCCGTCCGCGAGATCCAGGCCAAGGCGGCCGCCAACCAGCAGACGGGCCCAGTGTTCATGGGCATCGAGGGCGGCGTCGGCACCCTGCCACTCGCGGTGGCCGACTCGGTGCGGGCGCGCGGGGGCGAGATCGTCACCGGGGCACCCGTGACCGAACTGCGCAGGGTGGGACCGGGCACGACACGGGACTACGACCACGACGGGTCACCGGCCGGCGGATCCGGCCCCTCGCGGGCGGGCGCCGGGGCGGTGGATCACGGGGACCGCACGCCGGGCCGCGGCGGCCCGCACACCGGGTGGCGGGTCGTCGCCGGTGACCGGGTGCGGTACGCGGACGCCGTGATCGTCGCCGTCCCGGCCCCCGTCGCCGCCCGCCTGCTGCGCGCCGAGGCGCCCGCCGCCGCGGCCGAACTGGCCGCCGTCGAGTACGCCTCGATGGCCCTGATCACCCTCGCCTACCGCCGTGCCGACCTCGCCCTCCCCGCGGGCAGCGGCTTCCTGGTGCCGCCCGTAGACGGCCGCACCATCAAGGCCGCCACCTTCGCCTCCCAGAAGTGGGGCTGGATCGCCTACGAGGACCCGGACGTCGTCGTGGTGCGCACCTCGGTGGGACGGTACGGGGAGACGGAGGTGCTGGGACGCGCGGACGGCGACCTCGTCGACGTCTCCCGGCACGACCTGCGCGCCGCCACCGGCCTGGAGGCGGACCCGGTCGCCACCCGGGTCACCCGCTGGACCGACGGCCTGCCCCAGTACCCCGTCGGCCACCACGCGCGCGTGGCCCGCGTCCGCGAGCACGTCGCCGGGCTCCCGGGCCTGGCGGTCTGCGGTGCGCAGTACGACGGGGTGGGCATCCCCGCCTGCATCGCGAGCGCGTACGCGGCGGTCGACCAGCTCGGCGGTGACCTGGCGGCGGTGCGGGAGCTCACCGCCAACCCGGTGCAGAGCCTGCACGGCGGAGCGGGAGAATAAGGACCATGAGTGACGACGCCCCCACCACCGCCCCCGAGCGGATCCCGAACAAGGGCAAGCTGGCCAAGGACCTCAACGAGGTCATCCGCTACACCCTGTGGTCGGTCTTCAAGCTGAAGGACGTGCTGCCCGAGGACCGCGCGGGCTACGCCGACGAGGTCCAGGAGCTGTTCGACCAGCTCGCCGCCAAGGACGTGACCGTGCGCGGCACCTACGACCTCTCCGGTCTACGCGCCGACGCCGACCTGATGATCTGGTGGCACGCCGAGGACAGCGACCAGCTTCAGGAGGCGTACAACCTCTTCCGCCGCACGAAGCTGGGCCGTGCCCTCGCGCCGGTCTGGTCGAACATGGCGCTGCACCGCCCCGCCGAGTTCAACCGCTCCCACATCCCGGCCTTCCTCGCCGACGAGACGCCGCGCAACTACGTCAGCGTGTACCCGTTCGTGCGTTCGTACGACTGGTACCTGCTGCCCGACGAGGACCGCCGCCGGATGCTCGCCGACCACGGCAAGATGGCCCGCGGCTACCCGGACGTGCGCGCCAACACGGTCGCCTCGTTCTCGCTCGGCGACTACGAGTGGATCCTGGCCTTCGAGGCCGACGAGCTGCACCGCATCGTCGACCTCATGCGTCATCTGCGCGCCTCCGAGGCCCGGATGCACGTCCGCGAGGAGGTCCCCTTCTACACGGGCCGCCGCAAGGACGTCGCGGAGCTCGTCGCGGGCCTCGCCTGACGACGCTCAGCGCCGGCCGGCCTTGCCCTTCAGGGAGTCCCGCAGCTTCTTCTGCGGGCCGTGGCCGGCCGGCTTCGGCTCCGGGTGCCCCGTGCAGGAGGCGCGCCGCTCCGGGAGCCGGCCCTCCAGCAGATAGGCCTCCAGATAGCCGTTGACGCACTTGTTGGGGCCGCCGCCGATCCCGTGGGTACCCGCGTCCCGCTCGGTCACCAGCACCGAGTCGGCCAGCCGCCGTTTCATCTCCAGCGCGCCCGCGTAGGGCGTGGCCGCGTCCCGCTCCGCCTGCAGGATCAGCGTCGGCGGCAGCTCACCGGGACCCGTCCGGACATCGAGGGCCTTCTGCCGGGGCACCGGCCAGTAGGCGCACGGCAGGTTCATGAAGGCGTTGTCCCAGGTCTCGAACGGCGCCACCCGCGCCAGCCGGGTGTTGTCCCGGTCCCAGGTCCTGAAGTCCGTCGGCCAGGCCGCGTCGTTGCACTCGACGGCCGTGTAGACCGCGTTGCCGTTCTCCGCCGCGGCGGCCGTCGCGGGCGTCGGCGCCGCCAGCCGGACCAACGGCTTCGCGTCCCCCTTCAGGAACTTCGACAGCGCCTCCGCGCGGCTCGGCCAGTAGTCGTCGTAGTACCCGGCCGACAGGAACGCGCCCTGCAACTGCCCCGGCCCGACCTTCCCGCCGGCCGCCTTCTTGGCCAGCCGCTTGCTCGCCCGGTCGTAACTCGCCTGCACCTTCGCGGCCGTGTCACCGAGCCCGTACACGTCGTCGTGCCTGGCGATCCACTCCCGGTAGTCCGCCCAGCGGCTCTCGAACGCGGCCGACTGCTCCAGGTTGGAGCGGTACCAGATCTGCGCCGGGTCGGGGTTCACCGCCGAGTCCAGCACCATCCGCCGTACGTGCGAGGGGAACAGGGTGGCGTACAGCGCGCCGAAGTAGGTGCCGTAGGAGGCGCCCATGAAGGTCAGCCGGTTCTCACCGAGCGCGGCGCGCAGCACGTCCAGGTCACGCGCGTTGTTGAGCGAGGTGAAGTACCTCAGCCTGCTCCCGGACCGCTTGAGGCAGCCGCGCGCGTACGCCTTCGCCTCCGCGACCCGCGCCTTCTTGTACGCCGCGGAGGGGTGCGCCGGTGACGGGGACGGCGCCTTGAAGAAGCGCTTGGGTTCCACACAGGACAGCGGCGCCGAACGGTCCACCCCGCGCGGGGCGTAGCCCACCAGGTCGTAGGCGGCGGCGAGGCGCTTCCACTCGGGCAGCACGCCGACCATCGGGAAGGCCATGCCGGAGGCACCGGGACCGCCCGGGTTGTAGACCAGGGCGCCCTGCCGGGGCACCTTGCGCTTGCTGTTGTGCGGGTCCTTGTGGGTGGCCCGCACCCGGCTGACGGTCAGTTTGATCTGCTTGCCGTCCGGGTGCGCGTAGTCCAGCGGGACGCTCAGCGTGCCGCACTGGAAGGAACTCGGGTAGTCCCGTCCGGCGGCGCACTTGCCGAAGTCGATGCCCTCCGCGCGCGCCCGCGCGGCGGCCACTGCGGTACCGCGCAGTTCGGTGGTCGCCGCGTCCGGGACGCGGGGCGTGCTCCCGGCCGGGGCGGCGGCCAGGGTGGTCAGGATCAGGGACCCGGCTGCCGAATACAGGGCGGGGGCTCTCATGGCGTATCCCTTTCGGTGCGGTCGCTGCGTGGCGCGGCAGCAACGGCACCGCAGCGACTGCACGGCAGCAATAAAAGGGATATTTCGACCGGTTGTCGGCGAAGGCAAGCACCATCGGCCGGTGTCGGCGCCAATGCCCCTATACGCCCCCGCTCACTCCCGCGGGAGCTGGTCCCGGTGTGCGAAGGCCGCACGCAGCTCCGGTTCACCGATCGCGCGGATACCGCGGACGGCGACGGAGGCGAGCAGCGACTGGTCGTCGGCCGCCCGGTTCGCCCGCCGGTGCAGTACGCCCAGCAGCCGCTGCCCGGCCGGAGAGGCCCAGCGCGAGTACGGGTGTACCTCGACCCGGGCGATGGCCAGGCAGCTCAACGTCAGGGTGAGGGGCAGCGCGAACCACATGGCGACCAGGTCGCGGGGCATCTCGGTGGGGGCGGGCAGCGCGAGGGCGACCGCCCCCAGGCCGAACACGGCGAGTGCGGCGGCCCGGACCTGACGCACGCCCGACGCGACCGTCGTACGCGCCGCCACGTCCGGTACCGCGAGCCCGGCCCGCACCAGCCCCTCGCCCAGATTCCGCACGGCGTCCGCGCCGGCCGCCGCCGAGCGCACCGGCGCTATCCGCGACTGCCCCTCCGGTCCGATGGCACCTATCACCGAGCGCTCCATCTCGTCCCGTCCCCGCGGGTCCACGACGGTCGCCCAGCCGGTGTGGGCGAGCAGCAGCCGCTGCTGGCGGGCCATGGACACCAGGGTCAGATCGGCGACCCGTGCGGGTCCGCCGGACAGGAACGCGGCCTCGTACAGCGTCAGATCGTGTCCTCGGCCCGTTTCCGTGTCGGTGGCCGCGGAATGTACGGCGGCCAGGCACAGCCGAGTGCAGGCGGTGCCGGCGACGGCCCAGGCCAGGAGCAGGAGAAGGACCCAGAACATGACGCGTTTCTATGCCAGGGGCTTGGGAAACACCATGCCCTGTTCATATTCCGGACCGAGTGTTGTCGGTATGTGACGTTCCGCTTCCCGTGCAGGTCAGGGGCTGCTGGACGGCGGGGGACTGGAGGCGGCGGGCGGCAGCGGGTACGCCGAGGCCGACGGCGGGGCCGGGGCAGGTGACGGTACGACCGGGATCGCGTCGCTCGGCGCGAAGACCGGCGGCGAGGCGGCGGGGGAGGGGGTGACCGCCAACTGCTGCGCGAGGGCGGCGAAGTCGACGTACCCGGTGGCCTCCAGGACCTTGATGTGGTCCAGGACGGTGCTGTTGGCGTCGTCGGCGAGATCGCGGACCAGCGTGTTCTGGGTGCCGGCGCGGACCTGGGCGACGACGGAGAAGACCCGGCCGTGGGCCAGCCGTGCGATGTTCGCGAACTGCCGGTCGAAGTCCTGCCCCTGCGCCTCGGTCAGCGTGGCGAGCCACTGTCGCTGCTGGTCGTTGGGCTGGTTGGGAATCGGCACGCCGAGCTGGGCGGCGACCCGGCGGACGTGCGCGTCGAGGGCGGCGTGACCGTCGACGAGGTGCTGGCCGGCGGCCCGTACGGCCTGGGTGGTGCCCTTCTGCTCCGCCATCTCCCCGGCCGGCAGCTCCCAGAGCCCGGCGAGCCGCACCTTGACGATGAAGTCCCGGTCCTGGGCGGACAGCGGCCCGTAGCGGGTCGACACGGTCTGGGCGCTCAGCACGTTCACCGCGCCGGTCGGGTCCGAGCGGTCGGCGTACGACCAGATCGGGAACACCAGGGCGGCGAGGGTCGCCGCGAGACAGGCGATGATCAGCCCGGTACCGGTGAATATGCCTCGGCCTTGGACGGGGGGTCGGGGACGCGCGCGCATGATGCCTCCTGCACCGCACGGTGGAGCTTCGCCGTACGGGGTTGGCATATTACCGAGGGCGCGGTGTGGGGGGCCGGGGCGATGGGCTGGTGCGGTTTCGGGTCGGATGTCGGGTGCGGATGGGTGGCGCGGCCGCGCCCGCCCGTGCCGCCCCAGCGGCACGACTGCCGGCGGCCACGCAGCTCCGGGCCTGTGCAGGACACGGTTGAACAGCGCCCCGTCAGGGGCGCGGGGAACTGCGCGACCAGCCACACACGGCCCGCAGCGGACATCTGACCGAACTTCCATGCGGCGCCCTGGCCAACGCCGGCAAGCGGCACCCCCGGCCTCGCTCCCCCTAGCCCCGCCGCTGCAACGCCCGTAGGGCAGCCGACCGCCGGGGCGTCGCCCCCGCTCGGTCACGCCACCACCTTTCCAGTCGGCGCCGCGACGTCCTGTCTCCCGCCCTGCCGTCCCGCAGCAGTCGCCCCGCGAAGTCCAGCGCATCCCGCCGGTAACCCCCGGTCATCGGCCGTTCCTGCGCGTACGCCAGAAACGTCGGCCGATACGCGTCCCCCAGAATCTCCGGCAGCTCCGGGGCAACCTTCGCCACCACGTCCGCCCGTTTCGACGCCAGCGCCCGCGCCTGCACCCCCATCCGCACCCGGTCGAACCCCTCCGGCACCGGCGTCCCCGCGACCAGTGAGGACAACACCGCGGTCTGGGCGAGCCCCACGCGCTGCCGGGTGGCGTCGGTCACCTCGGCCCCGGTCGGCCGCGCCGGGGGATCGAACCGGCGGCCGGGGTCCGCGCCCCCCGCCGCCACCGCCCCGCGGATCGCCGCCAGCTCCCGCTCCAGTTCGCCCGGTGCGGGGAAGTTCTCGTCCCGCTCCAGCAGCACTCCCGGCGGCGTGACCCGGGACGCGAGGTCGGTCAGGACGTCCAGGACCGCCGGGGGCACCGGGTGGGCGTGGCTGTCGTGCCAGACGCCGTCCCGCTCGAAGCCGCCCGCGACATGGACGTAGGCGATGGCCTCGACGGGGAGTTCGGCGAGCGCCTTGGCCGGGTCCTCACCGCGGTTGACGTGGTTGGTGTGCAGGTTCGCCACATCGATCAGCAGCCGTACCCCGGTGCGGTCGACGAGGTCGTACAGGAACTGCCCCTCGGTCATCTCCTCGCCCGGCCAGCAGATGAGCGCGGCGATGTTCTCGACGGCGAGCGGCACGGGCAGCGCGGCCTGCGCGATACGGATGTTCTCGCAGAGGACGTCGAGCGCGTCCCGGGTGCGGGGGACAGGGAGGAGGTGTCCCGCCTCCAGGAGCGGCGAGGCCGTCAGCGGGCCGCCCGCGCGGACGAACGCGATGTGCTCGGAGACGAGCGGGGAGCCCAGCGCCTCCGCCCGCTCGGCGAGCGCCCCGAGCCGGTCCTCGTCCGGGCGGTCCGCGCCGCCGAGGCCCAGCGAGACACCGTGCGGTACGACCGTCACCCCGCGCTCGCGCAGCCGCCGCAGCGACTCGGGGAGGTGGCCCGGGCAGGTGTTCTCGGCCACGACCTCGACCCAGTCGATACCGGGCATGCGCTCCACGGCGTCGGCGATCTCCGGCCGCCAGCCGATGCCCGTTCCCAGCCGCTCCGGCGTCATGGTCCGCTCCCCTCTTGTTCCGAATGACGGGGGTATGGCCCCGGAGCGCGTCCGCGAACCGCGTTGCCTGCCGCTTCAGAGCAACATTTGAGGTTCGGGTCCGCGCTCCGGGGAGCTGAACCGGCTAGCCGCCGAGTACGCCCAGCGAGTCCACCGGGTCCGGGCGTGCGGTGTTCACCGTGCCCGGCGCGCCGGGCGAGGGCCGGGACGTGACCCGCACGTCACCGCTGGCCTGCGCGGCCGGAGCGGAGGGCACCACCACCCCCGGCGCCGGCACCGGCGGGCCGGTCGGGCTCGCCGTGGTGGAGTTGGCGATCTCGTTGGCGATCGCCTCGAAGTCGACCTTCCCGGTCTTCTCCAGGATCGTGATGTGGTCCAGCACGGTCTGGTTGGCGTCCGAGGCCAGCTGCCGCACCAGACTGTTGCGGGTGGTGTTCCGTACCGTCCCGATCGCCGGGAAGATCTTGCCGTGCGCGGCGCGCAGCAGATTCACGAACTTGTACTCGTACTCCGCGCCGGTCGCCGCCGACATCTCCTGGAGCCAGCCCTGCTGCTGTTCGTTCGGTACGTTGGGCAGCTCGACGCCCAGCTGCCCCGCGACGATCCGGACCCGCCGGTCCAGGTCGGTGTGGCCGACGATCAGATGGTCCCCGGCCTCCTTGATCTCCGCGCTCGGTGCCCGCTGGATGGCCTGCTGCCCGGCCGGCAGCTCCCACAGCCCGGCCAGCCGGACCCGCACGATCAGATCGCGGTCCGAGGCGGACAGCGGACCCCACTGGGTGGCCACGGTCCCCGCCGCCAGGTTCGCCTGCCCGGTGCCGGAGCGGTCGGCGTACGACCACACGGGATAGGCGAGTGCGCCGAGCGTGGTGGCGAGGGCCGCCAGGATCATGGCCGTACCGTTGAAACGCCGCAAGGGGTCCCTCCCCATGTCGCTGGTTCAGTGACCGGACGTACGGGTGGGACGGAAGCAGTGTTCAAACAAACGGCAAAGTTCGTCAGGGTATTTAAAAAAGCCCAGGTCAGCCCGGTAGATCGCTGCCCTGGCGGGCACCCGCCGCATGCTGGTGGGCGCGGGCGATGGTGGAGTCCACCGAGACGTCAGGCGCTGGCGAGCTCGTCGGCCGTGTCGAGCACCAGGTCCCAGGGGTACTCCTTCGGCTTGCCCTGACCCGGCTGATTAGGCACGAACCCGTCCTTGCCGTACAAGACGCGAACGCCCATGGCGCGTAGCTCGGCGACGCTCCGTTCGAACTGGTTGTGGCGTACGTAGGCGGCGTTGACGCACGGCATGGCGACCGTGGGGATTCTCTTGCCGATGCCCTCGGCAACCACCCCAACGACGAAGTCGTGCGTGAGGCCAAGCGCCCACGAGTTCAAGGTGTTGAAGGTGGCCGGCGCTACGGCGATCACGTCCGCCTCCGGCCATACGTCTCGTTCGCCGGGCATTTTGTACTCGCTGCGCACGGGGTGACCGGTCAGTCGTTCCAGCTCGGCGAGCTGCGGCGCGAGCCAGCGCGCAGCGGTGGGGGTGAGGCCGAGACACACGTCGAAGCTGCGGGCCTGGGCGTCCTCGATCACCTTCGCGATGTCGAAGACGGGCGGGGCAGCAGAGCCGAACAGGTAGATCACACGGTCGTGTTTCGTCATGGCCCTATCCGACCACATGTAACCGCCCCCGCTCCGAAGGGAGTCGGGCGCGATTACAGTTCCAAGTGGGTGCTTAGAACGGAGACCAGTATGTCAACGCTGGACGGCAACCACACGGGCGCGCGCATCAAGGAACAGCGCAGACTCGCCAGGCTCACCCAGAGACAACTCGCCGATCGGCTGCCCTTCTCGTATGCCCTGCTGAACTCTGTGGAATGCGGTTTACGCCCGGCCACCGCGGACTTCGTCGCCGCTTGTGCCAAGGCCCTGAACATCGACGTCACCGTGCTCACTGGACAGCCGTACATGACCGAATTGCAGCGGGACAGGCTTGCCGTACTCGTACGACCGATCCGTGAGGCCCTCGACCTGTACGACCTCGGCCCCAATCCTGATCTCACCGCGCGGCCGGCACCACAGCTGATCACGGCAGCCGACGAACTCTGCGCAGAAGTGCGAGCGACGCACTTGCGTAACGCGGCCCGCGCCCTGCCCGGGCTGATCGCCGAGCTCACCCACGCCGCCTGGTCGACGCCGACGACCGAGCTGTGGCAGGCGCTCGCCTCGACCTACCGGACAGCCCATGACATCAGCGTGAAGCTCGGCTACTACGACCTCTCGGCCGTCGCCCTGGACCGGATGGACTGGGCGGCTCAGCGAGCCTCGGACCCCTGCCTGGCTGCCGTACGCCAGTACATGCGCGCGTTGGTCTATTTCCGTGAGGGCGAGTACCGGATCGGGCAGCGGCTCGTCGCTGCAGGGCATAGCGTCGTCGGCCAGGCGGAGGAGACTCGGGAGTCTCTGGCCGTCGCCGGCCAGTTGCACCTCGGTGCATCGGTCATCTCTGCCCGGGCTGACGACCAAGCGGCAGTGGGCCGGCACATCGATGAGGCACGTCAGATCGCCAAGCGCATCGGCGACGCGTCCGATGTGCACTGGCTCAGTTTCGGGCCGGCCAACGTGGCCCTGCACAGGATGTCGGCGGCCGTCGAGATGCATCAGTACGACGATGCGCTGAAGCAAGCGCGCAAGATGAAGCTTCCGACGCAGCTGGCCACCTCACGCCGGGCGCACTTCCTGATCGACCGGGCGCGGGCAGAGATGGAGACCGGTTCCACGGAGAAGGCGCTGGAGCACCTCGTCGATGCCCGCAGGATGGCTCCCGAGCAGACCCGATACCATCCGGGCGCCAGGGAGACGATCACCGGGTTGGTGCATCTGTCCCGTCGGACGCCGGACACCCTGAACCACATGGCCGCGTGGATCGGCCTGTAGGCCATATCTACAACGCCTACAAATCCGTAGGCATTGAGTCCCTCTCACAGCGTCACGCTGTTCTTACACCTGGTCAACGACGAGGCGGAGGCAGCGCGATGACGCTTGGAATGCACGCTCCGAACAGCATCAGCATCAGCATCAGCATCCGGCGACTCGCGCTCCGCGTCCGTCGCAAGAAGCGCCTCGGCGACCGCGCGAACGGTCCCGAGGCCGGCCAACGCTGAAGAGGAGCGTCGACACCATGAACGCTACAGCCCGCCCGCCGACCTCTGGAGAGCCTGCTGCCGCCGAGAGCGCCTACGAGCTGCGGCTCGGCGAGACGGTCGAGGACACGGAGCACAGGCGCATCGGCAAAGTGATGGGCCTCGTCGGGGGCTACGTGCAGCTCCGCCCCATCGAGGGCGGCAGGGAGTGGGACGCCGACCCGAAGAAGCTGCGCCTGGTGCCGGTCGGCGAAGCACTCGGTCCTGCGGTCGCCATCGCCAACGCCCGGTCGCGGGGCGGGCTGTGGTGGGGCGAGCTGTAGTGCCGACCACCGCCGACACCGAGACCCTCTCCGCAGAATGCGCAGTGGCGCAGCGGTCTGACAGCAGGCACCTGCATGCGGAGTGCCGGCAGACCAAAGACATCCCGCTGCCGCACTCTGTGGGCATCCTGCTCATCCACCGGTGCCGATGCTCCTGCCATTCGGCCGCCCGAGCGACCCCGTAAGGCCACATGGCCCTTCCGCTCCGCGCCCTGGTGCTGTCGCGGACACCGATCTGACGCACCCCCACGGCGGCCGCTCCGGGTCAGGCCGCACCCCGAAGACTCGTCTCACCGGGCATCCGTCGCGCCTGGTGAGACGAGAAGGCCCGCCCCGTCGAAGTCGCCGGAAGCTTCTCGACGGGGCGGGTACGCCTTGCATTCCCACAGCAATCGAACGAGGGATCACATCGTGACCGTTCTCGATGTGCGGGAAGTCTTCCCGCACGCGCCCGAAGGCGGGCGCATTCCGTACAGCGCAGATCCACCCACGGGGCCGGACAGCCGCCCGTGGGTCCTGCGGTTCGCCCGCGTCCCGGACGCGGCCCAGGCCGACGTGCTCCCGGCCACCGTCTACGACGAGGAGCAGCAGGTCTCCATCGGCGTGTACGACGGCGACCCGCTGTACTTGGGGAAGACGCACAGCCCCACGGTCCCGGACGGCAACATGAAGAAGCCGCCGCCGCTCGACGAGGGCACGAAGGACTGATGCCGTGATGCCCGCCGTTCTCGTGATCGCAGCACGCGACGACTGGCCCACGGACCGGGTCGTCAAGGCGCTCACCGACGGCGGCGCGGAGGTGTTCCGCATGGACACCGCCGAGTTCCCCCTGGACCTCACTCTTGCCGGGCGCATCGACGCCCGGCAAGGGTGGTCCGGGGGGCTCACCAACCCGCGTCGCGCCGTCGACCTCGCCGACATCACCGCCGTCTACTACCGCACCCCGAACGCCTTCTCGCTGCCCCTCACCATGTCCGGACCTGAACGCCGGTTCGCCAGCGCCCAGGCACGGTCCGGCCTCGGCGGGATCATCACCGCGCTCGACTGCCGCTGGGTCAGCCACCCGGCCGCCATGTCCCGTGCCGAGTACAAGCCCCTCCAGCTCGCCACCGCGCGCGCCTGCGGGCTCACCATCCCGCCCACCCTCATCACCAACAGCCCCGACGCCGTCCGTACCTTCGTCGGCGACGTCGGCGGCCGCGTCATCTGCAAGCCCGTCGCAAGCCCCGTCCTCATCGAGGACGACCAGCTGAAGACGGTCTACACCCGCAAGGTCGCCGAAGACGACCTGGCCGACCTGCGCGGCATCGAGACCACCGCCCACCTGTTCCAAGCCTGGGTCGACAAGGCCCACGAGGTGCGGCTCACGATCGTCGGGCACCGCCTGTTCGCAGCGGAGGTCCACGCGGGGAGCGACACGGCGTACATCGACTGGCGCAGCGACTACGCGTCCCTCACCTACCGGGTCGCCGAGGTGCCCGATAGCGTCGCCGTCGGGGCGCGCAGCTACATGGACCGCCTCGAACTGCGCTTCGCTGCCATGGACTTCATCATCGGCCCCGACGGCACTTGGACGTTCCTGGAGGCGAATCCCTGCGGGCAGTGGGACTGGATCGAGCACCACACCGGCCTGCCCGTCGCCCAGGCCATCGCCGACGAACTCCGAGGAGTCGCTCTGTGAGCATCTTTCCCCAAGACGCCAGCCGGCCGTACGCGGTCGCGCTCGCCGAGCTGCTCGTCAGGACTGGCGCGGTCCGCACCCAGACGTGGGAGCAGGCGTTCGCGTCGGTTCCCCGCCACGTCCTCGTGCCGAGCTGGTACGAGCAAGAGACCCACGCGCGGGGCATCGCGGTCTGGCGCCGGCGCGGCGCCGCCGACGAGAGCGGTCTCGCGGACGTCTACCGGGACGTGACCCTCGTGACCGGCCTGGACCCGGCGACAGCCCAGCAGGTCGACGAGGACGCCTGGACCGGTGTCGCCACGTCGTCGAGCACGATCCCCAGCCTCATGGCAGGCATGCTCGAAGACCTCGACATCCAGGACGGCCACCGGGTGATGGAGATCGGCACCGGCACCGGCTACAACGCCGCGCTGCTGAGTGCTCGTCTGGGTGAGGAGTTCGTCCACTCCATGGATATCGACCAGCAGCTCGTCGACCTCGCCCAGAAGCGTCTCGACAGCATCGGGTACCAGCCCCAACTGCTGTCCGGAGACGGAACGCAGGGCTGGCCGGACGGAGGGCCCTTCGACCGGATCATGGCCACCTGCTCCGTGTCGTCCGTCCCCGCCGCGTGGGTCGAGCAGCTGCGGCCCGGCGGGGTGCTGCTGACCGATGTGGCGCTCGGGATCGAAGGCGGTCTCGTGCGGCTCTCACCCGGCAGTGACGGCGAGGCCCGCGGCTTCTTCACCACGAACACCGGCCGCTTCATGGCTGCCCGAAGCCGCGCACGCACGTACCAGGCGCAGGACCGGCCGGAGCGCGCCCCGGCTGCCCGGTCCCGGCCGAGCACCCTCACGGCGAACGCCATCCAGGCCCACTACCCGCTGCGTCTCGCGCTGGCGTTCCAGATGCCTGGCACCGAGCTCGTGTACTACGTCGACGACACGGAGGGGATGTCTATCCAGCTCCAGCGGGACGACGGCTCCTGGGCCCGCGTGCCGATTGCCGGTACCAGCGGGCTGGTGACGTTCGGCGGCGACGAGGGGTTGTGGAAGCAGGCCGAGGAGGCCTGGGCCTGGTGGAATCACGCGGACCGGCCCGCGCAGGACCGGTTCGGGTACGTGCGGGAGCCTGACGGCAGTGCGTACGTCTGGTACCTGCCTGACGGATCGCGCTGGTCCCTCACCGGCTGATCCCTGCGTTACCGGCCCTGTTCGTCTGCGTCTCCCGGTGCGGACGGGCGAGGCCTCACATCGTCCAGGCCCCGGATGGGCTCGGACACCGAGACGCCCAGAATCGCGCAGATCCGCAGCAGGTCACCGAAGTGCGGGTCGACCTGGCTGGGCAGTGGGCTGTCGGAGATTCCTACGGAGAGCAGTCGGTCACGGTCGTCGTAGGCGCGCCCGAGGATGATCCGCGACCACCGTGCAACTGCCGGGCGCGATCTCGGTGAAGCCGGCGTCCCGCACCAACGGCAGCCCGCTGTCCGTGAGTTCACGCCACTCGGCCGGATCGGCGGTCCGCACGGCGAGCGGGAACCCGGCCTCGCGCCAGGCCTCCCGATCCTCCTCCGACAGCGCCCACCAGGCCAGTTGGGCGCCGTGCCCGGCCTGTGCCATCGCCTTGCCCGCGGACATCTCCAACTCCGGGTTCAGCCACAGCACGGCCTCCGCCCGGTCGGCGCCGGCGGGCGGCTCGGGATCGTCCAGCTCGGTCCCGGACACCTGCAACTTCGCCAGCTCCCTGGGCCACCCGTCCAGGGGAACCGGCGGAAACACCCGTACCTCGGCGGACTTCCCCGTGAGGGTGATCCCGGGCAGCTCCCCGGCCCGCCGCCACTCGGCCCCGCGGGCCCGCCGCACGACCTTGCGGATCCGCGCGTCCTCCCAGTCCCGCATCGCCTGAGCCCATTCCCCGTCCCCGAGCGAGCGTGGATCACTGAGCATGGTCAGCACGGCCCGGGCGGCAGTTTCGAGAGCGTCGGTGCGGGCCGGAGGGGCGGACTTCTCGATCCGCACGACAAGGGGCAGTACGAACTGGGGTGCTTCGTCCCGACTGTTCGCCGAGACCTGGAAAGGAGCGCTCACCGCACCAACCTTAAGGGGCGCGGGGCTGTGTCAATTCGCGGCTCCGCCGCGCGGGCACGACCAGCCACACACGCACCCGCACCCGGCCGCGACGGCACGCCACCCACCTCCTGTCCCGCACGACAATGTCCCCATGCGACGCGATCTTGAACTGGCCCGCGTGGGCCGCCGCTACGGCATACGCGGCCCCTGGGTCTTACGAGGCATCGACCTCACTCTCACGCCCGGCACCCTCACCCGCGTGGAAGGAGCGAACGGCACGGGCAAGTCCACCCTGCTCCGCCTCATCGCCGGCATAGACACCCCCACCGAGGGCCGTATCACCGGCCGCCCCCGCACCGCGTACGTGCCCGAGCGCTTCCCCTCGGCCCTTCCCTTCACCCCCTCCGGCTACCTCACCCATCTCGGCACCGTCCACGGCCTCTCCCGCAGGTCGGCCGCCGCCCGCGCGGCGGACTGGCTGGAGCGGTTCGGCGCCACGGCCTACGCGGCCACGCCCATGGCCCAGCTCTCCAAGGGCACCAGTCAGAAGGTCGCGGTCGCCCAGGCCCTGCTCGCCGACCCCCGGCTGCTCGTCCTCGACGAGGCCTGGACCGGCCTGGACGCCGAGGCCCGCGCGGAGCTGGAGCGGGCCGTCGCCGAGCGGACCGCGGCCGGGGGCGCCGTCGTGTTCGTCGACCACGATCCACGGCGCCTCGCGGGCGCGCCCGACGCGACCTACCAGGTCGTCGACGGCACCCTCAAGCCCTCGGCCGCGCAGGTGACTTCACCTGTCGGCCCGCACACCGTCGTCACCGTCCGGGGTCCCGCCGGCGGCCGCCTCCCCGCCGACGTGACCCGCACGGCGGCCTTCGCCGAGGAACCGGCCCCCGGCACCTACCGTCTTACGGTTCCCGCGTCCCACTCGGACGTGGTGCTGCGCGCCCTCCTCACGGCCCGCCCGCCCTGGCACGTGGTCGCCGTCAGCCCCTCGGACGTCCCTCCGGACGAGAAAGCCCGCCCATGACCGCACTCCTGCGCTACCAGACCGCACTTCTCCTGCGCTCCCAGCGCTGGCTGCCCCCGGTGATCCTGTACGCCGTGTTCCTGGGGGTGGGCGTGCAGAGCGGTCAGCCGGTGCTGGACTCGCTCGGCTACTCGGCCGCCGCGCTGCTGCCGGTGGCCGCCTGGCTGGTACGGATCTGTGTCACCGGCGAACCGCCGGCCGCCCGCGCCTGTGTCACGGCGGCGCGGGGCCCGGCCAGGACCCATCTGGCCGCCCTGCTCACCAGCCTCGCCGCCGCCGCGCTGCTCGGTACGGCGGCGACTCTGATCGTGACCGTGATCAGCCGGCACGCCACCAACGACCACCGGCTCGCCGTACCGCCCCTGCGGGCCGGGGCCGCCGGTCTGCTCGCCACCCTCGCCTGCGCGCTGCTCGGCAGTGCCGTCGGCGCGCTCACCAACCGGCCACTGCTGCGCTCGCCGGGCCGGGCGGTGCCCACGATGCTGCTGGCCGCGCTGCTCGCGGTGGTGGTCGCGGGTTCCCCGGCGCACGCGGCGGTCAGCGGTCTGGTCTCCGGCTCGGAGTCCGGCCGGGTACCGGTGTCGCCCCTGCCCCTGACCGCGGCGGCCCTGCTCACCGCCGCGGCCTTCACCGTGGCCTGCGTCCTCAACGGCCGCCGCTCAACCTGAGCAGGCGCTCCGCTGCGCCTCCTGCCACTCGCACCGGGGGCACATGGTGATGCCCTTGTACGACTCCGGGTACTCGGTCGGCTCCCGGCACAGCACACACTCGGCGTACGGCGGACCGTCCGCCGCCGGCGGCTTCGTGGCCTCGGAAATGGTGCAGTAGCCCTCGTCGCTCATGTCTCCAGCGTAGGACGGTCAGCGATGACCGGGCGTCTCGCCGATCAGCTCGGACACCTTCACGAACCGGAAGCCCCGCTTGCGCAGCTCGGGTACGACGCTGCGGACCACCCGCTCGGTGGTCGGGGCGGCGCTGCGCGTGCAGTGCATGACGACCACGGAGCCGGGCTTCACCCCGTCCAGTACCTGCTTGGTCACGGCGTCGGCGTCGGTCGCGAACGCGTCGCCGCTGACCACGTCCCACTGCACCGCGGTGACCCCGAGCGAGCCGACCGCGCGCAGTGCCTGCTGGTCGTAGCAGCCGCCGGGGAAACGGAAGTACGGCATCGGATGCGGCACTCCCGCCCTGAGAAGTGCGGCGTAGGCGCGCTCCACGTCCGACTTCATGTTCGCGGCGGCGACGGTCGGCAGGCCGTAGCAGTCGCCGGTGAACGCGTAGTGGCTGTAGGAGTGGTTGGCGACCTCGAACTGCGGGTCGCGGCCGAGGGAGCGGGCCTGGTCCGGGTACTCGTCGGCCCAGCGGCCGGTCATGAAGACCGTGGCCGGCACCTTCAGCCGGCGCAGGGTCGCGATCAGCGCGGGGTTGTCGAAGTGCTCGCCGGCGGCCGCGCGGGGCCCCTGGTCGGCGGTCATGTCGGCGTCGAAGGTCAGGGCGACGGTCTTGCCCAGGGTGCGCGGACCGCTGGAGAAGACGGGGGCCAGGCCGCCCGGGCCCGCGGGGAGCGTGGGCGGCTTGGCGGCGGGGGCGGGCCTGGCGGGGGCGGGGTGGCCGGTGCGGGGGGCCTGGGCGGTGCCGCAGGCGGCGAGCGCGGCGCCCAGGGCGACGCAGGCGGCGGTCATACCGGTGAGACGGCGTACTGATCGGATCACCCTATGAACGTAGGTCGGATTGTCCGGTCTTTATGGGTGGCGCGGCGCCGGGGCCACCGAGGTCACCCGGGCGGCGGCTGTCCCGTCACGGTGTTCTCGGCAGCCGCTCCCGGGACTCCGCCACGTCGAAGTCCGCCTTCGGGTACCGCGGGTCGAGCTGCTCCAGGTGCTCCAGGAGGAGGCGGCCGATGGCCCAGTTGCGGTACCACTTGTGGCCGGCCGGGTGGGCGCTGAGGTCGGGGCGCTCGGCCGCCGGGAGTCCGAGCAGGTCACACAGAGCGGGGTCGCTGTCGTCCGTTCGCTTCGGGTGCTTCCTCGGCACGGGCACGCCTTTCGCCGGGGTCCGGGTGCCCGGGGTCGGAGGGTTCGGCGAGTTCGGCGAGCCCGGCGAGACCGGCGGGAACGTGCGGCGCACTGCCGTTCGGCGCGGGCTGCTGGGCCCGCTCCAGGAAGCGCAGCAGCTCCACCGGGAAGGGCAGGACCAGGGTGGAGTTCTTCTCGGCCGCGACCGCCACGATCGTCTGGAGCAGCCGCAGTTGCAAGGCTGTCGGGGTGTTCTCCATCTGCTGGGCCGCCTCGGCCAGCTTCTTCGAGGCCTGGAGCTCGGCGTCGGCGTTGATGATCCGGGCCCGGCGCTCCCGGTCGGCCTCGGCCTGGCGGGCCATCGAGCGCTTCATCGTGTCCGGCAGCGACACGTCCTTGATCTCGACCCGGTCCACCTGCACACCCCAGCCCACGGCCGGACTGTCGATCATCAGCTCCAGGCCCTGGTTGAGCTGCTCGCGGTTGGAGAGCAGGTCGTCCAGGTCGCTCTTGCCGATGATCGACCGCAGCGAGGTCTGGGCCATCTGCGAGACGGCGAACTTGTAGTCCTCGACCTTGATCAGCGCGCTCACCGCGTCGACCACCCGGAAGTAGACGACCGCGTCCACGCGCACGGTGACGTTGTCACGGGTGATGCCCTCCTGGGCGGGGACCGGCAGCGTGACGATCTGCATGTTGACCTTGTGCAGCCGGTCCGCGAACGGGATCACCATGTTGAAGCCGGGCTGTCGTACGGCACCGGTGACCCGGCCGAGCCGGAACAGCACACCCTGTTCGTACTGCTTGACGACCCGCGCCCCCGCGGCCAGGTACAGCGCGCCGACGCACAGCGCCACCACCACCGCGACCAGCAGCTCCTGAACCATCACGACCCCCAGCCAGAGAGGTCCGGTATGTCTGATGATGCAACGATATGCCCGGCGGGTCGTTCGGGGCCATGGGCCGCCGCGGAGCAGGTCCGGGCCGGGATGCCGAGGGGCGTCGGCATCCCGGCCCGGGAGCGGCCGTCGGTTCAGGCGGCCGTGACTCGGGTGGTCACGGCCGAGGCGGCCGTCACCCTCACCGGTTCCGTGTCGGCGTCGCTGTGCCGCTCGGCCCAGCTCTCCAGCGCGGTCCGGCAGGCGTGGTCGAGATGGTGCAGCCCGGACAGGTCCACCCGGATCGGGCGGTCCTGGGGCAGCGCCTCCAGACTGTCGAGGATCTTGGGCAGCCGCAGGAAGGTCGCGTTGCCCGACAGGTGCGCGTCGATCGGGCCCGCGCCCTTGTCGATCACCTCCAGCTTGATGTGCGAGGCCTCCCACGCGGTCTTGACGATGGACAGGGCCAGTCCGATCAGTACGCCCTCGAACATGCTGACCGCGACGATCGACACCGCGGTGACGACCAGGATCAGCGCCTCGCCCCGGTGCTCGCGCCAGAGGACGGCCAGTGCCCGCACGGGGATCAGCTTGGCGCCCGAGTAGACCAGGACTCCGGCCAGCGCCGGGATCGGTATGTAGCCGAGCACGCCCGGCAGCAGCGCCGCGAACAGCAGCAGCCAGACGCCGTGCAGCACCCGGGACGCCTTCGTCCGGGCGCCCGCCTGCACATTGGCCGCGCTGCGCACGATCACCGCGGTCATCGGCAGCGCGCCGAGCACTCCGCAGAGCGCGTTGCCCGCGCCCTGGGCGATCAGCTCCTGGTTGTACTTGGTGCGCGGACCGTTGTGCAGGCGGTCCACGGCCGCCGCGCTGAACAGCGACTCGGCGGACGCGATCAGCGTGAACGCGACGATCGTGCCGATCACGCCGAAGCCCGCCAGTTCGCCGAAGGCGCTCAGCGGCGGCGGCTGGACGGAGCCCAGCAGCCCGTGCACCTCGACGGTGGCGACCGGGAGGCTCAGGAGGAACGCGGCCAGGGTGGCGAGGCCGACGGCGGCCAGCGGTCCGGGGACCGTCCGCACCTTCGCCGGGAGGTACTTCCACAGCACCAGGACCGCGACGGTGCCCGCGCCGAGCGCGAGCGAGGCCAGCGCCTCCCCGTCCCCGAGGGCGTCCAGGAACGCCCTGGGCAGACCGGCTATCTTGCCGGGCCCGGAATCGGGAGCCTTGGCGGCGAGCGCCGGATACAGCTGGCCGGCGATCAGGACCAGACCGATTCCGGCCAGCATGCCCTCGACCACCGAGACCGAGATGGCCCGGAAGTAGCGGCCCAGCCTCAGCACACCCATGGCGATCTGGAGCACACCGGTGACGAGCACGATCACGCCGAGCACCGGCAGCCCGAACTCCTGCACCGCCTCGAAGACGAGCACGGTCAGCCCGGCGGCCGGCCCCGACACCTGAAGGCTGCTGCCCCGCAGCATCCCGGTGACGAGACCGCCCACGATGCCGGTGACCAGGCCGAGTTCGGCCGGCACACCGGAGGCGACGGCCACGCCCACGCACAGCGGGAGCGCGACCAGGAAGACGACGAGAGAGGCGGTGAAGTCCTGCCTCATGTAAGGGAACTTGGTCATCGCGACGCTCACAGGGTCTCGAACGCGTCAGTGCCGGCGCGGTGTTCGCGCACGGCACCGGTGTGGACCTCGTAGTACCAGCCACGCAGGGTCAGTTCGCCCCGCGCCAGCTTCTTGTCGATGAACGGGTAGGAGCGCAGCCGCAGCAGCTGGGCGAGCACATGGCTCTGCACGCCCTCGGCGACGGCCGGGTCCTCCACCGCCCCGGTCGGGCGCGGCTCGGCACGGGCCAGCCAGTCCCGTACGGCGGGTACGGCGGTCAGGTCGTCGCCGCGCACCAGCGCGCCGACGGCGCCGCAGTGCGAGTGCCCGCAGACGACGATGTCGCGGACGCCCAGCACCTCCACGGCGTACTCGATGGTGGCCGCCTCGCTGGTGGGGTGCTCCGAGGCGTACGGGGGGACGATGTTGCCCGCGGTGCGCAGCTCGAACAGCTCGCCCGGGCGGGCGCCGGTGATCAGGGCCGGGACGACCCGCGAGTCGGAGCAGGTGATGAACAGCACCTGCGGGGACTGGCCTTCGGCGAGTTTGGCGAACTCCTCAGGGCGCTGTCCGAACGTACGGGCGTTGTCGATGAGGGGCTGCATGGCGTGTGGACTCCTCCTGGCGCGCCGGAGCGGCGCGTCGGGCTTGCACGACGGTTGTGGGGGGGGTGACGGGACGGAACCCGTCGCTCAGCAGCGGAAGACCTGAAGCGCGGCCGGCGAGTGGGCTCTGGACGCTCTTGACGTGCGTTGATGCCGGGCCGCGGGGGCCACGGAGGCCGGTATCGCCTCGGTGTGCCGGGCGGTGGTCGGACGGTTGTCGGCCCAGCCGGCGGTGGCGGTGCGATGGCGGTCGGCGCTCTGCGGCGATCTGGGGGGCTCCCCGCAGAGGCCGTGGTCACGAAAGGTGTGCGAGATGTCGCGCACGAACTTCGTCGAGGGCTGCGGACCGGGTTGGGCCTTGGCCTCTACATGACTGGCTGTGTGCGCGGCTGCGAAGGTTGCCGCGGGCGCGAAGAACTGGACGGCGAGCAGGGCGGTGGCCAGGAGCGAGAGCACGGTCCGGGCCGTCGTACCTCGGAACATGAGCCCCCCTCGCAGCAGTTCGCGCCTCTTGTGTGCCCCAAGCACAGGTCAATGGTTGGTCAAGAAACACGTTAACCCTGCAAAGCCGTTTGCAGGGTTAACTCGGTGTTGCGAACCGAAGAGAGCGTGAAAAATGCCGGTGGAGTGGCTCGATCGAGCTCTTGACCCGGCGATCTTGATCGAATAGAGGGGGCTATGCGGCGGCGACGAGCCCCTTGGCGTCCCTGGCCAGGGCGGTGAGCCGGGATATCGCGCGGAAGTACTTCTTGCGGTAGCCGCCGTTCAGCATCTCCTCGCTGAACAGCCTGTCGAACGGCAGTCCGGAGGCCAGAACCGGGATCTCACGGTCGTAGAGCCGGTCCGCGAGGACCACCAGCCGCAGTGCGGTCGACTGGTCCGGCACCGGCCGCACATCGGTGAGGCAGACCGCCGTCACGCCGTCGGTCAGCGCGCCGTACCGGCTGGGGTGCACCTTGGCCAGGTGGTCCAGCAGGTGCGGGAAGTCGTCGAGTGAGGCGCCCGGGGTGGCGTACGCCGCCTTGGCCACCTGCTCCTCGGAGAACGGCGCCGGTGCCTCGGGCAGGCCGCGGTGACGGTAGTCCTCGCCGTCGATGCGCAGGGCGCGGAAGTGGGCCGACAGGCCCTGGATCTCGCGCAGGAAGTCGACCGCCGCGAACCGGCCCTCGCCGAGCTTGCCCGGCAGCGTGTTGGAGGTGGCGGCGAGCGCGACACCGGCGTCGACGAGCCGGCCCAGCAGCGTCGACACCAGGACCGTGTCGCCGGGGTCGTCCAGCTCGAACTCGTCGATGCACAGCAGACGGTGGCCGGAGAGGGTCGCCACGGTCTGCTGGAAGCCGAGGGCGCCGACCAGGTTGGTCAGCTCCACGAAGGTGCCGAACGCCTTCAGTGCGGGCTCGGCCGGGGTGGCGTGCCAGAGGGAGGCGAGCAGGTGGGTCTTGCCGACGCCGTACCCGCCGTCGAGGTAGACCCCGCGGGGCCCGGCCGGGGTCTTCGGTGCCCTGGCCTTCCCAAAGCCGAGGAAACCGCGCCTGCCGCCGGTCGCCGCGTGGGCGCCGCCGAGACCGGCCGCGAAGCCTTCGAGGACCCGTACGGCCTCGGTCTGGCTCGGCTGGTTCGGGTCCGGGAGGTAGGTGGCGAAGCGGACCGAGTCGAAGCGGGGTGGCGGCACCATCTCGGCGACCAGCCGGTCCGCGGGGACATGCGGCGAGCGGGCGCACAGGGACAGCGGGGCCGCGTCGGCTATGGGGCTGACCTCGGAAGCGGCGGGAGAAGACGACACGGTCATCCATGGTAGTTGCCGTGCCACACTGCACGACATGCGACGCCTGTTCCCTGTGACCGAAGAGACAACGGCCCCGGCCTCCGGCGGACCGGCCGAGGGGGAGTGGAGTCTCGCCGAGCTTGCGCTCGCCTATGGCTATCCCGCGGGGCGAGAGGTCTGGCTGCGGGCCAACATGGTGTCCACGCTCGACGGCGCCGCCCAGCACGACGGACGGTCGCAGCCCATCTCCAGCGATGCCGACATGCGGGTCTTCGGCACCCTGCGGGCGCTCGCGGACGTCGTGGTCGTGGGCGCGGAAACGGTACGGCAGGAGGGGTACCGGCCGGCCCGCGCGCGGGCGGAGTTCGCCGGGGCCCGAGCGGCGGCGGGGCAGGGCGCGGCCCCCGCGGTGGCCGTCGTCACCGCGAGCCTGGACCTCGACTTCTCACTCCCGCTGTTCACCTCGCCCCTCGTCCCCACCCTGGTCCTCACCGGCGCGGCGGCGGACCCCGACCGCGTCGCCGCCGCCGAGCGGGCCGGCGCCCGGGTGGTGGTCGCCGGTGACGGCGCCGGCGTCGACCCCGCCCGCGCGGTGAGCGCCCTCGCCGATCTCGGTCACACCCGGCTGCTCACCGAGGGCGGGCCCCGGCTGCTCGGGCAGTTCATCGCCGCCGATGTCCTCGACGAGCTGTGCCTCACGATGTCCCCGATGCTGACGGCAGGGGGGGCACAGCGCATTTCCTGGGGACCCGGTGTCACCGTACCCAGGCGTTTCGAACTAGTGTCCCTGCTGGAGGAGGCCGGATTCCTGTTCAGTCGCTATCAGCGGTCCTGAATTCGGTGGAATCTACCGTTCCGCTTAGCTTCCGGCGGGCACACTGAATCCGGCAGTACCCGTACGTTCACGGGGCAGGATGGTTTCCGCAGGGCTGCTAGGCCCCAGGGAGGACAGAGGGTCCGAGTGGCCCTCTCAGGAGAAGAGGCGCCTGGTGTTCACAAGCGTTCTGATGATCGAGAAGGCCCTGACGTCTGCCGACGTGGAGTTCGTCACCACCTTGCACGGGGACGAGCAGGTTTCCTTCCATGTGTTGCTCCAGCCGCGCGGCGACCAGGCGGACCGCCTGCTGCGGGCCATCGACGACATCGCGCTCGGCGAACTGGACGAAGCCGCGCGCGAGCGGGAGACGCCCGAGGGGGACGAGGCGAAGGGGCCGGCCGAACAGGCGCTGGACGTGTCCCTGGCGGCCCTGCGGGCGGCGGGGAGCACGGCGGAGGGGCGGATGGTCGAGGACCACCCGCTGGACGCGCTGAAGACGGTGGTGGAAGAGGTGGGCGCGGACGAGGTGATCGTGCTGACCGATCCGCACTATGTGGAGGAGTTCTTCCACCGGGACTGGGCGTCCCGGGCGCGGCACAAGGTGGGGGTGCCGGTGCTGAAGCTGTTCTCGCACAGCAAGGCGTAGGCGCCGTGGGGCGCGGTGCGCCGTGAGGGTGCGGTGCGTCGAAGGGTGCGGGTGCGTTGCGGCTGATGGCGCCCACGCGGCGGAGCCGCGTATCAAACTCAGCCCCGCGCCCTGAAGGGGCGCTGATGCTCGTGCCCGTTGCACGGCACCCGGTGCCCGAGCGCATAGGCTAGGGCCGCTTTCGCACGTCACCGTCTCTGGGAGAAACACATGGCACCCGGCCTTCCTTCCGCCATGGAGCGACCGCACTTCATCGGTATCGGCGGCGCCGGGATGTCGGGGATCGCCAAGATCCTCGCGCAGCGCGGTGCCGAGGTGGCCGGGAGCGATGCCAAGGAGTCGGCCACCGTCGAGGCCCTGCGGGCGTTCGGCGCCACCGTGCACATCGGGCACGCGGCGGAGTACCTGGCCGACGACGCCAGCTGTGTCGTCGTGTCGTCGGCGATCCGCAGGGACAACCCCGAGCTGGCGCGCGCGGCCGAGCTGGGCATCCCCGTGGTGCACCGCTCGGACGCCCTCGCCGCCCTGATGGACGGCGCGCGGCCGATCGCCGTCGCGGGCACCCACGGCAAGACCACGACCACCTCGATGCTGGCCGTCTCGCTGACCGCGCTGGGCCGCGAGCCGTCGTACGCCATCGGCGGCGACCTGGACGCCCCCGGCTCCAACGCCCTGCACGGCGAGGGCGAGATCTTCGTCGCCGAGGCGGACGAATCGGACCGCAGCTTCCACAAGTACGCGCCCGAGGTCGCCATCGTCCTCAACGTGGAGCTCGACCACCACGCCAACTACGCCTCGATGGAAGAGATCTACGAGTCCTTCGAGACCTTCGCCGGCCGGATCGTGCCCGGCGGCACGCTGGTGGTCAACGCCGACCACGAGGGCGCGCGCGAGCTGACCCGGCGGCTGGCCGGGAAGGTGCGGACGGTGACCTACGGCGACGCCGCCGACGCCGACGTCCGGGTGCTGTCCGTCGTACCGCAGGGGCTGAAGAGCGAGGTCACCGTCGCGCTGGACGGGACCGAGCTGACCTTCACGGTCTCCGTGCCCGGCCGGCACTACGCGCACAACGCCGTCGCCGCGCTCGCCGCAGGCGTGGCCCTCGGGGTCCCGGCCGCCGAGCTGGCGCCCGCGCTGGCCGCGTACACGGGCGTCAAGCGGCGCCTCCAGCTGAAGGGCGAGGCGGCCGGCGTCCAGGTGATCGACTCCTACGCCCACCACCCCACCGAGATGACCGCCGACCTGGAGGCCATGCGCGCCGCCGCCGGGGACGCCCGGATCCTGGTCGTCTTCCAGCCGCACCTGTTCTCCCGCACCCAGGAGCTGGGCAAGGAGATGGGCGACGCGCTGGCCCTCGCGGACGCGTCCGTGGTCCTGGACATCTACCCGGCCCGCGAGGACCCGATCCCCGGCGTCACCAGCGAGCTGATCATCGAGGCCGCGCGGGCCGCGGGCGCCGACGTCACCGCCGTGCACGACAAGGACGAGGTCCCCGCCGTGGTCGCGGGAATGACGAAGCCCGGTGATCTGGTTCTCACCATGGGCGCGGGAGATGTGACCGACCTGGGCCCGAGGATCCTGGAACGCCTGGCGAAGTGAGGGGCTGAGAGTCATGTCGTACGACGTCGACAAGCCGGACGAGCAGTGGCGGGCGGAGCTGACGCCGGCCGAGTACGCCGTGCTGCGTCAGGCGGCGACCGAGCCGGCCTTCGTCGGTGAGTACACCGACACCAAGACCAAGGGCGTGTACTCCTGTCGCGCCTGCGGTGCGGAGCTGTTCACCTCCACCACGAAGTTCGAGTCCCACTGCGGGTGGCCGTCCTTCTACGACCCGAAGGACACCGACGCGGTCGAGCTGGTCGAGGACCGCACGCACGGGATGGTGCGCACCGAGGTGCGGTGTGCGCGGTGCGGCTCACACCTCGGCCACGTCTTCGAGGGCGAGGGGTACGCGACCCCCACCGACCAGCGGTACTGCATCAACTCGATCTCGCTGCGGCTGACCGCCGACGAGAGCTAGTGCTGCGACCGGAAAGGTTCACCGGCTCGCCTTTCCGGTCCACAGCACTAGACCGCCCACCGGTGTGCCGGACCGCTGGGCCCGTCCGAGGCCCGGCAGGCCCGCACACCGGATCCGTCCATGATCCGGGGACCCGTGCGCCGCGTCCGTCCGTGGCCCGCTCGCACACCGAATCCGATCTCCCCTGGGTGAGCGCGCACCGCCGACGGCGCGGCGGCCGGAGCTGCCGCAGCCCCGCCGCACCACCTCCGGAGGCCGTGCGGCGCCGATGGCTGGTGCCCCCTGCTGTTTGAGACTCTGTGAGGGTGTCGGGTGTCGCGCGATGGTTCCAGTCCCGCAGGGGACCCGCGTCCGCCGACGGCCAGGGGGCAGCGAACGG
This sequence comes from Streptomyces sp. NPDC051105, assembly GCF_040682795.1. Classification (NCBI taxonomy): domain Bacteria; kingdom Bacillati; phylum Actinomycetota; class Actinomycetes; order Kitasatosporales; family Streptomycetaceae; genus Streptomyces; species Streptomyces sp. NPDC051105. The sequence continues at coordinate 459,027 of NZ_JBFBBR010000001.1, read as the reverse complement.
GCCCATCGCGGGCACCGACCCCTCGGCGCCCTTCAGGCTGCTGCGGGCGGCCGCGGCCGGCATCGGCACCACCCTCGACGAGTCCACGACCTGCACGGAACTGACCCGGGCGGCGGTGCGGCTGACCGGCGGCGGCGCGGCCGTGATGCGGCGGGTCGGCGAGACCGTCTCCGGCTACGAGGCGATCACCGGCGACGCCGACATGTTGCCCGACGCCCGCTGGGCCACCGCGGTGGCCCGGGACGCGGGCTCCCCGGCGGCCGACCACTGGAGGGACCCCTGGCTGTCCCGCCCGGCCGGCAGCCGTACCCGTCCGGCCGTGTGCGTGCCCCTGACCAGCGGCTCCGACCAGTACGGCGTACTGGTCTGCGCCCGTGAGGGGATGGCCTTCGTCCGGGCGGAGGCCGAACTGCTCGCCCTCCTCGCCGAACGCGCCGCCTCCCACATCCGGCACGCCCGCGAGTACGAGCACGTCAACCGCACCGCCGGCGACCTGCAACGCGCCCTGCTGGCCGAGCCCGGCCGGCCGCATCCCAACCTGGACGTGTCGATCCGCTACCTCCCGGCCGGCGGCCGGGTGCTGGTCGGCGGCGACTGGTGCGAGACGGTACGGCTGCACTTCGGCCGGACGCTGCTCGTCGTCGGCGACGTGATGGGCCACGGCCTGGAGGCGGCCGTCGACATGAACGCCTACCGGTCGTCGCTGCGCTACATCGCCTCCTCCGAGCTGCCCCCGCACCGGGTGCTGCGTCAGATGGACGCCATCGCCTCCAACGAGGCGGACCGCAGACCCGCCACCTGCCTGCTGGTGCGGGTCGACCCGGGCCGCCGTCAGGTCACCCTGGCCAGCGCGGGCCACCTTCCGCCGGCCATGATCACCGGGGACGGCCGGACCTCTCTGCTGCCGGTCCCCGTGGGCCCGCCTTTGGGCACCGGCTTCGGGGGCTACGAATCGGCCACCCACCAGTTCGACCCCGACCATGCCCTCGTCCTCTTCACGGACGGACTGGTGGAACACCGTGGCGAGGACATCGACCGCTCCCTGAACCGCCTCGCGGACCTGCGCTTCAGTCCGGCCGTCGGCGTGGACGGCCTGCTGGAGTCCATCCTCACCCGCCTCGACGCCCGCAACGCCGAGGACGACGTCGCCGTCCTGGCGGCCCGCCCGCACCCTCGGCGGGGCGGCTTCACCTACGTCCCGGAGGAGGAGGCGACGCCGGGCCTGTGACGGTGCGCCCGGAGCCGGTGCCGGCCCCCCGACCGGGTCGCGGTAAGTACCGCCCGGAATCCGGTTGTTGACGCCGGACGGGAAAACACCGAGCCGCTGCGGGGCTTCGGTGCCGGCCGGCCGCGTGCCTCCGCTGCCGCGTTCCGGGGCGCTGTCGGAAGGGAACCCCGACTCGGTGCGCGGCCACGGCGCAGGCTGCCCGCCCGCGTCCGCGGCCCCGCTCCGGGCCGCCGTGGGCTACCCCGGCAGCGTCAGTGTGAACACGGTTGTGCCGTCCGGGCCGTCGCTCAGTCCGATGGTGCCGCCGTGTGCCGTCACCAGGGCCCGGGCCACCGACAGGCCGAGGCCGCTGCCGCCGCGGTCGCGGCTGCGGGCCTTGTCGACGCGGTAGAAGCGGTCGAAGACGCGGGCCCGGTCGGCGGGCGGAATGCCGGGACCCCGGTCGGTGACGCTCACCGACGCCGAGCCGGGGGCCGTCGTGACCGTCACCGACACCGGGGTGCCGGTGGGCGTGTGGATGGCGGCGTTGGTGAGGAGGTTGTCCAGCACCTGGCGGATGCGGACCGGGTCCAGGCGGAGCGGGACCGGGTCCGGACCGACGGTCACCGTCAGCGGATGGTCGGCGTGCGCCGCACGGAACGCGTCCGCGGCCTCCCGCACCAGCTCCGCCAGGTCGGCGTCCTCCAGCCGCAGCGGTGTCTCCACCTCGGCCGCGTCCAGACGGGCCAGGAGCAGCAGGTCGTCGAGGAGGATGCCCATCCGGGCCGCCTCGGCGCGCAGCCGGGCCAGGTGCTTGTCGCGTTCCTCGGGGGCGTTGGCCGCCGCGTACTGGAAGAGGTCGGCGTAGCCGCGCACCGACATCAGCGGGGTGCGCAGTTCGTGCGAGGCGTCCGCGACGAACCGGCGCAGCCGCTGCTCGGCCTCCGCGCGGACGGCGAGGGAGTGGTCGATGTGTTCGAGCATCGTGTTGAACGCGGTGCGCAGCTCCTCGACCTCGGGGCCGCCGCCCCGTTTGGCCGCGCGCAGCGGCAGCCGGGCCGCCGACTCCGTCAGATTGTGCGAGGCGATGCCATGGGCGGTGTGCGCCATGTCGCTCAGCGGCTCCAGGCCGTGCCGCAGCAGCCGGCGGCCGAACACCACAAGGGCCAGCAGCGCGAGACCGAACGCAACCACCTGGACGGTGACCAGCTGCCGGACCGTGTCGTCCATGCTGTCCATCGGCGCGCCGCTGACCAGCACCACCCCCGGCTCCACCTCGCAGCCACGCAGCCGGTACTCGCCCTCCCCGGTCAGGTCCTTGGTCCGCAGCACCTCGGTGCCCGCGGCGAGCTGCGCCTTCGCCACCGAGGTGAGCGGGGCGATGTCCGCGGGCAGGTCGCCGGTCTCCTCCGGCTTGCGCAGCACCGGGGTGCCGTTCGAGACGTCGTACACCGCGTAGTACCAGTGGTAGTACTTCTTGCCCTGGAGGGTGCCGTGCTGCGCGATGCTCTTGGACTGGGCCACCTGGGCCAGCCCCAGCTGGTCGTCCAGCTGGGCCGACAGGTAGTCCCGCATGTACATGGTCAGGGCCGAGCCGACGATCGCGAACACCACCAGGGCCAGCGCCCCCAGCCCCAGGGCCAGCCGGGTACCCAGGCGCATGTTCCGGTACGAGCGCCACAGCCGCCGGATCACTCGGCCGCCTGCTGCCGGACGACGTACCCGAAACCGCGCACGGTGTGGATCAGCGGTTCCCCGCCGGCCTCGTCCAGCTTGCGGCGCAGCCGGCTGACCACCAGCTCCACCACGTTCGAGCGGCCGCCGAAGCCGTACTCCCAGACATGGTCGAGGATCTGCGCCTTGGTGAGCACGGTCGGCGACTTGCGCATCAGATAACGCAGCACCTCGAACTCGGTCGGGGTCAGCGGGAACAGCCGCTCGCCGCGCCGGACCTCACGGGTGTCCTCGTCCATCGTCAGGTCGGCGACCTGGAGGACCGAGCGCTGGAAGCCGGGCCCCGCACTGCGCCGCAGCACCGTGCGCAGCCGGGCCATCAGCTCCTCCACCGCGAACGGCTTGACCAGGTAGTCGTCCCCGCCCCGGGTCAGCCCCGCGACCCGGTCGGCGACCCCGTCGCGGGCTGTGAGGAACACCACCGGCACCATCGTCCCGGAGCGCCGCAGCCGGTCCAGGACACCGAAGCCGTCCACGTCCGGAAGCATCAGGTCGAGCACGACGATGTCCGGCCGGAACTCGGCGGCCCGGGCCAGCGCGTCCTCACCGGAGTACGCGGTGACCGCCTCCCAGCCCTCGTACCGTGCGACCGTCGCGACCAGGTCGGCGATCGGCGGGTCGTCGTCCACGACGAGGAGTCGTACTTTTTCCACCCGCTCATACTGCGCCACACGGCGGTGGGCGCCAGACCCGTGCTCACACAGAGAACACATCGATAACCAGTTGAAAGCAGCCCGACAGGAAAACGACAGCAGTCACGGGTGAAGCTCGAGTCCCAGGACCCGATCAAGGAGCTGCCGACCCGTGACGACCGTCCAATCGCCCCCTGCGCCCCCCACGGCGATACGCCCCAGGGTGGTGGCCCGCACGAGCCTGTACGCCGTGCTCGCCGTGAACGCGGCCGTGGTCGCCTACTTCTTCGCCCAGTCCGGCTTCGCCTCCAACGCCCTGATCGTCATCGGCCGCTTCCTCGGCCTGTACGGTGCCCTCGTCATGGCCTTCCAGCTGGTGCTGGTGGCCCGGCTGCCCTGGCTGGACCGCCGGATCGGCATGGACCGGCTGACCTCCTGGCACCGCTGGACCGGCTTCACCCTGCTGTGGACGCTGCTCGGGCACGCCGTCTTCATCACCTTCGGTTACGCCGACGGCGCCGGCGTCGGCCCGGTCAGTGAGATCGTCGACCTCGCCGAGACGACCGAAGGCGTGCTCCGCGCCGTCGTCGCCCTCGGCATCATCCTCGTGGTCGGCGCCGTCTCGGCCCGCTACGCCCGCCGCCGGCTCGCCTACGAGACCTGGCACTTCGTCCACCTGTACACGTATGTGGCCATGGTGCTCGCCTTCACCCACCAGGTCGCGGTCGGTACGACCTTCACGGCGTCGTCCGCCGCGACCGCGTACTGGTACGCGGTGTGGGGCGTCGCGCTCGGCTCGGTGGCCCTGGGCCGACTGGTCCTGCCCCTGTGGCGCAACTACCGCCACCAGTTCCGGGTCTCCGCCGTCGTCCCCGAGTCGGACAACGTGGTCTCGGTCCACATCACCGGCCGTGACCTCGACAAACTGGGCGCGCGGGCCGGCCAGTTCTTCCTGTGGCGGTTCCTGACGAAGGACCGCTGGTGGCAGGCGAACCCCTTCTCCCTCTCCGCCGCCCCCGACGGCCGCACCCTGCGCCTGACCGCCAAGGCCGCCGGTGACGGCAGCGCCGCCCTGCGCCACATGAAGGTCGGCACCCGGGTCTTCGCCGAGGGCCCCTACGGCGCCTTCACCACCCTGCACCGCCGGCGGACCGAGTCCCTGCTGATCGCGGGCGGTGTCGGCGTGACCCCCATCCGCGCCCTCCTGGAGGACCTCGACGGCCACGCGGTCGTCATCTACCGCGTCGCCACCGACCGGGACGCCGTCCTCTACGACGAGCTGCGCGACCTCGCCGTCGCCAAGGGTGCCGAACTCCACCTGGTCACCGGCCCGCCGGTGCCCGACCAACTCGCCGCGCGCGAGCTGATCCAGCTGGTGCCGGACATCGCCGACCGGGACGTCTTCCTGTGCGGGCCGCCCCCGATGATGAACGCGGTGCTGCGCAGCCTGGGAGACCTGGACGTGCCCAAGCCGCAGATCCACTTCGAGCGTTTCAGCCTGGCGGGATGAGAGAGACACCGTGAAGCGAGCCATACCTGTCGTCGCCCTGAGCATCGCGGGCCTGATCCCCGTCTGGCGCTACGAGCCGTCCGTCGGCGGTACGACGACCACCACCGCCGAGCAGCCCGTCACGACCCCGTCCACCTCCGCGACCGGCGCTTCGGGCACGGTTGTCAAGGGCACCACCGTCACCACCGAGAAGGGTCCCGTCCAGGTCCAGGTGACCTTCGACGGCGACAAGATCACCGCGGTGAGCATGCTCCAGCAGCCCAACCACCCGCAGACCACGGCGGCCGTCCCGGTGCTGATCTCGGAGACGCTGAAGGCGCAGAGCGCGGACGTCGACACCGTGTCGGGCGCGACGATCACCAGTGACGGCTACCGGGAGTCCCTCCAGGCCGCGATCGACGCGAAGGGCTGACCGTGCGCCGAGTCGAACACGTCATGGGCTTCCCGGTCTCCCTGCGGATCGACGACCAGGACGCCCCGGAGAGCGCGGCGGACGCCGTCTTCGCCTGGCTGCGCGAAGTCGACGAGCGGTTCAGCCCGTTCAAGCCGGACAGCGAGGTCTCCCGGCTCGACCGGGGTGAACTCTCCGAGACCGAGGTGAGCCCGGACCTCGCCGAGGTGCTCGCGCTGTGCGAGGAGTACCGGCTGGCGACGGGCGGCGCGTTCGACGCACGGCTGCCGGGGCGGGGCCTCGACCCGTGCGCGGTGGTCAAGGGCTGGTCGGTGCAGCGGGCGGCGGATCTGCTGTCGGCGGCCGGGGCGCGCCGGTTCGTGCTGAACGCCGGCGGTGACGTGGTCGCCTCCGGCGGGCCCTGGCGGGTGGGGGTACGGCACCCCGAGCACGCCGGCCAGTTGTGCACGGTCCTCGCACTCGCCGACGGGGCGGTCGCCACGTCCGCCCGCTACGAGCGCGGCGACCACATCATCGACGGGCGTACCGGCCGTCCGGCCACCGGCCTGCTCAGCGTCACCGTCGTCGCCCCGACCCTGACGGAGGCCGACTCCGTGGCGACCGCCGCCTTCGCGATGGGGGCCGAGGGCGCCGCGTGGGCGGCGGGGCGGCCGGGCTGCGAGGTGTTCGTGGTGGACACCGAGCACGCTGTGCTGCGATCTGCGGGGTTGCCCGTCGCGGATACGGGGCGGTCGGCCGCGTAGCCGTCGCCGGTCCCCGACCGACCGGCCTCGCGCGATCTGGTCGGCAAGGTCCTTGACGCGGTGGCCGTCGGCCTCGACCGGATCCGCGCCCGCGTCCTCGATCTGTCCGCCGATCTGATGCGCTCGCTCGACCGCGATCTCGCCCTCGAACTCGCTCGCACCCTCGACAAGGACATCGCGGCCGACCTGGTGCGCGTCTTCGACAGTGTTCTCGACCTCGATCAGTTCCTCGACCGGGTACAGGACTGCGACTTCGACGGTGTTCTGGACCGCATCCGAGTCCGTTGCCTCGACCTCGCCCAGGCCCTCGCCGACGCACAGCGGGAATTCGAGGAACTGGCGGCGAATCTCGAAGGCGCGGACCTCGGGTGGGCCGACAACCTTGATACGGCAAGGCTGGGCGGGCTTCGCTGGAACGAACAGACCCGCTGGCCGTCGAGGCTGGCCGAGCGGATCCGGCGTTCCTCCCACGAGGCGTCCCCGGGGGTGTTCGTCGTCGACCTCGCGTGGTCCGGCGAAGCGGCCGGCAGAGCGGGCATGCAGGAAGGGCGGGCTGCCGGTGGCAGCCCGCCCATTGGTCCGTAGGGGAGTGTCAGCCGACGTCGGACGCGTCCAGCCGGTACAGACCGCTGTAGGCGCTCACCGCGCTGCCGTGCTTCTTCACCCAGGTCGCGATCTCCGAGTTCGTGCCCTGGCCGCCGTCGCTGCTGACGACGATGTAGTGCAGCTTGCCCGCCTTCACCAGGCTCTTGAGCTTGGCGAGGGTCATCGCGTCGTCGCTGCCGGACCAGCCGCCCATGGAGATGACGGGCTGACCGGACTCCAGGATGATCGAGGAGGCCGTCTGGTCGGTGGCCACCGCGACCAGCCAGGTGGCGCCGTCCTGGTGCTTCTTCAGGTACGTGATCATCGCGGAGCTGACCTGGGTGTCGCCGCCCATGCCTCCGGCGGTCCGACCGGACTGCGACTGGCTGCTGGAGCCGGAGCCGGAGCCGGAGCTGGAGCTGGAGCTGGAGCTGGAGTCGGTGCCGGAGCTGGAGCCGGAGTCGGTGCCCGTGCTTCCCGTGCCGGTCGGGGGCTGCCCCATGGACTGCCCGCCGGAACCGCTTGGGGCGGTGCCGGTCCCGGTCCCGCTCGGTGCGCTGCCGCTCGGTCGCTGGCCACCGCCGCCGCCCATACCGCCCCCGGTGCTGGGGCCGGCCGTCGGGTTGGTGCCGTTGGTGCTCGCGGTCGTGGCAGCAGAGACGGAGTAGGCGGCCGGGCCGGCCAGCAGGGCGACGATCGCCGCCACCGCCGCGAAGCCCATCAGCCTCCGCCGTTGCGTGAACCGGCCGACCAGCAGCCCGGTCACCGCCAGCACACCGCCCAGCGCGGCCACCACCTCGGCGACCGTGTACACCGTGCCGGAGCCCGAGACCCGCTGGAGCAGGAAGACCGCCCAGACGGTGCTGGCGGCGACCGCCACCGGCAGCACCCAACCCCACTTGGCGGCCGAGCCGTCGCGGAAGGCGTTGTGAAGCATCACCCCGCCCGCGCCGGCCACGGCCGCGATCCCGGGGGCCATCGCGGTGACGTAGTACGGGTGGAAGGTGCCCTCGGCGAGGGAGAAGGTCAGGAAGTGCAGGACGAACCAGCCGCCCCACAGCATCAGCGCGGCCCGCCTGGCATCGGTGCGCGGTGCCCGGCCGCGCAGCACCAGCGCGCCGGCCAGGGCGATCGCGGCGAACGGGATCAACCAGGAGATCTGGCCGCCCATGATGTCGTTGAACATCCGGTACAGGCCCGAGCTGCCGCCGAAGCCGGCGCCGTTGCCGGCCGAGCCCACCGAGGAACTCGCCCCGAAGATCCGGCCGAAGCCGTTGTAGCCGATGACCAGGTCCCACACGGTGTTGTCGGTGGAGCCGCCGATGTAGGGCCGCGAGGAGGCCGGGATGAGGTCGACGATCACCATCCACCACGCGCTGCTCACGAGCAACGCGACCGTGGCGACGGCGAGGTTGCGGACGCGCCGGCCCAACGACACGTTCGCGGCCCACAGATAGACCAGGAAGAACGCCGGCAGCACGACGTACGCCTGCATCATCTTGGTGTTGAACGCGAAGCCGATCGACACCGCCGACCACACCAGCGGCAGCAGCCTGCCGGTGCGTACCGCCTTCAGCAGCGCGGCGGCGCCGAGCAGCATCAGGAAGACCAGGACCGGGTCGGGGTTGGTGTCACGGTTGATGGCGACGGTGATCGGGGTGAGGGTCAGGACGAGGGCGGCGATCGTGCCCGCCGCGACCCCGAAGTCCCGCTTGACCAGCCGGTACAGCAGGGCGACCGAGCCGACTCCGACGGTGATCATCGGCAGCATCAACTGCCAGGTGCCGTAGCCGAAGGCGCGGGCGGACAGGCCCATCACCCACAGGGCGAAGGGGGGTTTGTCGACGGTGATGAAGCTGCCGGAGTCCAGGGCGCCGAAGAAGAACGCCTTCCAGCTCTTGGTGCCGGAGTAGACGGCCGCGTTGTAGAAGGTGTTGCCGGTGACGGAGGAGAGGTTCCAGGCGTACAGGGCGGTGGCCAGGAGCAGGATCGCCCACAGGGCGGGGCGGGCCCAGCGCGGGTCCTCGGGCGCGCTCATGAACAGCCTTCTGGCGCGGGAGACCGGCGGGGCGGCGGACCGGTGCCGGCCGTCCTGGACCGGGGTGGGCGGCGGGGCGAGGGTCGTCATGACGCGTACTCCAGGGGCTCGGTGGCGGTGGCCGCCGCGGTGGGCAGGACCGCGACGTGCTGCGGGACGGTGGTACGGCGGGGTACGGCGGGGACGCGGGTGCGGCCGGTGACGGTGGCCCGGAACATCCGGCCCATGCCCTTGAGGTCGTCGACGGCGGTGCGGACGATGTCGACCCGGCTGTCGGGGTCGTCGACCCAGTCGACCGGGACCTCGTGCACGCGCAGCCCGTTGCGCTGGGCGAGCACGAGGAGTTCGGTGTCGAAGAACCAGGCGGTGTCCTCGATGTGCGGGGCGAGGACGCGGAAGACCCCGGTGCGCACGGCCTTGAAGCCGCACTGCGCGTCCGAGAACCGGGCGCCGAGGCCCGCGGTGAGCAGCAGGTTGTAGGAGCGCGAGATGAACTCCCGCTTCGGGCCGCGCACCACCGCCGACTGCCGGTGCAGCCGGCTGCCGATGGCGAGGTCGCTGTGCCCGGAGAGCAGCGGGGCGACGAGCGGCAGGAAGGCTTCGAGGCCGGTGGAGAGGTCGACGTCCATGTAGGCGACGACGTCGGCCGTGGACCGGCTCCACACGTGTTTCAGGGCGCGGCCCCGGCCCTTCTCCTCCAGGCGCCGTGCGTGGACGTGCGGCAGGCGCAGGGTCAGGTCGGTCGCCATCGTCCAGGTGGCGTCCGTGCTCGCGTTGTCCGCGATCGTGACGCGGAACGGGAACGGGAAGGAGTCCTCGAGGTATGCGTGGAGACGGCCGATGCTGTCGGCGAGGACATGGGCCTCGTTGTGGACCGGCACCACGATCTCGACCGACCGGCGCCGGACGCCTCCCGCGTTCGTTTCGTTCATGACCATGACGATCGAGGCGCTGTCTGGGGTGGCCGTGAGGCTTCACTGAGCGGGGAATGAGAATCAGGGAACTCACAGGTTCCGCACAGCGGGCGCCGGTCGGGCGCCCAGGAAGCGGCCCGGGGCGGGGCGGCAGGTCACAGACTGAAGACGACCAGTCAGCCGCCAAAGTGCTGAAACACTTGCGGTCTAGACTCTCCCCGCAACGGCCTGCACCACGGCGACCGTGGTCGAAAACTGGGCAGTCTCAGCCACACCCGAAGGGCGTTCGGCGTTTTGATACGGATAGATTCAGTCACCAAGCGGTATCCGGACGGTACGGTCGCCGTCGACCGACTCTCCCTGGAGATACCGGATCGCTCGATCACCGTCTTCGTCGGCCCTTCGGGCTGCGGCAAGACGACGACCCTGCGGATGATCAACCGGATGGTCGAGCCCAGCGAGGGCCGTATCCTCCTCGACGGCGCCGACATCCAGGCGCAGCCGGTCAACACCCTGCGCCGGTCGATGGGTTACGTCATCCAGAACGCCGGTCTCTTCCAGCACCGCACGATCATCGACAACATCGCGACGGTGCCCAGGCTGCTCGGCTGGAGCAAGCAGAAGGCCCGCGTCCGCGCGGCCGAGCTGATGGACCGGGTGGGCCTGGACTCGGCCCTCGCCAAGCGTTACCCGTACCAGCTCTCCGGCGGCCAGCAGCAGCGCGTCGGCGTGGCCCGGGCGCTCGCCGCCGACCCGCCCGTCCTGCTGATGGACGAGCCGTTCTCCGCCGTGGACCCCGTGGTCCGTAAGGGCCTCCAGGACGAACTCCTGCGCATCCAGGGCGAGTTGGGCAAGACCATCGTCTTCGTCACCCATGACATCGACGAGGCGATCAAACTCGGCACGATGGTCGCCGTGATGCGTACCGGCGGCCACCTCGCCCAGTACGCGCCGCCCGCCGAACTGCTCACCGACCCCGCCGACGCCTTCGTCGAGGACTTCCTCGGCGCCGACCGGGGCATCCGCCGGCTGTCCTTCTTCCCCTCCGCGGACCTCGCGTTGCAGACCGCCCCGATCGTCCCGGTCGACGCCGACGCCGCCAAGCTCGGTGCCCGCACCGCGACGGACGCCCCCTACCTCCTCGTGACGGACCTGGACGGCAGGCCGCTGGGCTGGGGCGAGCCGCGCGCCCTCACCGCAGGATCGATCGACCCGGAGCGGCTGCTGCCGTACGGGCGGCCGTTCGTGCCCGGCCGGGACTCGCTGCGCGCCGCCCTCGACGGCTCCGTGCTCTCGCCGACCGGCTGGGCGGTGGCCGTGGACGGCGAGGGACGCGCGGTCGGCGTCGTCTCCCAGCAGGTCATCGGCGCCGCGATCCGCACCGCCCACGCCGAGGGCCGCGACCACACGAAGGTCGGGGGATGAGCGGCTTCTTCGACATCCCCAGCGACCTCCAGAACACCTACTTCGGGCTGATCGGCCTCCACCTCCGCGAGGCCCTCATCCCGGTCCTGGCCGGCCTGCTGGTGTCCCTGCCCATCGCCCAGCTCTGCGTGCGCTTCCGCTGGCTGTACCCGCCGGTCCTGGGCGTGACCACGATCCTGTACGCCATCCCCTCGCTGGCTTTCTTCGTCGTCCTCATCGACTACACCGGCCAGACCGAGACGACGGTGATGATCCCGCTCGCGGTGTACAGCCTGGTGGTCCTGGTCCCGGCGATCGTGGACGGTGTCCGCTCGGTCCCGGCCGAGACCCTCGCCGCCGCCACCGCCATGGGCCTCGGCCCCGTACGCCGTTACTTCCAGGTGCAGTTGCCGATCGCCGTCCCCGCGATCATCGCGGGCCTGCGGGTGGCCACCGTCTCCAGCATCTCCCTGGTCAGCGTCGGCATGCTGATCGGCAACCAGGGCGCCCTCGGCAACCTGCTCAACGACGCCAACATCTACCACCGTCCCGAGCTGGCGGTGAACTCCGTGGTGACGACGGCCGTGCTGGCGATCCTGGCGGACGCCCTCCTCGTCCTCCTGCGCCGTGTGCTGACGCCCTGGATGCCGAAGGAGAGCACCCGGTGAACGTCCTCAACTTCATCCACGCCTTCTTCAGCGACAGTTCGCACTGGCACGGCTACGACGGCATCCCCACCCGGCTTTGGGAGCACATCCAGTACTCGCTGAAGGCGCTCGCCTACGCGGCGGTCATCGGCCTGCCCATCGGCCTGATCACCGGCCACTACGGCCGCGGCGGCAACACCCTCGCCCTGATCGCCACGGCCGGCCGGGCGCTGCCCAGCTTCGGCCTGCTGGTCCTGATGTTCATCTGGCTCGGCTTCGGCATGCTGCCGGTGATGATCCCGCTGGTGATCCTCGCCGTACCGCCGATCCTGGTCACGACGTACGAGGCGATGCGCTCGGTCGACCCGTCCCCGGTGGACGCGGCGCGCGGCATGGGCATGCCGGAGGCACGCGTCCTCTTCCAGGTCGAACTCCCGGTCGCCCTCCCGCTGATCCTCAGCGGCCTGCGTTCGGCGGCCATCCAGATCGTCTCGACGGCGACGATCGCGGCGTACGTCAGCCTGGGCGGCCTGGGCCGCTACATCATCGACGGCCTCTACCAGAAGAACTACGAGAAGGTCGTCGGCGGCGCCACCCTGGTGGCGGCGATGGCCCTGGCGACGCTGGGCATCTTCTGGGCGGTACAGAGACTGACGGTGTCTCCTGGCGTACGGCGGAGCAGCTGAGTCAGGGGCGCGGGACTGTACTGAATATGCGGCTACCGCCGCGTGGGCGCGACCAGCCCCACGCGGCGGTAGCCGCAGTTCCCCACCCGCGGCACTACCCCCCAGGCCGCACTACCCCTCACGCCGCGCCAGCGCCAGTTCCAGCACAACGAGCAGCGCATCCCGAACGGAACCCCGTTCACGCGCGTCGAAGACGACCAGCGGGGTCCCCTCCGCGACGTCCAGCGCCCACCGCACCTCGTCCAGCGTGTGCTCGACATGCCCGTCGAACGCGTTGATGGCGATGGCGAACGGAATCCCGCGGTGCTCGAAGTAGTCGACCGCCGCATAGCAGTCGTCGAGCCGCCGCGTGTCCACGATCACGAGCCCGCCGAGCGCTCCCTCGACGATGTCGTCCCACATGAAGCCGAACCGTTCCTGCCCGGGCGTGCCGAACAGGTACAGCTTCAGCGTCGGGTCGATGGTGATGCAGCCGAAGTCCATCGCCACGGTCGTGGTCGTCTTGCGCGGGGTGAGCGTCAGATCGTCCACGCCCGCCGCGACCTCGGTGATCGACGCCTCGGTGGTCAGTGGCTCGATCTCCGAGATCGAGCCGACGGCGGTGGTCTTGCCCACGCCGAAACCGCCCGCGATGACCATCTTCACCGGCAGCGGCGGCCGGACGGCCGTACGCCCGGTCCCCCGGGTCAGCGAGTCAGTCGGTGTCACGGAGTACCCCTCGGGAGTCTGGGATGGCCCGCAGGCCGTCGATAACCCTGCGCAGGACGGACGAGTCGTGGGTGGCTTCGAAGTCGGGCACATGCACGGTCAGCTGCCCCGCCTCGCGCAGGTCTTCGGCGAGCACCCGGACCACGTTCAGGTGCAGCCGCAGCCGGGCCGCCAGTTCCGCGAGCGACTGCGGAATCCGGCACGCGGCGACGATGTCGTGCTGCTCGAAGGAGAGCCGGGCGAGCGCGTCGAGTCCGGCGGTGGTCGCCACCACCTGGGTCTCGACGGGCATCGCCGGTCCGGAGGCGCTGTCCGCCACCCGGCCGGCGGTGACCAGGAACGGCCGTACGGCGGGGGCGGGGCCGACCGGGTCCGGGCCCGGGGGCGGGAAGCCGTCCGCCATGGCTGTGTCTTCCTCTCTCGACCGGCTCCGCCGGTCAGCGCGTCTGTGGGACGCCGACGCTGTTCTTCAGCTCCAGGACCAGCTGCGGGCTGAGCGCGGCACCGGCCCGGTTGGCGAACAGAGTCATCTCGTAGGCGATGTTGCCGAGCTTGGCCTCGTTGTCGGCGACCACGCCGAGCACGGCGCCGCTGCCGATCGCGGAGACGATGACATGGCCGCCCTCCAGGTCGATGATGACCTTGTTGAGACCGCCCAGGCCGTAGTTGCCGGAGGCACCGGCGGCCAGGCTGGTGATGCCGGAGACGATCGCGGCCAGCCGTTCGGAGTGCGCGCGCTCACGCAGCTCCGACACGGCGATCAGCAGACCGTCGGAGGACACGGCGATCGCGTCCACCACGCCGGCTGTCTCGGTCGCGAAGCGGTTCAGCAGCCAGGTGAAGTCGGCTGCGGCCGCCTGCAGGTCGGTCGGCGTGGCGGCGCCGCCCGTCGGGGTGTCACCTGTCGACGTGCTCACTGCTCGGCTCCTTCCGGAAGGTGGATCTGGTGGTGCGGCGGGTTGGTCTCGGGGTGCGGCGCGGGCCGCTCATGGCTTCCGGTGTCGCTCTCGCGCCGGGCACGCTCCACCGCCGCCTCGAACTCCTCCAGCGCGTCCCGCTCGGCTTCGGCGTCACGGTTGCGCGGAGGCTGGGCGAGGGTCTGGGCGGCGCCGACGGTGGCGCGGAGGGTCGCGCCGCGTACCCGGCGGCGCAGCGGGCGCGCTCCGTCGGCGGAGTCGGCCGGGATCAGCGGGACCGCTGCGGCCTGTGCCTCGGCGGCCGGTTCGCGGCGCGGCACCCGGCGGGGGAGCGGGCCCTCGGGCTCGACGGCGGCCGGGACCGAGGCGGCGGGGGTCGGCCCGGTCGGTTCGGCCGGCGCCGTCGGTTCCACGGCGAGCGGAGCGCCGGCGGTGTCGGCCACCGCGCTCATCGTCAGCAACAGGCGGGAGGGCAGCGTCACCTCGGCGGTGACACCGCCGCCCGGGGTCCGGGTCAGCTCGACGCCGATCTCCCAGCGCCGGGCCAGCGCACCCACCACGAACAGGCCGAGCACCTTGGTCGGCACCAGGTCGAGGCGCTCACGGCGGATCAGCCGGGCGTTCTCCTCGACCAGCCGCTCGGCGCTCATGCCCAGGCCGTGGTCGGTGACAACGATGTGCGCGCCGTCGTCGTTGGTGCGGACGGTCACCTCGACCGGGCTGCCCTCCGGCGAGAACGACACCGCGTTCTCCAGGAGTTCGGCCACCATCAGGGTGAGGTCGCCGATGATGTCCGGCTCGATCATGACGTCGGTGCCGGCGTACAGCCGTACCCGCTGGTAGCCCTCGATCTGGCCGAGTGCGGCCCGGACCACGTTGGACAGCGGGGTGGGCCCGGAGGCCAGCACGGTCTCGCGGATGCCGGCCAGCAGCATCAGGCTGTCGGCGTTGCGGCGCAGGCGGACGGCGATGTGGTCGATGGAGTAGAGGCGTTCGAGAAGGGCCGGGTCGGTCTCCGCGCGCTCCACCGCGTCGATGAAGGCGAGCTGACGGGTGGTCAGGTTGCTGACCCGGCGGCCGACGTTGCCGAACATCTCGGCGGTGTTGCGGCGGCTGAGCACCTGGCGTTCGAGAAGGGCCGCGGCCGTGGTCTGCACCTGGTTGAACGCCGCGGCCAGGTCACCGATCTCGTCGCGGGCGGTCACCGGCATGTCACGCAGCCGGGGCGGGCTGTCGTCCTCGGTGTCGTCGTCGGCGACCCGGGCGAGTTCGCGGCCCGCCACCTCGGCGACCTCGTGCGCGACCCCGGTCAGGGCCTGCACCGGGCGGATCACCGAGCGCCGTACCAGCGCGGCGAGGGTGATCCACAGGACGAAGCCGAGCAGGGTGCCGGTCAGCAGGTAGATGGCGCGCCACTTGGCCGAGTCGGCGGTGGCGTCGGCCCGGTCGGCGATCTGGCCGATGAGCGAGGCGGTGATGTTCAGCCGGGCGGTGGCCTGGACGAGATAGTCCGGGTAGTCGGTCAGCGCGTCGTTGACCGCCCGCCGGATGGCGTCCTGGCTGCCCGCCTCCAGCTTGCTGGGGTCGATCTGCAGCTCGGCGTAGGACTCCGCGATCTTGCCCTGTGCCTTGGTGTGCTCGACGGAGGCCAGCTGGGCCGCCTGCCCCTCGGTGGCGAACCGGGTGAAGCGTTGGGCCTGGTGCTGGTACAGGTCGTAGGCGCCGACCGCGTTGGTGAACTCGATCAGCGCGTTGGTGTCCCCGGTGGTGGCCGCCAGCACGTTGGTCTCGAAGGCGCCGTGGGCGGCGTCCGCACGCAGCAGCGAGTCCAGCAGGTTGCCGGTGAAGGTGGCGGCGAGGTTGGCGTTGCGGTCCAGACCGAGGCCGTCGATCAGGTCGTTGGCCGCGTTGCTGTACGCCGGGTCGATGTTGTCCGCCGGCAGGTACGACTGCTCTACGGACTCGCGCAGGCTGGACAGGCCCTCGACCTGCCGCAGGGCGTCGGACTCGCTGTCCGGCAGCCGGTCGCCGAAGGCGTCACGGACCTTGCGGAGCTGGTCGGTCACCGCTTTCTGGGCCGCCCGGTAGGCGGCCCGCGAGGGGGTGCTGTACCCGGACTCGTACCGGGCGGAGAGCAGGATCGCCTGCTGGTGCTCCGCCTCGACCTTGTCCACGAGCCGCGCCACCTGGGTGCTGTCCCGGACCATCCGTGCCGCGTCCTCCGCGCTGCTGGACTGTTGCACCAGATCGGTGAAGACGTAGGCGAGCAGTACGGCGATGACGGCGAGCGGCACACCGACCAGCAGGTTCAGCTTGCGCCGGAAGGGCCAACGGTCGGCGAAACCCCGAATCCCACCCCGCTCCTGGGCGGGCCGGACGGGCGCGTCCACCTGGTTCGTGGACACCGGGCCTCCTTCATGAGGGTGTCTCGACTGTGGGGGGCGTCTTCACCCCGAGCTGATGCGGAACGACACCGAGTAGCGGGCCCCGTGCACCGCTGTGACCGATATCAACTGCCGTGAGACTACAGCGTTCTTGAAGCGCGATTCCGCTTGGTCTTTATCAAGAATCCGTTACAAAGAGACCGCTCTCCGTCCACAACTGGCCACGGATCGAAGCCAATCGGTGACCCGGAGATACTTGACTGATCGAGAACCGGCTGGATTGGATCGTGCGGAGTGGTTCGCAACAACCCCACGTGGTTCGCAACACCCCCACCCTTCCGCCCACAGCTCCCGGAACGGCAACCGTGACTTCCAACACCCTTCCCAGCAGGTCAATCCGGACATACCGAGGCGTGGCGGCGGTCGCGCTCGCCGCGACGACGGCCCTGCTGGCGGGCTGTTCCTCCTCCGACGACAGCAAGTCCGACCCGCTGTCCGACAGCAAGGCCAGTGGCGACACCGTGGTCGTCGGCTCGAACAACTTCGCCGAGAGCATCCTGATCGCCGACATCTACGGCGAGGCTCTCAAGGCCAAGGGCGTCAAGGTCACTTACAAGTCGAACATCGGCAGCCGCGAGACCACCTACGGTCTGCTCAAGAACGGTTCGATCTCGGTCCTGCCCGAGTACAACGGCGCCCTGCTCGCCTACCTCGACCCCAAGGCCACCCCGAAGACCGTCGAGGAGACCACCAAGGCCGTCGAGGCCAAGCTCGACTCCAAGCTGACGCTGCTGGACCCGGCGGACGCGCAGGACAAGGACACGGTGACGGTCAACGCGGCGACCGCAGCCAAGTACAACCTCACCGAGAAGTCCTCCATAGCCGACCTCAAGAGCATCGCCAAGGACCTGGTCATCGGCGCCTCGCCGGAGTTCCAGACCCGCCAGCAGGGCCTGGTGGGCCTGAAGTCCGTGTACGGGCTGGAGTTCAAGTCCTTCAAGGCGCTGGACGCGGGCGGCCCGCTCACCCAGGCGGCCCTGACGAAGAACGCGGTGCAGGCCGCCGACATCTTCAGCACGGACCCGACCATCACCAAGGAGAAGTTCGTCGTCCTCCAGGACCCCGAGAACCTCTTCGGTTTCGAGAACGTCCAGCCCCTGGTCTACAAGAGCGCCCTGAACCAGACGGCCACCGACGCCCTCAACGCGGTCTCCGCCAAGCTCGACACGGCGACCCTGCTGGACCTGGACACCCAGGTGCAGTCCGACAACAAGGACCCGCTGGATGTGGCCCAGGCCTGGCTGAAGAAGGCCGGCCTCAGCAGCTGACCCGCACCCCGCCCGATCTCCCTTGGAGAACACCAGCGACATACCGCGACAGGTGCCCGCGCGCTCCTGCGTCGTGCTCGACGGCAACGGCCTAGGCCTGCCCGGACTCGTCCGGCTGGCCGACGCCGTCGCCGACCCGGTCGTACCGCCCGAGGCGCTCGACCGGGTCGGTCACGCCCACGAGACCGCCGAAAACCTCGCGGCGCAGGCCTTTGGTACGGCCGTGGCACCGGTGTGGGCGCCCACCGCTCGATCGCGGTCGACCCGTCGGACGCACGATGATCCTGGAGGACACGACCAACTCGGCCCTGGCAGAGATCCGTTCGTTCGTCCGCGTCCCCGGCCTCGGCGGCCACCGCGACGGAACTGCTCCCGAAGCTGGCCGACTTGTGAGATGCGTGAGTCTGCGGGCACTGGCCCTGGTCGGCCCATCCACGGCGACAGCGCCTCCCAGGCGGCCGGCGAGCCGATCCCGGCCCGGTGCGGGCAGGCCGGCATCGAGCGCCGCGGACTCGTCGAACGGCGAGGTGCCGGGCTTTCCGGCGCCGCGGAACAGGACCCTCCGTCGGTGGGCGGCCGGGGATGAGGGCGCGGCCCGAGGCGTCGAGCGCGCCCCCTCACACCTGGCGGACGGTCAGAGGTCGAACTCGTGCGGCGGCAGGTCGAGGGTGAAGCAGGCCTCGCGGACCACGGCCTGCTCGGTCTTGTCGAAGTCGCCGTCCGCGCCGCCGATCACGATGCCGATCTGGATGACGGCACGCGCCTCGGCCGGCTTCTTCTTCGCCTTGGCGACCTCCTGGAGCACACTCACCTTGCCGAAGGCGAAATCGGCGGTCAGCTTGTTCAGATTCTCCTCGAAACGACGGCGCAGGTCGTCCGCCGGGAAGTTCTGCAGCACCTCGTTGGTGGCGATGAGCTGGGCGACCCGCTGCCGCTCCGCCGGATCGATGGTGCCGTCGGCAGCCGCCACGAGCGCGCACATCGCCATGCTCGCATCGCGGAACGCACCGCTCTTCAGGTCGTTCTTCTTCGCCACGAGCTGGGTCTGCATCTGCGTCGCGGAGTCCTTGATGCGGTCCCACAGAGCCATGCGCACTCACTCCTCGGTCGGTATGTGCTTGCCAAGAGCCTTGCTTGCCAGGAATTTACTTCTACAACAACGTAGAAACTGACGTGGTCACGGAGAAGTTCCCGCGTCCTAGACTGTTCCCTTCGATCCGGAACGGGTCCCCTCGACGCGGTGGACAGGAGGAGTACGACAGTGGCGACAGCGCCCGGCAGCGGCCACGACGACCCCTCCGCGGACGTGCTCACGGAGGCGGCAGCGGCCTTCGGGCTGCTCGCCTCGCCCGCCCGGCTGCACATCGTCTGGGCGCTGGCGCAGGGCGAGAGCGATGTCACCGGCCTCGCCGAGCGGGTCGGCGGCGCGCTGCCCGCCGTCAGCCAGCACCTCACCAAGCTGAAGCTCGCCGGCCTGGTCCGCTCCCGCCGGGAGGGCCGCCGCCAGGTGTACCTGGTGGACGACCCGGACGTGGTCGATGTCGTACGCCTCCTCGTCGGCCGCCTCACCGCCCGCACCACCGGCGCCGAACTCCCGGCCCCTCGCCACCTCCGTGGACTCTGAGGGCGAGGCCGCCACCGCGCTGCAGGTGCTGCGCCGGCTGCACACGGGACCGCGAGGACTGACCGAGGCCGAGGCCGCGGCCCGGCTCGCCGAGGCCGGCGAGAACACCCCGCCCCTCCCGCACACCGCCTCCTGGCCGCTGCGCTGTGCCCGGGCTCTGCGCGACCCCTTCACCACCGTCCTGCTCACCCTCGGCCTGGTCTCCGCCGCCGTCGCCTCCTGGGGCACGGCCGTCGTGATCCTCGCCCTGGTCGCGGTCAGCTGCGGGCTGCGCGCCGCCGGGGAACACCGCGCCGACCGCTCCCTGGCCGCCTTGCGCGAACTCGTCGCCGGCACCGCCACCGTGCTGCGCCGCACCGGGAAGGAGACGGAACCGCGAGCCCGGGAGGTCCCGGTCGCCGAACTGGTCCCGGGCGATGTCGTACGGCTCGGCCCCGGCGACCTGGTCCCGGCCGACGTACGGCTGTTGCGCGCCCGTGGGCTGACCGTGCACCAGTCCGCGCTCACCGGAGAGTCGGCGCCCGTCGCGAAGGCCGCCGCCGAGATCCCCGACGCGGCCGACGCGGGCCCCTTCCAGGAGCCGTACCTCTGTTTCCAGGGCAGCGGGGTCGCCTCGGGCAGTGCCACGGCGGTCGTCGTGGTGACGGGGGAGCGGACCCGGTTCGCCGCCGCGCAGAGCGCGGCGGGCGGCCGGCGCGCGGCGAGCGCCTTCGACCGGTCCGTGCACGGCATCTCCTGGGTGCTGATCCGGTTCATGCTGCTCACCCCGCCGCTGGTCCTCATGGCCAACGCCGCGCTGCGCGGCCGGGGTCTGGAGACGCTGCCCTTCGCGGTCGCGGTCGCCGTCGGGCTCACCCCCGAGATGCTCCCGGTGATCGTCACCACCTGTCTGGCCCGGGCCGCCGCCCTGCTCGCCCGCACCCACCGGGTCGTCGTACGACGGCTGCCCGCCCTGCACGACCTCGGCGCGGTCGACGTCCTCTGCCTCGACAAGACCGGCACCCTCACCCAGGACCGCCCCGTCGTCGAACGCGCCCTCGGTCCCGACGGGCAGGACGACCCGGAGGTGCTGCGCTGGGCGGCCGTCGGCGCCTGGTGGACCCTCCAGCTCGCCGAACTGCCCGCCGCCGACGCCCTGGACGAGGCCCTGCTCACCGCGGCCGGACCGGTGGGCGAGGACCACGACGGCATCGGCGCGGTCCCCTTCGACCCCGGGCGGCGTACCGCCACCGCGGTCCTCGCCGGCCGCCTCGGCACCCATGTCCTCGTCACCAAGGGCGCCGCCGAGGACGTACTGGGCCGCTGCGACCTCGACCCCGCCGAACGCCGTCGCCACCTCGCCCTCGCCGCCCGCGAGGCCGGCGCCGGGCTGCGCGTCCTCGCCGTCGCCACCGCCGAAGCATCCGCCCGCACCCGCCCCTACACGGCCGCCGACGAACACGGCCTCACCTTCCGGGGCCTGGTCACCTTCCGGGACGCCCTCGCCCCCGGCGCCGCCGAGGCCCTGCGCGGCCTCACCGGGCTCGGCATCACCGTCCGCGTCCTCACCGGCGACCACCCCGCCACGGCCGCCCGCGCCTGCCGGGACCTCGGCCTGGACGCGGACCGGGTGACCGTGGCCGGTGATCCCCTCGACCTGGACGCCGGCGTCGTCGCCCGCTGCACTCCCGAGGACAAGGCCCGTATCGTCAGCGGGCTGCGCGCCGCCGGGCACACCGTCGGCTTCCTCGGCGACGGCGTCAACGACATCCCCGCCCTGCGCGCGGCCGACGTCGGGATCGCGCCCCGCACCGCCGTGGACCTCGCCCGCGAGACCGCCGACGTCGTGCTCGCCGCGAAGGACCTCGGCGCGATCGGGCACGCCGTCACCGCCGGCCGGCACAGCAGCGCCAACATCGCCTCCTATCTGCGGGTCACCCTCTCCTCCAACCTCGGCAACGTCATCGCGATGCTCTGTGCCGGCCTGCTGCTCCCCTTCCTGCCGATGCTCCCGGCCCAGGTGCTCGTCCAGAACCTCTGCTTCGACGCCGCCCAGCTCGCCTTCGCCCACGACCGCCCCGGCCCGGCGGCACTGCGCCGCCCGACCGTGCTGCGACCGCGCGCCTTCCTGCGGTTCATCACCGGCTTCGGCGTGCTCAACGCGATCGCCGACCTCGCCACCTTCGGCGTGCTCGCGCTCGCCCTGCGCGGCCCCGACGCCCTCGACGACCAGGCCGTCTTCCACTCGGCCTGGTTCACCGAGAACCTGCTCACCCAGGCCCTGGTGATGTTCCTGCTGCGCGGCGGCACCCGGCCCGGGCCCATCGGCCGGGCCGCCGCCGCGCTCGCCGCCGTCGGCCTGCTGGTCCCGCCCAGCCCCCTGGGGGCGGCCGTCGGCATGACCGGGCTGCCGCCCGCCTACCCGCTGCTGCTTGCCGCCGTCCTGGCGCTGTACGCCGCGGCCCTGAGGGCGGTGCGGGCACGCCACGACCGAGGCCGGCCGTAGCGATCACGAGGCCGTGTCAGTGCACCACCTCCCAACCCGGGTTGTACAGTTGCGCAAGGTAGCAATCGTCGCTGCCCGGCCCGGGTGCAGGAAGCACCCTCCGTCGGCACGGAACAACGTGAGAATGGGAGGGGGCGGTCATGCTCCGCAACGGACTCGAACCCTGGCATCTGCTGATCGTCGCGATCGTCTTCATCGTGCTCTTCGGCTCCCGGAAGCTGCCCGACACCGCCCGGGCCCTGGGCAAGTCGATGCGCATCCTCAAGAGCGAGGCGAAGGCGATGAAGACGGACGGCACGGCGGCACCCGTGGAGCCGACGTCGGTACAGAGGTCGGCCGAGCCGGCCTCGGCCCCCGCGCGGCCGGAGCCCGGGACGGCCACCGAGCCGACCGTCACGACGAGCTGACGCCTCCTGATCCCGCACTTGCGGGTAGCTCGGTGATATGGGCGGTGGGGAGCGGGTGCGCGAAGCCGCCGCCGCTCCGCCGGGCCGCCCCGTACGAACTGGTCAGTCGAGTCTGCCTGGCTGCCGTGCGGACGGGAAGCAGAGCCTGCCTGTCACCGGTGGAGCCGGGAAGTGGCGGGGAGAGCGGGCGTCTGCCCCCGCACATGCAAAAGAGGCGGCCCGAAGGTCTCGACCCGCCTCTTCCACGGCTTCAGGCCGGCTCTCCCGCACCGTCCCCGAAACCCTGCGCGTCGGCCGGCGCGGCCTTGCGCCGCTTGCGCCGGCTCACCCGCGGTTCCTGGTCGGGCAGCCAGCCGAAGATCATGCAGCTGCCGACGGCCCCGAGGGCGAGGCCGACGAAGAATCCGCCCAGGTTGGAGGTGACCCAGGAGCCCAGGGAGCACAGGATGCCGACGATGGAGTAGAAGAGGCGCTGCGAAGGGCTGAACAGGGCCAGCAGGCCGCACACCACCATCACCACCGGCAGCAGATAGCCCGCCACGCCCTGCATGCCGACATGGATGACGACCTTCAGCGAGGCCTTCTCGGTGAGCAGGATCCACCCGCCGCCGAGGGTCAGCAGCAGCCCGCCCCAGAACGGCCGACGGGCCCGCCAACCGCGGAAGGCGGGCCGCCACCCCCCATGCGGAGTGTCTGTGCCGGACATCAGCAACCCGTGTCGCTGAAGCTGAGCTTCAGGCCGGGAAGCGTGAACGTCCCGGCGGTGGTCTTGTAGTTGGTCTGCCGCAGGTTGTCGATGTGCACGGTGTCGGCCTGCTGGCTGAAGACGCCCAAAGGTCCCTTGACTCCGGCCTTGGTGAGCGTGCTCGCGTCGTTGCCGATCTCGATGTTGTTGAAGGACGCGTCGCCCGTAAGCAGAGTCGAGTCGGTGGTCAGATCGGTCGCCTGCACCTTCGACGAGCCGCTTCCCGCCTTGATGAGCAGGTTGGTGCCGCCGAGGTCGACGCTCTGGCACAGGCTGTCCAGAGTCGCCTTCTTGATCGCGGAGGTGACGACCAGTACCTGGCCGCCGGTGTCACCGGCGTTCGGGCTGCCGTCGGCCATGGTGTCGAGTGCGCCGAACTGCTCGAAGCCGGTGCCGTCCAGCGACTTGGCGGTGACCGTGAAGGGCATGCCGGAGATGTAGAGCGTCACCCCCAGCGCCCCCTGAGCGGTCAGGACCGCGAGTCCGGCGACGGCCAGGGTGGCCGGCACCGCCATCACGGCGGCGCGGCGTCCGCGGACCCGTCCCCGTCTCTGTCCCCGTCCGGTGTCCCCGGCGGTGTCTGGTGTGTCGGAAAGAGAACCGCTTCCCGGGTTCTCAGGCGTGTTGTCGGCGGACGGAACGTCCGGGGACGAGGCCATGTCTGCTCCCATGCATTAAGACGCGGGTTGGGCTTCAGTGGCACGTTGTCCTGGCGCGGACAGCGGCTGCCGCGCACGCCTCCTCACAACTCCCGGCGGACGCGAGGACCTTCTCGTTACGCAGCAGTAGCCACGCCGAAAGTTACCGGCGGTTACTTTAAAGGGTCAAGGCAGTTGTGAAAAAAGGGTGTTGAATATGCGTCAATTGTGTTCCGACCTTGCATTCCCTTGATCGGTTTCTCAACTCCCCTGATTGACCTTGACGTTGACGGTTGATCAGGTCTACAACTCTCCCTGGTCTCCTTCGGATCCGTGGCGCCGGATCCGCCGAGCGGTATCGGCCGCTTCCCGGCCTCTTCGATCACCGCTCCGCTCACGGCGTCGGCACGGCCGCTTCCCCCCAGGGCCCGTGCCCGCACGCCCTCAACCGGCCCGGCCGGAGGCCTAACCCCCCCAGGCTTTCGGCCGGTGTCCGGCTCGGCTGCCGTTGTCGGTCCGTCACGTACGGAGAAGGCGTCACGGGCCGGCAACGGCTGGCGGCGCAGCCGCGCCCACCCTGAACCCCCCACCTCTCCTCACCCCACGCAAGTCCCCCCAAAGAAAGAGGCAACCCGCATGCGTACGCGATCCCTCCTCGCCCTGGCCGGTACCGTCGTCGCCCTCTCGGTCGCGGCCACCGTGCCCGCCTCCGCCGACGGCGCCGTGCTCACCACCGGCAGCGCCGGCGGCACCGCCGTCGCGGTCGGCGACACCCTCAGCGCGTCGCTGGCCAGCGGCACCACCGCCACCCTCTACTCCAGCGCCACCAGCACCAGCGGCATCACCTGTGCGGCCTCGACCTTCACCGCGACGGTCACCGACAACCCGGCCGCCCCCGGCACCGCCATCGAGTCGGCCACCGCGCAGACCTTCGGCAGCTGCACCAGCAACGTGACCGGCGTGACCGGCGTCTCCAGCATCACGGTCGACAACCTGCCGTACACCACCGCGGTCTCCTCGGACGGCACGGTCACGGTCACCCCGCCGAGCGGCTCGACCATCCAGACCACGGTGAAGCTGACCACCCTCCTGGGCAGCATCACCTGCGTCTACCAGGCCGCAAGCCTGTCCGCTACGAGCTCCAACAGCGACAACAGCCTCGCCTTCAGCAGCCAGGCGTTCACGAAGTCCTCCGGCTCCATCCTCTGCCCCTCCGCCGGCTACTTCACCGCCAAGTACGCCCCGGTCACCGACAACGGCGCCACCGTCTTCGTCAACTGACCTTCACGTAAAGGCGTCAGCGTCGACGCAGACGCAACGCCAGGACGGCGCCCCCGGTGAGCACCAGCACCGCGGCGGCGCCGCCCGCCACCAGTGGCGCCGACGGGCCCGAGCCCGGGTCCGTGTCGGAGGCCACGGGAGTGCTGTCCGCGGCGGCGGCTCCGGTCTTTGGGGAGACCGTGGCCGCCGCCGTGCGCCGTGTCGGGACGGCAACACTCTTCGAAGCGGAGGGAGTCGGGCTTTCGGAAGCTCTCGGAGTCGGCGTGGCACTCGCCCGCGGCCGTGCGCTCGCCGTCGCCCCGCCGTCCTTCTTCGCCGTGAAGACCACGTCGGAACACGAGTAGTAGGTGTCCGTCGTGCTGCTGTTCTGCCAGATCGTGTACAGCATCTGACGGCCTGTCCGGTCGGCAGGCAGCTTCGCGGTGAAGTGGTACGCCCCGTTCGTCAGGGCCGGGTCCTTGAACTCGGCGAACGGCTGCGCGGGCAGCTCGGACCACGTCAGCGGCTTCGTCGGGTCGTATCCCTGCCGCGTCAGATACAGCTTGAACGTGCCGGCGTGCGCGATCGTCGAGGCGTACGTCATCGTCATCCGGGCGCCTGGGGTCAACCGGGTCGCGGGCCAGTCCGCGCGCGCCAGGTCGAGCCCCTTGTACGCCGGCAGGTTGCCGCTGCACAACTTGCCGTCCGGAATCACCTGCCGGTCACGGCCGTTGACCCCCGCCACCCGCAGGTTGTCCCACGCCACGAAGTTCTGCCCGCTCGCCGCGATCGCCGCCTTGCAGGCCGCCGTCGCCGCGCTGCCGCCGCTGGGGGAGCAGGCGTAGACCCGGCTGACCGGGTCGGTGGGGGCGCCGTGCGCCTGGGCGGACCCCGCCGCCCACGACAGGAGCAGCAGCGGAGCCGCGACGGCGGCTCCCGTCAGGCGGGCGGTCGTCCGGGTCATCGGGACGTCTCCTAGGCAGCGCGGGTACGGGGTCTGCTGAGGTGAGTACGGGATCCGGGCGCGTACCGTTCACTGCGGTTGATCACAGGGCAGGGCGGTGTGTGGGGCGCCGACCGGGTCGTCCCGTTTGCGGACTGCGCGGGCGCCATTGAGAACCAACCGTCCGGCTCGTATCGTGGTGCTCGCCGATGTGCGCCCGCCCGCCCGCATCGCCTCGGGAAACCGGCATGAACGCGAGGAAGTGGCGTGTTCTGCTCTCGTGCGTTTGTGCAGTGTGGTCGCCGATCGCGAGGCCACACCCGCGAGTTGCACGGGTCCGTCACCAGGTCTGCACAGGTTGCCACCCGTTCCCTCACGGTGAGCTATCGTGTGCACGGGGTAAAAAACAAACCGCATGCCCCGTCGGTTTGGAGCCGTGAGGAGTGTTGAGTCGATGGCGAGGCAGTTACGCGCGGAGCAGACCCGCGCCACGATCATCACGGCCGCCGCCGACCTCTTCGACCGGCGTGGCTACGAATCCACCAGTCTGAGTGAGATCGTCGAACACGCGAAGGTCACCAAGGGGGCGCTCTACTTCCACTTCGCCGCCAAGGAGGACCTGGCGCACGCCATCATGGAGCTCCAGTCCCGCACCTCCGGCCAGTTGGTGAAGGAGTTGGACAGTCGCGGGTACTCCTCGCTGGAGGCCCTGATGCGCACCACGTTCGCGATCGCCCGGCTCTCCGTCGAAGGCCCGATCCCGCGCGCGGGGTTGCGGCTGGCCACCGCGGACGTCACCGTACGGCCGCCGCTGAGGCATCCGTTCACGGAGGGCCTGGAGTTCGCCACGCGCAAACTCCAGGGCGCGGTCAAGGAGTCCGACGTCCACCCGGACATCGACGTCGGGGTGGTCGCCCACTCCCTGGTCTGCTTCTTCGTCGGCACCCGGGTCGCCGGACGCAACCTGGAGCCGGTGGGACGACTGCCGCGCAGGGTCGCGGAGATGTGGTACCTGATGATCCGTGGCCTGGTCCCGGTGCACCGGCGCGCCCGTTACATGACCCTCGCCACCCAGCTGGAGCGCGAGATCAGAACGGCGTGACCGGCACCGCCGGTTCGGCGGAGCCGGGCATCCCGCGCGATAGCGTGACGCCATGCCCGACTCCGCCGCCGCACCCGTGATCCTCGGCACCACCGGCCCGTTCCCGCGCAGCGTGCTGGCCGAACGGCACCCGGCGATCATCCGTCAGGTGCGGGACGCCTTCCCGTACGGCCCCGGACAGCGGCGCGCCCTCGACGCGCTGCTGCACAACTGCACCGAAGGCGTGATCGAACCCCTGCCCGACGGCGACCGGTGGCGCGGCTGGGGTCTGGACGGTCACCTCGGGCAGTCCTGGTTCGACGTGCCGTGGCTGTGGTCCGAGAGCTACTTCTACCGCCGGCTTCTGGACGCCGTCGGCTACTTCGGCCCCGGCCCCTGGCAGGGCATCGACCCCTTCCGCCCCTTCAAGCTCGCCGAACTCGACGCCAAGGAGACCGACGAGGAACTGGCCGCGCTGGACGCCCTCGATGACGACCCGGACCGCGCCCTGCTGCACGGCTCCCTCTGGGGCAACCGCGCCGACCTGGGATTCCGCCTTTCCGCCGAGTCCGGCGAGGCCGTCTCCGCGCTGGTCGCCGACGACAGCGCCGACCTGTGGCGGCTGCTCCGGGGCGGCACGCTGTGCCTCGTCGCCGACAACGCGGGCCGCGAACTCGTCCCCGACCTGCTGCTGATCGCCCACCTCCTGGACACCGGGCGGATCGCTGACGCGGTCCTGCACATCAAGCCGTACCCCTACTACGTCTCGGACGCCACGACCGCCGACGTGCTCGACGCCCTGCGCAGGCTCACCGCCGCGCCCGGTGCGGCCGCCGGGTACGGCCGCACCCTCTGGTCGGCGATGTCGGACGGCCGGCTCACCGTACGCGCCCACCCCTTCTCCTGTGCCCCGCTGCCGTACACCGAGATGCCCGGGGACCTGCGCGCCGAGTTCGCCTCCGCCGCCCTCACGATCTTCAAGGGTGACCTCAACTACCGCCGTCTGGTCGGCGATCGGCTCTGGCCGCCGACCACCCCCTTCGCCGAGGTCACCGCCTGGTTCCCGGGTCCGGTGGCCGCGTTGCGCACCCTCAAGTCCGACGTGATCACCGGCCTGGCCGCGGACACCGAGGCGGCCTTGGACGCGGCCGAGGGACAGCGCTGGCGTACGGCCGGCACCCACGCCCTGATCCAGGTCAACGCGGGCACATCGGCAGCGACTTGATGCCGTTGATGAGGACGGACGTCGTATGACCGGCTCTGTCAGCGGTGGCGAAGGCCACCTATCCGTTGGTCCGGCGAATGGACCCACAGCGGCGCCTGAAGGATACGGAGACGGGGCCGGGGCGCGAGGAGTGACCGGCGGACGCCACACAGGCCCGCCGAAGTTCCCGGATTCCGCCCCGGTTCACGCGATGGTGTGATCATGTGCCCTGCGGTGGATGGGCGTTGGAGCCCACGGGTAGGGCCCCGGCCATGACGCAGCCGTTCGAACTCCCGCACTTCTACATGCCGTATCCCGCGCGGCTCAACCCGCACCTGGAGGAGGCCCGGGCCCATTCCACCGAGTGGGCCCGCGGGATGGGCATGCTGGAGGGTTCCGGGATCTGGACCCAGGCCGACCTGGAAGCGCACGACTACGGCCTGCTGTGCAGCTACACGCACCCCGACTGCGACGGCCCCGCCCTGTCGCTGATCACCGACTGGTACGTGTGGGTGTTCTTCTTCGACGACCACTTCCTCGACATGTACAAGCGCACCCAGGACCGCGCCGCCGGCAAGGCCCATCTCGACCGGCTCCCTCTGTTCATGCCGCTCGACCCCGCGACGCCCGTGCCGGAGCCCCAGAACCCGGTCGAGGCGGGCCTCGCCGACCTGTGGGCGCGCACGGTGCCGTCGATGTCGGTCGACTGGCGCCGCCGTTTCGCGGTCGCCACCGAGCATCTGCTGAACGAGTCGATGTGGGAGCTGGCCAACATCAACGAGGGGCGGATCGCCAACCCCGTCGAGTACATCGAGATGCGCCGCAAGGTCGGCGGCGCCCCCTGGTCGGCGGGACTCGTCGAGTACGCGACGGCCGAGGTGCCCGCGGCCGCCGCCGGGACGCGACCGCTGCGGGTGCTGATGGAGACCTTCGCCGACGCCGTCCACCTGCGCAACGACCTGTTCTCCTACCAGCGCGAGGTGGAGGACGAGGGCGAGAACAGCAACGGCGTGCTGGTCCTGGAGACCTTCTTCGACTGCACCACCCCGGAGGCCGCCGACACGGTCAACGACATCCTCACCTCCCGCCTCCACCAGTTCGAGCACACCGCTCTCACCGAAGTGCCCGCCCTCGCCGCCGAGAAGGGCCTCACACCCGGCGAGGCCGCCGCGATCGCCGCCTACACCAAGGGCCTGCAGGACTGGCAGTCCGGCGGCCACGAGTGGCACATGCGGTCCAGCCGCTACATGAACCAGGGCGCCACCCGGTCCGCCCCCTGGCAGCACCTCAGCGGGCCCGGCACCTCCGCCGCCGACGTCGGGGCGCTGCTCGCCTCGGCCGCCGCGGAGCGTCTGCGGGCCTACTCCCATGTGCCCTTCCAGCAGGTCGGGCCCTCCCTCCTGCCCGACTTCCACATGCCCTACGAGGTCGAGCTCAGCCCGCACCTCGACGCCGCCCGCCCCCGGCTGACCGCCTGGATGCACGCCACCGGCATGCTCGCCGAAGGTGTCTGGGACGAGGACAAACTCGCCGCCTCCGACCTGGTGCTCTGCTCCGCCGGCCTCGACCCGGACGCCACCCCCGAGGAACTCGACCTCAGCGCCGACTGGCTGGCCTGGGGCACCTACGCGGACGACTACTACCCCCTGGTCTTCGGCACCCGGCGCGACCTGGCCGGCGCCCGGCTCACGACGGCCCGCCTCTCCGCCTGCATGCCCCTCGCCGACGAGCCCGTCCCCGTGCCGGCCACCGGCATGGAGCGCGGCCTGATCGACCTGTGGGCCCGCACGACCGCCGGGATGAACCCCGAAGACCGGCTGGCTCTCAGGCAGTCCGTCGACAGCATGACCGAGAGCTGGCTCTGGGAGATGTCCAACCAGCTCCAGCACCGCATCCCCGACCCCGTCGACTTCCTGGAGATGCGCCGGGCGACCTTCGGCTCCGACCTCACCCTGAGCCTGGCCCGCCGCGGCCAGGGCCCCGCCATCCCCGCGGAGGTCTACCGCAGCGGCCCGGTCCGCTCCCTGGAGAACGCCGCCATCGACTACGGCATGCTCATCAACGACGTCTTCTCCTACCAGAAGGAGATCCAGTACGAGGGCGAGTTCCACAACGCGATCCTCGTCGTCCAGAACTTCTTCGGCGTCGACTACCCGACCGCGCTCCGCGTCGTGCACGACCTGATGACCCAGCGGATGCAGCAGTTCGAGCATGTCGTCGGCAATGAACTCCCGGTTCTGTACGACGACTTCGAGCTGCCCGCCGAGGCCCGTGCGGCCATGGACGGCTATGTCCGCGATCTGCAGAACTGGATGGCCGGAATCCTGAACTGGCACCGACGGGTCGACCGCTACAAGGCGGACCACCTGGCCCGCCGGGCCCACGGGTTCCTGCCGGACCGGCCCCCGCTCGCCCCGGCGCTCCCCGTGGGCTGACACCCACCGGTGAGCGGTGCCATCGCCTCCGGTGCCGGCGCGGGCCCCTCCGGGGGCTCCGCGCCGGCCGCGCGCTGCCCTACGCCGACTCGGGCACCCTCTCCTCGGCGCGCCCGGCCTCGCCCCCGCCGCCGCCCCGACCGGGCCCGTCTACGCCGTCCTCGCGGCCCTTCCCGCCGCGGGCTTCACCCTGTGCGCGCTCGCCCGCGACGACCTCCCGGCCACCGCGTCCCGGCTCGTCCGGCGGGTGGAACTGGTGTGCGGCGGGACACCCGCAGGAGTGGCGGCGTACCTGACGGCAGGCCTTCCCCGCGAGGCCCACGGCACAGGTGGGACCTGAGACTTCCCACCCCTGACCCAGGGCCAGTCTCACTCGTTCGTGTCTCGTCGCGCCCGCGTGCGCCGGGTAGAGCTGCGGCTGGAGGCGAACCATGGAACAGACCGCTTTGCGTCCCAAGCCGATCCCAGGCCAGGAACGCCGGGACGACCCCGAACCCGGGCCGGCCCGGCACCCGCACGCCGCGCGCCGGCGCGGCCGGCGGATCAGGTCCCTGCTCTTCGGCCTGATCGTCGGCACGGTCCTGGTGCTGTCCGGGGTCGGCATCGGCACCGTCGGCGCCACGGTGATCGGCATGAGCAGACTGGCCGAACTGCAGCACCACGCCCCACCGACGCCGACCCGACCCACCCCGTCCGCCACCGCCGGCCCCTCGCGCACGGCCGCGGCGACCCTGGGCGTGGAGGCCGTGGACGCCGAGAAGGTGGGCGCGCTGGTGGTGGCAGTCCATGTGCCGGGTCCGGGCTATACGGCGGGGCTGGTCCGGGGCGACGTCCTGCTCCAGCTCGGCGACCGGCGCATCGACAGCGCGGCCGACCTGGTACGAGCGGTGACCGACGCCCGCCCGGGCCACGAGGCCAAGCTCACGGTGCGCCACGAGAGCGGGGGCTACCAGCAGCTGACCGTGACGCCGGGCGTCGTTACCTGAGAGCACCCGCGCGGACGCGCCCCGAGGGGCGCGGGGCTCAATACAGGTGCCGCTCCGCCGCGTGGACGCGGCCGGCCACCACCCACCCGCACCGGCGGCACTCCCGCACCCCACAACGGCGGCTCTGCCCAAACCGGCTCGCGCGGCCACGCCGCACCCGGCAGGATGCATGCCGAGGCCCCTACAGCCCCCTCACCCGCGCAAGGAGGCCCTGGATGACCGGCACCGCACCCGCCGCGCCCTTCACCGCCGGCGACTACAAGTCCCGCATGGCGCGCGCAGCCCACGCCGCGGCCGACGCCGGACTCGCCGGCCTCCTGATCGCCCCCGGCCCCGACATGGTGTGGCTCACCGGCTACACCCCCACCGCGGTCACCGAACGGCTCACCCTCCTCGTCCTGACCCCCGGCAAGGACCCCGTCCTGGTCGTCCCCACCCTGGAGGCCCCCGACGCCGAGAAGACCCACGGCTCGGCCGCTCTGACCCTGCGGGACTGGACCGACGGCATCGACCCCTACACCGTCACCGCCGGCCTGCTCGCCAAGGACGGCCGCTTCGGTATCAGCGACAACGCCTGGGCCATGCACCTGCTGGGCCTGCAGAAGACGCTCCCCGACACCTCCTACGCCTCCCTCACCGACGCGCTGCCCATGCTCCGCGCCGTGAAGGACGCGGCCGAGCTCGAGCTCCTCGCCGCCGCCGGGGCGGCCGCCGACGCCACGTTCGAGGAGATCCGCGGGGTTCCCTTCGCCGGCCGCCGCGAGTCCGACGTCGGCCACGACCTCGCCGACCTGCTGCGCCGCTTCGGCCACGACCAGGTCGACTTCACCATCGTCGGCTCAGGACCCAACGGCGCCAACCCGCACCACGAGGTCGGCGACCGCGTCATCCAGGACGGCGACATGGTCGTCCTCGACTTCGGCGGCCTCAAGGACGGCTACGGATCCGACACCTCCCGGACGGTGCACGTGGGCCCGCCGACCGCCGAGGAGTGCGAGGTGCACGACATCGTGCGCGCCGCCCAGGAGGCCGGCTTCCGGGCCGTCCGCCCCGGTGCCGCCTGCCAGGACGTCGACCGGGCCGCCCGCGCAATCATCACCGACGCCGGGTACGGCGAGTACTTCATCCACCGGACCGGCCACGGCATCGGCGTCACCACGCACGAGCCGCCGTACATGATCGAGGGCGAGGAGCAGCCGCTGGTGCCCGGGATGTGCTTCTCCGTGGAGCCCGGTATCTATCTGCCCGGCCGCTTCGGAGTGCGGATCGAGGACATCGTCACGGTGACCGAGGAGGGCGGGCGTCGTTTCAACCAAACCACCCGCGAGATGGTCATAGTGGGCTGACCGACCCGGCCCGGGGCGTATCCTCTCGCCCCTACCCCACCCGAACGGCAACGGCGCGATCCATGACCCAGGCACCGACACCCACCGCGGACACCGTCCGCCGACTGGTCCGTTCGCTGCTCAAAGAGAGCGCGACCGAAACCACGGGCCCCGACATCCGGCCCGTCACGGCGGGCGGTGAGCACTCCACCTGGTGGGTCGGCACCCGTTATGTGCTGCGCCTCGCCCCCGACCGCGAGGCCTCCGCGCGCCAGCGCCGCGAACTGCGCCTGCGCGACCTGGTGCGCCCGCACCTGCCCGTCGCCGTCCCGGCCGGGGTCACGCACGGCGAGTGGGCGCCGGGACTGACCTACACGCTGGACACCGCGATCCCCGGGGGTACGGCCGAGGAGCACGACGTCTCCGCGGTCGGCGAGGCCGATCTGGCCGGGCTGCTCACCGGGCTGCGCGAGGTGCCGGCACGGCAGGCCGAGACGCTCGGCGTGCCACGCACCCCGCCACGCTCCCTGGAGGCGCTGCGCCGGATGGCCGTGCCGGCCGCCGAACGCCTCGCCGTCGCCGACGAGTTCGACCCCGCACCCCTGCTCCACTTCACCTCGCCGGGCGCCGCCCAGCTCGCCGCCCAGCCCGGTACGGCCGTGCTGGTCCACCACGACCTCAAGGGCGAGCACCTGGTGGTCAGCGCCGACGGCAGGGTGCGCGGGGTCCTCGACTGGACCGACGCGGCGGTGGGCGACCCCGCCGAGGACATCGCCGGGCTCGCCCTCGCGGTCGGCTCCGGCGCGGCCGTCCGCGCGGCCACCCTCGCCGGCTACGGCCCCCGTCCCTGCCTGCGCGGCCTGTGGCTCGCCCGCTGCGACACCGTCATCCGCCTCACCGACCGCCTCGACGGCCGCGACGACAGCCCCCTGCCCCTGCTGCGTACCCAACTCCGGCGCGCCTGGGAGGCGATCCTCCTCGAGCGCGTGTCGGACCTCCGGGAGGACGACACGGACGGCGAACCGTAGGACACGCGCGTGTGCTCACGCCTGGGTCAGTACCACGCACGACTCGCCTGGCACCCGCAGCAGTCCGTTCGTGTCCGGTGCCGTCACGGTGTCCCACGCGGCCAGGACCTCCACCCGGGCGGTGCCCAGCGGGATCGCGGCCGGCTCCTTGCCCAGGTTCACGGCGACCCGCACGTCACCGCGCCGGAACGCCAGCCAGCGTGCCTCCTCGTCGTACGCCACCTTGGTGTCGGCGAGGTCGGGATCGGTGAGGTCCGGCTGCTCGCGACGCAGAGCGAGCAGCCGGCGGTACCAGGCCAGCACGCGCGCGTGCGGTTCGCGTTCCGGCTCCGACCAGTCCAGGCAGGACCGGTCCCGGGTGGCCGGGTCCTGCGGGTCGGGTACGTCCTCCTCGGCCCATCCGTGCGCCGCGAACTCCCGTCGCCTGCCGCGTCGTACGGCCTCCGCCAGATCCGGGTCCGTGTGGTCGGTGAAGAACTGCCAGGGGGTGCCCGCCGCCCACTCCTCGCCCATGAACAGCATCGGCGTGAAGGGCGCCGTGAGCGTCAGCGTGGCCGCGCAGGCCAGCAGGCCGGGGGAGAGGGTGGCCGAAAGCCGGTCGCCCTGGGCGCGGTTGCCGATCTGGTCGTGGGTCTGGGTGTAGCCGAGCAGCCGGTGCCCGGCCACCCGCGCACGGTCCAGCGGCCGGCCGTGGTGGCGGCCCCGGAAGCTGGAGTAGGTGCCGTCGTGGAAGTAACCGGCGGTGAGGGTCTTGGCGACGGCGGCGAGGGGGGCGCGCGCGAAGTCGGCGTAGTAGCCCTGGGACTCCCCGGTCAGCGCGGTGTGCAGGGCGTGGTGGAAGTCGTCGTTCCACTGCGCGTCCAGGCCGAGCCCGTGCTCCGCGCGTGCGGTGATGACCCGTGGGTCGTTCAGGTCGGACTCGCCGACCAGGAACAACGGCCGGCCCGACTCCGCCGCCAGGCCGGCCACGGCCGACGACAGCTCCTCCAGGAAGTGGCACGCGCGCGTGTCGCACAGCGCGTGCACCGCGTCCAGGCGCAGTCCGTCGATCCGGTAGTCGCGCAGCCAGGCCAGCGCGCTGCCCACCAGGTACGCGCGGACCTCGTCGGAACCGGGCGCGTCCAGGTTGACCGCCGCGCCCCAGGGCGTGTGGTGCGTCTCCGTGAAGTACGGACCGAACGCGGGCAGGTAATTGCCCGACGGGCCGAGGTGGTTGTGGACCACGTCCAGGACGACACCGAGCCCGAGCCCGTGCGCCCGGTCGACAAACCGCTTCAGCGACTCGGGGCCGCCGTACGGCTCGTGCACCGCCCACAGGGAGACCCCCTCGTACCCCCAGCCGTGCCGGCCCGGGAACGGGCAGAGCGGCATCAACTCCACGTGTGTGACGCCCAGTTCCTTCAGATGGTCCAGTCGCCCGGCGGCGGCGTCCAGGGTGCCCTCGGGGGTGTACGTGCCCACGTGCAGCTCGTAGAGCACCGCTCCCGGCAGCGCGCGTCCAGGCCACGCGGCACGCCACTCGTACCGCCCGTGGTCGACGACCGCGCTGAGCCCGTCCGGTCCGTCCGGCTGGCGGCGCGAGCGCGGGTCGGGCAGCACAGGGCCGTCGTCCAGCGCGAAACCGTACCGCGTGCCGTCCTCGGCGTCCGCCTGCCCGGCCCACCAGCCCGGCCGCCGCGGATCACGCTCCAACGCGCGTGCGGCTCCGTCGCAATGGAGCGTCACACGGTCTGCCTGCGGTGCCCACACCTCGAACTGCACGGACGGTTCCCCTTCGTCTGGCTCATCGTGAGGTAGTCCGTCCATCGTGCCGTGAAAAGAGATCAATCCGCTTTGAATCGCGGCTTTGCCGACGGGTGTCGCCGTACGTACGCGCGCCCGACGGCCGTTTCCCCGTTTTCTGGACACCCGGGGTTCACTGACCCAGAATCGGCAATGTGACGTCGTCCTTCGAGTTCAACACCTATCCCGCGCGGCTGTCCGACGCGGAACGCGAGAAGGCGCTGAGTGTGCTGCGCGAGGGCGTTGCCATGGGACGGCTGTCGCACGACACGTTCGTGCGCCGCATGGAACTGGCGCTCGCCGCCCGCCGCGTGGACGAACTGGCCGTACTCACCGCCGACCTGCCCCAGGAGAGCCGCTTCGCGCGTGTGCTCCTCGGCACCGTCGAGGCCGTCTCCGGATTCACGGTGCGGCTGCGCCGGGCCTGGCAGGCCGAGCGGCTGCCCAAGCTGCTGCTGCCGCACCCCGGCACCGGGCACCCGCTGCGCATCGGCCGCGACCCGGCCAGCGGGCTGCGGCTCAACCACGAGACGGTCTCCCGCGTGCATGCCGAACTCCGCCGGCAGGGCGGCCTGTGGGTGCTCAGGGACCTCGGCTCCACCAACGGCACGACGGTGAACGGCCGCCGGGTGATCGGCGCCGCCGTCGTCCGTGAGGGCGACCAGATCGGCTTCGGCCGGGTGTGCTTCCGGCTCTCGGCCCACTGAGTTCGCGCCTTCTCCCACGTGGCTGAAAAACGTTTGTCCGTCGCGGTGTTGACGTACCCCCCAAGTCGTGACTGACTGTGCGTACTCCATACACATCTGGTGAACCGACGGCACAGCATCGTGGAGGTGTGCCCTGCCGCCCCTCCACCGCTTTCCGTCCGTGGACGAGCTGTCCTCGCGCGCGGCCGCACTGGTCGCCGACCACCCCCGGGACGCCCGGCTGCACCGGATCGGCACCTCTCGCGCGGGCACTCCGCTGTGGCTGCTTTCGATCGGTCACGGCAGCCGGCACGCCCTCGTCGTGGCCGGCCCGCACGCCAACGAACCCGTCGGCGGCGCCACCGTCCTCCGCCTCGCCGACCGGGTCCTGGCCGACCCCCGGCTGACCGAGGACGCCGACGTCACCTGGAACCTGCTGCTGTGCCTGGACCCGGACGGCTCGCGCCGCAACGAGGGCTGGCTGGCCGGGCCGTACACGCTGGGCCACTACTTCCGGAACTTCTTCCGGCCCGGCTTCCTGGAGCAGCCCGAATGGCTGCCCGACGGAGCCGACGCCGCCACGCTGCCCGAGACCCGGGCACTGCTGGACCTCCAGGACGGGCTGCGGCCCTTCCTCCAGTGCTCGCTGCACGGTGTGGACGTCGGCGGCGGCTTCGTCGAGCTGACCGATGACCTGCCGGGCCTCGCCCAACGCCTCGCGCACACCGCCGGCCGGCTCGGCATCCCCCGCGAACTCGGCGCCTACGACGCCCTGTACTGGCCCACCCTGGGCCCGGCCGTCTACCGGGTGCCGCCGCCCCGCCGAGGCGACCTGGCCGCCGCCATCACCGAGGCGGCCGTCGAGTCCACCTGGTTCCATCCGCACCGGCACGGCACCGTCACCGCGATCGTCGAGGCGCCCATGTGGGGCGTGGCCGCCGTCCAGGACAGCGCACCGCCCGCCGACCGGGACGCCGCGCTGCGCGCCGTCAGCCGGACCCTGCGGCACGACACCGGCCTGCTGGAGGGCGTCCTGACCCGGATCCGGCCCCAGTTGTCCGGCGCGCCGGACGCGGCCCGGCTGCTCGCGCCGGTGGACGACTACCTGCTGGTCTGCCCGGGTCTCGCCGACGCCTGGGACCCCGGCACCGACGCCGGCAGTGCCCGCCCGCTGCCCCCGCTCAGCACCGCCCATCTGGCCGCCCTGGGGATCGCCGGGCGCCGGCTGGTCCTGCGTGCCGCCGGGCTGCTGCACCGGCTGCTGCGCGGCACCGGCGACGACCCGGCCGGTGCCCTGCCCGACCTGGACCGCCTGATCGACACCTGGTGCGCGGACTACCACCAGGCCTTCGGCGCGCGCTGGATCCCGGTCGCACGTCAGGCCGAGTACCAGACGCGCGTGGTCCTGAGCGCTTTCGAACTGGCACAACGCCATGCGCGCGTGCGTGCTCGTTCGGGTGAGTCGGGCTGGGGCGCGGACGCCGTCGTGCCGATGCACCGGGAATGACCCCTCTGATCAGAGTGACAGCGACCGGCGGTGCCCTGCTGGCGGCAGCCGCCCTCCTCGCCGCCGGACCGGCCCAGGCCGCACCCGGCGCCACCGACGGCGGCGACTACCTGTACCTGACCGTCGCCAAGGGCGACAGCCGGTCCGGCGACACGCCCGGCACGCTGCTGCTGTGCGACCCGCCCCAGGGGCACTCCCGCGCGGCCGACGCCTGCGCCGAACTCGACATGGTGGGCGGTGACATCGCGCGCATCACGCCGGTCAAGAACGCCATGTGCCCGATGGTCTACGCCCCCGTGACCGCGCAGGCGCGCGGGCAGTGGAACGGCCGGCCGATCGAGTACCACGAGACGTTCTCGAACTCATGCCAGATGGCGGCCCGTACCGGGCCGGTCTTCGCCCTCGACAGCTGACCCCGAGGGCGGCGTGCGGCTCCTGGGGGGCTCCACCGGACAGGCCCCAGATCCTCACGCCGCCCGCTCACGGGCGTGCCGCGCGGCCGCCAGCACCGTCCGGGACTGATGTTCCACCTGGCGCTCCAACGGCACCCAGCGGGCTTGGAAGCGCTCCCCGTAGGCGTCGCACCAGGAGGCCACCAGCTCTTCCAGCCGTGGCACCGCACGGTCGTCCGCCTCCCGCAGCACCCGCAGCAGCATCGACGCCGCCCGCAACGGCAGCCGCCGCCCGAAGGC
The DNA here is from genome assembly GCF_040682795.1 of Streptomyces sp. NPDC051105. Lineage (NCBI taxonomy): Bacteria > Bacillati > Actinomycetota > Actinomycetes > Kitasatosporales > Streptomycetaceae > Streptomyces > Streptomyces sp. NPDC051105. The sequence continues at coordinate 420,350 of NZ_JBFBBR010000001.1, read as the reverse complement.
GTCCACGCTGCCGACGTACGCCATCGTGGTGTCGATCGGCGGCCGGCGGATCCAGTCCTCGGCCAGTCCGGGGATCAGGCCCAGGGCCCAGCGGGCCGCCCGCAGCAGCGGGCCGTCCAGGAGGCCGTCCAGCCGGGGCAGCGCCTCGGTCAGCACCCGCTCCACCTCCCGCGAGTCCCGCAGCAGCCGGCCCGCCAGCCGGCGCATCGCCGCGGCCGGCGCCGGATGCGGTGCCGGGTCGTCGACCAGGTCGCTCGCCCACATCGGCACCTCGACCACCGCCGTCAGCCCGCCGTAGCGGTGCGCGTGGTACCAGGTGCTGTGCCGTGCGTCGTCCGGCATGCTCGGGTACGCCACCCCCGACCCCGGTCCCGGCATCACCCGGACCCCGGGACCGGACGCCGGCCAGCCCGCGGCGTCCGAGGCACCCGTCTCCACCGGGATGTGCAGCTCCGCCGCGGACTTGGCGAACGGTTCGGCGAGCCCGGGCACGTCCTTCGTCAGCTGCACCCAGCTGCCGCCCAGGTCGGTGCCGTGCAGGGTCACCTGGAGGTACGGGCGGAGCTCGTCGATCACCCCGAGCAGGGCCAGGGTCTCGGGCGGCAGCCGGTCCGGGGGCAGCACCGACGGCGACCACTCCGGCTGTTCGGGGCCCGCCGGGCGGTAGAAGCCGTGGTGGTAGTCGAGCAGGCTGCGCGGTGCCGGGGTGACGTGCAGGCTCGCCCCGTCCGGGTCGGCGCACAGCAGGAAGTGCCAGGAGGTCTCCGCCCGTAGGTCCCGCTCTTTCAGTACCCGTTCGGCGAGCACCTGGAGGGTGCCGCCCCCGGTCGGCTCGTTGGCGTGGGCGCCCGCGACCACCAGCACCGCCCGCCGGGCGTGCCCGACGGACAGCAGGTGCAGGGGTCTGCCCGCGCGGGAGACTCCGATCTGCCGCAACGTGCACAGGCCGGGCCGGTGAGCGGCCAACGCCCGGGCGTTTGCGATCAGTTCGGGAACACTGGGGTAGCGCAGCTCCGGCAGGAGACTCACCCCCGACTTGTCCGCCCGGCTTCGCATTCCCCAGTCCCGCACGGCATAGGTGAACTGTCAAGAACCTCCCGGGGGAGGCTCCAGGGGGCGCCCAGGTGCATGTGCCGTCGGCCGACGGGGCGGTTGGCGCCGGCGGGGGTGCGAAGCCATTACGGGGCGCGGAACGGCTCCGCGCGCCTTTACGGACGCCGCAGGCGCCCGACGAGTTTCGGCAACCCCCCGACCCGGCCACATATTCACCCGTACGAGTGAATATGCCCCTCGGTGGCCTCGCTGGCCTCGGTGGCCTCGGTGGCCTCGGTGGCCTCGGTGGCCTCGGTGCCCTCAGTGACCTCGGTGCCCTCAGTGACTGTCGTCCTCGTCGTCCGCGCCGTCCGCGCCGTCCACGTCACCCCCGCCGTCCACCCGCTCCAGCAGCGCCACCGGCAACCCCTCGAAGAGCACGTCCACGCGCGCGTGCCCCGTGAACTCGCGTTCCGGCGCCAGCACGTCCGCCCACCGCCCCGGCGGCAGCGGCAGCACCGTGTCCCGCCAGCCGCCCGCCGCGGCCAGCCGCAGCGACAGCAGGGTCACCGCGGTGACCACCTCCCCGGAGCGTGCGAACGCCAGACAGTGCCCCGCGGCCGGGCCCTGGGCCGTCAGCGGCGCGTACGTCGCCGTAGCGCCGAAGACTTTGGGGCGGCGCGCCCGCAGCCGCAGCGCCGCCGCCGTCACCGCGTCCTTCTCGCCCGGGTGCTCGGGCGGGAAGGCGACCGGCCGCCGGTTGTCCGGGTCCACCAGCGCCCGGAACTCCCCCTCCGTGCCCTGGTAGACGTCCGGCACACCCGGCATCGTCAGATGGACCAGAGCCGTGCCGAGGACGTTCGCCCGGACGTGTGCCGCCAGCGAGGCCCGGAAGGCCGCCACACGCTCTCCTGGTGCCCCGCAGGGGCCCGCCGCGACGAACGAGGCCACCGCCTCCTCGTACGGCGGCTCCTGCTCCGTCCAGCTCGTGTACAGGCCCGCCTCCCGCACATGCTTCAGCAGGGCCCCCTGCACCCGCTCCGGGGCCGCCGGGCCGAGCCCGAACACCGTCTGCCAGGCCGCCCACGCCAGCTGCGCGTCCGGTACGCCCGCCCCGTCCCCGGTCACCTCGGTCAGCACGTCCGCCCAGCGCTCCGGGCACTCCGTCAGCACGGCCAGCGCCGCCCGCACGTCGGCACTGCGCTTGGTGTCGTGCGTCGTGACCACCGTCCCGGTGAGCGGCCAGTCGCGCTGCACGCGCGCGCAGTACGCGTGGAAGTCGTCGGGGGAGACGCCCGGACTGCCCGGAGCACCGCCCACCTCGGTCGCGGACAGCAGTGGCACATAGCGGTAGAACGCCGTGTCCTCCACGGACTTGGCCCGCAGCGCCGAGGAGGTCTGCGCGAACCGCGTCCGGAACTCCGTGGGCCCGGGCCCGTCGTCGTCGCCCGCCAGCAGCAGCCCGCGCACCACGTCCACCGCCCCGCCCTCCTCGGGCACCATGAAGGCCGACCTCGCCTCCTCGGCGGCCCCCTCGGTGACCACGGCGGCCGCGTCACCGGAGGCGTACGGCCGGTACACCCGCATCCGCACCAGCAGCTCCTCCAGCGCGATGCGCAGCGCCCAGGGCGCCCGGTCGCGCAGCGCGGGGTCCGGCGAGGTCGCGCACACGCGGGCGGCGGCCCGGGTCAGCCGGTCCGTCTCGGCCGCCAGCTCGTGCGTGAGCACCTTGTAAGCGGCCCGCCGCACGGTCGCCGCCCAGTCACCGCCCCGGTCCGTCTGCGGGGCGGCGAACCGCCGGTAGCCGTCGAGCAGTTCACGGGCGCCGACGGGGTCCGTGAACAGGCCGTCCACCTGCCGCAGCGCGTCGTACCCGGTGGTCCCGGCGACCGGCCAGGCGCCGGGCAGCCGCTCGCCGTCGGCCAGGATCTTCTCCACGACCGTCCAGCGCCCGCCGGTCGCCTCGTGCAGCCGCGCGAGGTAGTCGTCCGGGTCGGCGAGCCCGTCGGGATGGTCGACGCGCAGTCCGTCCACCACCCCCTCGTGCAGCAGCTGGAGGATCTTCGCGTGGGTGGCCTCGAACACCTCCGGGTCCTCCACCCGCACCCCGATCAGCTCCGAGATGCTGAAGAACCGCCGGTAGTTCAGCTCGGTCCGGGCCAGCCGCCACCACACCGGGCGGTACCACTGGGCGTCCAGCAACTCCGGCAGCGGCAGGTCCGCGGTGCCCTCCCGGAGCGGGAAGGCGTGCTCGTGATAGCGCAGCACGTCACCGTCGACCACCAGCTGCCCGAGCACCTCGCCGACCGGGCCGCCGAGCACCGGCACCAGCAGCTGCCCGCCCTGCGCCTCCCAGTCGACGTCGAACCAGCGCGCGTACGGCGAGCTGGGGCCCTCCCGCAGGACCTCCCACAGGGCGTGGTTGTGCCGGGGGGACATGGCCATGTGGTTCGGCACGATGTCCACGACCAGACCGAGACCGTGCTCCCGCGCGGTACGCGCGAGCGCGCGCAGCCCCTCCTCGCCGCCGAGTTCGGCACGCACGCGCGCGTGGTCGACGACGTCGTAGCCGTGCGTGGAGCCCGGCACGGCCTCCAGGACGGGGGAGAGGTGCAGGTGGGAGACACCGAGCGAGGCGAGGTACGGCACGGCGGCTTCGGCGGCCGAGAAGGGGAAGCTGGGCTGGAGCTGGAGGCGGTAGGTGGAGGTGGGCACGGTGGCGGGGATTCGCTCGGCTGTCATGGAGACCTACGTACCCGCCCCGCCGGATTCTCTGTCAACCGGTGCGGGACCGCGCCCCGAAGGGGCGCGGGACTGTATGCCCCTGTGCGGCTCCGTCCGCGTGGGCGCGACAAGCCCCCACCGGCCCGCACCCGTACAACGGCCCATCGGAGCGCGCATCCCTACGCCGGCCTTTTCAGAACGGTCAGGCTCCGCCCCACCAACGTCAGGCGTGTCCCGCCGTCCACCTTCGGCCCGGGGGGCACCGGCTCCGCGCGTGCCGTGTCCACCACCACCTCCCACTGCAGGCCGTGGTTCACCGGCACCAGGAACTCCAGCGGATCCGGTGACGCGTTGAACATCAGCAGGAAGGAGTCGTCGGCGATCCGCTCCCCGCGGGTGCCGGGTTCCGAGATCGCGTTGCCGTTGAGGAACACCGTCAGGGCCGACGCCTGTGCCGACCCCCAGTCCTGCTGGGCCATCTCGTGGCCCTCCGGAGTGAACCAGGCGATGTCGGACAGCTCGTCGTGGGTGCCCTCCACCGGGCGGCCGTGGAAGAAGCGGCGGCGCCGGAAGACCGGGTGCTCCTTGCGCAGCCGCGCCATCGCGCGCGTGAAGGCCAGCAGGCCGCCGTCGTCCTCGGGGTCCGGCCAGTCCACCCAGGACACCTCGTTGTCCTGGCAGTACGCGTTGTTGTTGCCCTGCTGTGTGCGCGCGAACTCGTCGCCGTGGCTGATCATCGGCACGCCCTGGGAGAGCATCAGCGTGGCGACGAAGTTGCGCATCTGCCGCTCGCGCAGCTCGAGGATCGCGGGGTCGTCGGTGTGCCCCTCGACCCCGCAGTTCCAGGAGCGGTTGTGGCTCTCGCCGTCCCGGTTGTCCTCGCCGTTGGCCTCGTTGTGCTTGTCGTTGTACGACACCAGGTCGTGCAGGGTGAATCCGTCGTGGCAGGTCACGAAGTTGATGGAGGCCAGCGGGCGGCGGCCGTCGTCCTGGTAGAGGTCGGAGGAGCCGGTCAGCCGGGACGCGAACTCCGCGAGTGCGCGCGGCTCGCCGCGCCACAGGTCGCGCACGGTGTCGCGGTACTTGCCGTTCCACTCGGTCCACAGCGGCGGGAAGTTGCCCACCTGGTAGCCGCCCTCGCCCACGTCCCAGGGCTCGGCGATCAGCTTCACCTGGGAGACCACCGGGTCCTGCTGCACCAGGTCGAAGAACGACGAAAGGCGGTCCACCTCATGAAACTGCCTCGCCAGCGTCGCCGCGAGGTCGAAACGGAAGCCGTCGACGTGCATCTCGGTGACCCAGTACCGCAGCGAGTCCATGATCATCTGAAGGACGTGCGGGGACCGCATCAGCAGGGAGTTCCCGGTGCCGGTCGTATCCATGTAGTAGCGGGGGTCGTCGGTCAGCCGGTAGTACGACGGGTTGTCCAGGCCCCGGAAGGACAGCGTCGGGCCCAGGTGGTTGCCTTCGGCGGTGTGGTTGTAGACCACGTCCAGGATCACCTCGATCCCGGCCTCGTGCAGTGCCCGGACCGCCGACTTGAACTCCAGGACCTGCTGGCCGCGGTCGCCCCAGGAGGCGTACGCGTTGTGCGGGGCGAAGAAGCCGATCGTGTTGTAGCCCCAGTAGTTGTTCAGCCCCATGTCGACCAGCCGGTGGTCGTTCACGAACTGGTGGACCGGCATCAGCTCCAGCGCCGTGACGCCCAGCTCCGTCAGGTGTTCGATGACGGCCGGGTGCGCGAGACCCGCGTAGGTGCCGCGCAGCTCCTCGGGCAGTCCCGGGTGGCGCATGGTCAGGCCCTTCACATGGGCCTCGTAGATCACCGTGTGGTGGTACTCGGTGCGCGGCCGCCGGTCGTCGCCCCAGTCGAAGTACGGGTTGATCACCACCGAGGTCATGGTGTGCGGGGCCGAGTCCAGGTCGTTGCGCTTGTCGGGGTCGCCGAAGTGGTAGCCGTACACCTCCTCGCCCCAGCGCACCGACCCGCTGACCGCCTTCGCGTAGGGGTCGAGCAGCAGCTTCGCCGAGTTGCAGCGCAGCCCTCGTCCGGGGTCGTACGGGCCGTGCACCCGGAAGCCGTAGCGCTGCCCGGGCATCACCCCCGGCAGGTACGCGTGCCGGACGAAGGCGTCGCTCTCGCGCAGCTCCACCGCCGTCTCGGAGCCGTCGTCGTGCAGCAGACACAGCTCCACTCGGTCCGCGGTCTCCGTGAACACCGCGAAGTTGGTCCCGGCGCCGTCGTACGTGGCACCGAGCGGATATGCCTCTCCAGGCCAGACCTGCATGAAGTCGACTCTTCCAGGTGTGTATTGCGCGCGGGGGCGCCTTGGTCATGAGTCTGCCCGAAAGTAATGGAACCCCAGGTGACTTACACCCCTCTTACCCGGCGACCAGTGCACACAGTGGCCCATGTGGCCAAGTGTGCCGAACCAGTGGGGCAAACACGTACTCCCTGTGACCAAGGGGGAGTAGGGGGAAGATGTGCGCAAGATAGTGCACCGCCATCTGGGCAAAGTGGTGGCCGGTGCGGGCTTGGCGGTCGCGGGGACCGCCGTGATGGTCGGGATCACCCTGCCGGGTACGGCGGGGGCGGACGACTCAGGAGGGAGCGACGGGACCGGCACGGTCGCCGCGCAGCAGGCGGGACAGGGCACGGGCGCCGTCAAGCCGGGCGTGGTGGAACAGGCGCCGGCCGAGGGGAAGAAAGGCACGGGCAGTGACCCGCTGACCGACGACGAGACCAAGCGCGTCGAACAACTCGCTCTGACCAGGCAGATGTTCAACGCCGGGGAGAACGTCGAGGGCCGGCGCGGCCCGGAGCGGATCAGCGTCGACCTGGCCGAGCCGAACGCGAACGAACTGGACGCCACGAACGCGCCACGGCGCGCGGACGTGACGTTCTACGACTACCGGGACGACAGCCTCGTCACCCGGACCGTCAACCTCGACACCGGCAAGGTCGAGCAGACCACCACCCGGCAGGGTGTCCAGCCGCCGCTCAGCCACGACGAGAACGTCGAGGCACTCCAGCTGCTCGTCGCCGACCCGCTCGGCGCCGGCCTGAAGGCGGACTTCAAGGACGCCACGGGCGAGGACCTCACCTCCCCGGAGCAGCAGCTGCTGCTCAACAGCGCGGTGTACCGCGCCACTGAGGGCGCCCAGCCGGCCGCGCTCGACAAGTGCGGCGAACACCGCTGCGTGCGGCTCTTCCCGAAGGTCAAGAACGGGCCCTGGATCGACGCCCGTTCCCTGATCGTCGACCTGAGCGCCCGCAAGGTCGTGAAGCTCGGCCGCTGAGCCGCCGGTTCCGTTCGCCTTTCCCGAACGCCTTCTCCTTTTCGACTGCATCTCCCGTACGAGGAGTCACTTCGTCATGCACCCGAACAGAATCCGCCGCGCCCGCCGGACGGCCGCCGTGGGCCTGTCCGTGGCCGCGCTGGCCGCCGGCGCGACCACCGCGGCCGGACCCGCGGCCGCCCAGCCCAAGCAGGCCGCCGCGCCCGCCGCCGACTGCTCCGCCGCCTACCGGATCGAGCAGAAGCTCTCCACCGGCACCACCTGGCGGATGTGCTGGCGCTACGACAGCAAGGCCGGGCTGGTCCTGGAGCACATCTCCTACCAGCCCAAGGGCGAGTCGGCCCCCATCAAGGTCCTCTCCAGCGCCCGCCTCGCCCAGATCGACGTCCCCTACGACGACGGCAGCGTCGAGTACGACGACCTGACCGGCTTCGGCTTCGCCCAGGGCCTGGTGCCGCTCGACACGGCCGAGTGCCCCGGCGGCACCATCAAGACCGTCAAGGTCCCCGACGCCTGGGACCCTGCCCACCCGAACGTCAACGGCCTGTGCACCACCACCCGTTCGCGCGGACACGCCTACCGGATGCAGGCCGACACCGGTAACCGGGTGTACCAGCAGCAGGGCAAGGACCTGCTGGTCTACACCGTCAACAAGGTCGGCTGGTACGAGTACATGACCGAGTGGCGGTTCCAGGACGACGGCACGGTCAACATGAACGTCGGCGCCACCGGCAGCCTCTCCCCGGGCGACTACGACGCCGGCGACGGCCGCGGCTGGCCGATCGGCAAGGGCGCCCACGCGTACGCCACCAGCCACAGCCACAACGTCTTCTGGAAGCTGGACTTCGACCTCGACGGCTCCTCCAAGAGCCGCATCGAGCAGTACGACTCGGTGGTCAGCGCGCCCGCGCACGGCCAGCAGGCGCCCACCAACAAGACCACCCGCACCAACGTCACCAAGGAACTCGCCGGTGACTACAAGAACATGCGCTGGTGGCGGGTGGTCAGCACGGCCGGCAAGAACAAGGACGGGCACGCCCGTTCGTACGAGATCGTGCCGGGCGCCAGCAACAAGTACCCGGGTCACGGTTTCACCAAGCACGACGTCTACTTCACCCAGTACGACAAGTGCGAGCTGTTCGCCAGCAACAACCCCGGCTGCGCCAACGGCCACCCCAAGACCGTCGACCAGTGGGTGAACGGGCAGACCCTCACCAACCCCGTGGTCTGGGTGAACGTCGGGTTCCATCACATCGCGCGCGACGAGGACCAGCAGCCCATGCCGGTCCACTGGCAGGGCTTCTCCCTCGCCCCGCGCGACGTCACCGCTATGAATCCGCTCACTCCTGCCGCCCTCGCTGATCAGAACGGACAGCCCGGAAACGGTAGTTGAGAAACGACCTGTCCATCCTGCTGCACCGCCGACCGCTCCCGGAGTACCCTTCCTTGATCGTTGGCACAGGGAGAGCTCGGGGGAGCGGAAGGCGGTGCACGGGTGGGCTCGGGAGGCCTGGAGCTGCCCCCTGGTGACGAGGGTCACGAGGGGAACTCCACAGACGTCCCGCCCGGCGCGGTGTCCCTGGCCCGGCCGATGGACGCCTCGGGCTCCATCGGTCCGGAGTTGGACTGGGACGCCGACGCCTGGCTGGAGGTGCGTACGCGCGCCCAGCGGGCCGGCCGTGCCTACATCTGGCTGAACCTCGTCGAGCAGCGGCTGCGGGCGGTCGTGGCCGCCGTGCTGCGCCCCATCTACGAACCCGTCCACGGCGACGAGTGGGTGGTCGCCGCGGCCGGGCCCGCCGGTCAGGAGTGGGTCCAGCGGGCGGTCGCGGTCCGCGAAGTCAGCCGCCGCAAGGGCTACTTGCTGGACCCGGCCGACGACAACGTGATCAGCTTCCTGACCCTGCCGCAGCTGCGCGAGCTGATGGTGCAGCACTGGCCGTGCTTCGAGCCGTACTTCGACGAACGCCGGGACGTCGAACTCGCCCTCGACGAGCTGGAGGTGACCCGCAACGTCGTCTCCCGCAACCGCGCGCTCTCCGAGGCCGTCCTCAACCAGGCCGAACGGGCCTCCGCCCGGCTCCTGGAGATGCTCGGCACCGGCGGCGACGTGCCCTCCGCGCGCCGGCTGCCGGTGGACGCGGTGGAGGACCTGGTGGGCGACCGCTACGCGGACGTCGTCGCCGTCCACCCCGACCGGGTCCGGCTCATGCGCCAGTTCCCGGCCGAGGACCTCTTCGGCGGCGCCCGCCGGCTGGACGCCATCGGCATCGGCCTCAACCTGCTCGTGCAGAACTTCTCCGGCCGCCGCCTGCTCCGGCTCGCCGAGACCGGCTGCCGAGTCCGGCTGCTCTTCCTCAACCCCGCCTCCAGTGCGATCAAGCGCCGCGAGCGCGAACTGGGGATGAAACGGGGCGAACTCTCTCGTTCGGTCGAGATGAACATCCTCCACATGCGCCGGGTCCGCTCCCGGCTGCGCGACCCGGGCGCCTTCGAGATCCAGGTGTACGACGACACCCCCCGCTTCTCCGCCTACCTGGTCGACGGCGACGGCGCCGACGGTGTCGCCATCGTCCAGTCCTACCTGCGCGGGGCGCGGGGCATGGAGTCGCCGGTGCTGGTCCTGCGCAACGGCGACAAGGTGGTCAAGTCGGACGACGTCCTGGAAGCGGGACTCTTCCCGACCTACCGCGAGGAGTTCGAAATGGCTTGGGCGGATTCGCGCCCTGTGTCCTGAAGGTGGCCGCGACGGCAAGTGGAACGCGGTCCTCTGATTGTCAGTGGCGCATGCGAGGGTGGAGACCACTGGGGGAAAGCACCACCAAGAAGGGGGACCGCCCATGGGCTGGCACCAAGAGCTCCTGATCGGCTTCGATCTGGAGACGACGGGTACGGATCCGCGCGAGGCGCGCATCGTCACGGGCGCCGTGATCGAGGTCAGGGCCGGGCAGGAGCTGGGCCGCCGCGAGTGGCTGGCGGATCCGGGCGTGGAGATCCCGGCCGACGCGGTGGCCGTACACGGCATCAGCAACGAGCGGGCGGCGGCCGAGGGCCGGCCCGCCGACCAGGTCGCCGACGCCCTCGCGGACGTCCTCACCGGGTACTGGAAGACAGGCGTCCCGGTCGTCGCCTACAACGCGACCTTCGACCTCACCCTGCTGGCGGCGGAACTGCGTCGGCACGGCCTGCCGTCGCTCTCCGACCGCCTCGGCGGCTTCGACCCCGCACCGGTCATCGACCCGTACACCATCGACCGCTGGGTCGACCGCTACCGCCGCGGCAAGCGCAACCTCGAAGCGGTCTGCGCCGAGTACGGCGTCATCCTCGTCGCCGCCCACAACGCGTCGGCCGACGCGTTGGCCGCGGCACGCCTGGCCCGCGCGATAGCCGACCGCCACCCGAAGATCGCGGCGCTGGGGCCGGCGGAGCTGCACCGGCGCCAGGTGGAGTGGTACGCGGAGTGGGCTGCGGACTTCCAGAGCTTTCTGCGCCGCAAGGGAGAGGCCGGCGCGGTGGTGGACGGGGCGTGGCCGCTGCGGGAGCCGGCCGACGTCGTCTGAGCGCGGGGCTGGCTACGTAGTTCTTTTACCGCGGGCCGGTGGGGGCTGGTCGCGCCCACGCGGCGGTAGCCGCACACCCCATACAGCCCCGCGCCCCTTTGGGGGCGCTGGGGCGCTCCACAGCGGCCGCGGCTCAGAAGGGGTACCACCGCACCGACTCGTCGCCGTCCCGTAGCGACGTCACCCGGCGCTTGAACTCTGTCAGCGCCTTCGGGTTGCTCGGTGCGTGTTGGGCGACCCACGCGCAGCTCGCCGTCTCCCGGGCGCCGCGCAGCACGCCGCAACCCTCCCACTCCCGCACATCCCACCCATAGGCCTCGACGAACGAGTCGTAGGCCCCGGCCGGCAAGCCGTACCGGTCCCGGGAGAGCGCCATGACCACCAGGTCGTGCTCGCGCAGGTCGGACGAGAAGGTCTCCAGGTCGACCAGTACCGGTCCGTCCGGGCCGACGTGCACGTTGCGGGGCAGCGCGTCCCCATGGATCGGTCCCGGAGTCAACCGCGGTGTCAGCGCGGCCGCGGCCGCCGCGAAGCCGTCCCGGCGCTCGCGCAGATACGCCGCGTCGGCGGGGTCGATCGCGTCGCCGGCGAGCCGCAGCCAGCGGTCCACACCGCCCAGCAGTTCACGGGGCGGCAACGCGAAGGGAGGAGCGGGGAGTGCGTGCACGATCCGCAGCAGTTCGGCCAGATCGCGCGGCTCGGCCGGCCGTACGGGATCCGCCAGCCGGTGCCACACGGTCACCGGGTGGCCGTCCACGAGCCGCGCCTTCGGCTCGGCGGCCCGGACGGCCGGGACGCCCGCCTCCGCCAGCCACCCGGCGATCTCCAGCTCACGCCGGGCCCGGTCAAGGAGTTCGGCGTCCCGGCCCACCTTCACGACCAGGTCCCCGGCGCCGAACACCGCGTTCTCGCCCAGGGCGAGGAGCGGGGCGTCAGCCGCCGCACCGGGCAGCACACCCGCCGCGGCCAGTACGTCCCGCGCCCTTGCCTCGTCCATCGTCCGCCTCCGTGTCCGCTCCCGGTGCCCGCGCCCGCGGCTGTGCGGGTGCACACGGCGCCGTCTTCCAGCCATCCGCCGGCCAGTCTCGCATCCACGGAGGTCGCGGCGCGTGCGCGGTGCCTTGACGGGACAACCGGCCTTCACGACCATGACCAGGCCCGACCGGGCCGCGCGAAGGGGGATGACGTGGCATTGGCGACGAACGTGGCCACCGTGCGGCGACCGGCCGCCGCACGCCTGACCGGCCACGGCGCCTGGTTCCTGGTCCTGCCCGCCGTGATCCCGATCCTCGTCCTGAGCGTCGGCCCGCTGCTCTACGGGATCCTGCTGGCGTTCACCGACGCCCAGTCCGGCCGGACCGCGGCCACCCGGTGGATCGGCGGCCTGAACTTCCAGGACCTCCTGCACGACACGCTCTTCTGGGAGTCGTTCCGGATCGGCCTGGTCTGGGCCGTCGGGGTGACCGTGCCCCAGTTCCTGCTCGCCCTCGGCCTGGCACTCCTCCTCGACCAGGAGTTACGGCTGCGCTGGCTGGCCCGCGCCCTGGCGATCGTGCCCTGGGCGATGCCGGAGGTAGTCGTCGGGATCATGTGGCGGCTGGTCTACAACCCGGACGCGGGGATCCTCAACGAGACCCTGCGCGACCTCGGTCTCGGCGACGGCCGGGACTGGCTGAGCGGCCTCGGCACCGCCCTGCCGGCCGTGATCGTCGTCGGCGTCTGGGCGGGGCTGCCGCAGACCACGGTCGCTCTGCTCGCCGGACTGCAGAACACCCCGCGCGAACTGCACGAGGCCGCGGCCGTGGACGGGGCCGGCGCCTGGCGCCGCTTCCGCACGGTCACCTGGCCCGCCCTCAGACCCGTCGCGCTGGCCATCACCGCGCTCAACCTGATCTGGAACTTCAACTCCTTCGCCCTGGTCTACGTCCTGACCAACGGCGGTCCCGGCGGCAAGACCCGGCTGCCGATGCTGTTCGCCTACGAAGAGGCCTTCCGCTACGGCCAGTTCGGGTACGCGGCGGCGATGGGCTGTGTGATGGTCGCGGTGATCGCGGTGCTGCTGGCCGTCTTCCTGGTGGGCCGGCTGCGGGGAGGCGAGGACGCGTGAGGACCCGCACCGGTGCCCGTGCCGCTCAGTACGCCGCCCTGCTCGGCTACCTCGTCTTCCTGGCCTTCCCGCTGCTCTGGCTGCTCTCCACGGCCTTCAAGTCGCCCACCGAGCTGGGCAGTCTGCACCCCACCTGGATCCCCCGGCATCCGACCCTCGCCAACTTCCGCCAGGCCTTCGACGAACAGCCCCTGCTGCGTGCCGGCCTCAACTCCCTGCTCGCCGCGCTCGGCGCCGCGCTGATCGCCGTACTGCTCGCGACCCCGATGGCGTACGTCATGGCCAGGCGGCGCGGGGCGCTGTCCCGGGCGGCCACCGGGTGGGTGGTGGTCAGCCAGGCCTTCCCGTTCGTGCTGGTGATCATCCCGCTGTTCCTGGTGCTGAAGCACCTGCGGCTGATCGACTCCCTGTTCGGGCTGGTGATGGTGTATGTGGTGTGGGCGCTGCCGTTCGCGCTGTGGATGCTCGTCGGCTACGTCCGGGCGGTCCCCGTCGAACTGGAGGAGGCGGCGGCCGTGGACGGGGCCGGGCGGCTGCGGACGCTGGTGTCGGTGACGGCACCGCTGCTGGCCCCCGGAATCGTGGCGACCGGGCTGTTCGCCTTCGTCACCGCGTGGAACGAGTTCTTCTTCGCGCTGGTGCTGCTGAAGACACCGGAGAAACAGACCCTGCCGGTCGTCCTCACCCACTTCATCGGCGCGGAGGGCGTGGCCGACCTCGGACCCCTCGCCGCGGCCGCCTTCCTGGCCACGCTGCCCTCGCTGGTCGTCTTCGCACTCGTCCAGCGGCGGATCACCGGCGGGATGCTCACCGGGGCGGTGAAGAGCTGATGCGGACCAGGGCCACCACGGCAGTCGTCGTCACCGTCCTCCTGCTGCTCGCGGGATGCTCGGGCACCGCTCGGAAGGGCGGCCCGATCACCCTCCGTTTCCAGTCCCTGGCCTGGCAGGAGGACTCGATCGCCGCCAACAAGGAGCTGGTGAAGGAGTGGAACGCCACCCATCCGGACGTCAGGGTCGAGTACGTGCAGGGCAGTTGGGACAGCGTCCACGACCAGCTGCTCACCTCCTTCGAGGGCGGTGAGGCCCCGGACATCATCCACGACGCCTCCGACGACCTCGCCGACTTCGCCTACGGCGGCTACCTCGCCGACCTGACCGACCTGCTGCCCGGGCGGCTCAAGTCCGATATACCGCAGCGGAGCTGGGAGGCGGCGACCTTCGGTGACGGCGTCTACGGCGTGCCGTTCCTCCAGGAGCCGCGGGTGCTGATCGCCAACACCACCTGGCTCGCGAAGGCGGGAGTGCGCATTCCGACGCCCGGACAGCCCTGGAGCTGGGAGGAGTTCCGGCAGGTCACCGAAGAGCTCAGCGGCGACGGCAAGTACGGCGTCGCCTGGCCGCTCAAGGAGCCCGTCTCCGCCACGCTCAACCTCTCCCTGTCGGCGGGTGGACGGCTCTTCCACCGGGGCGCGGACGGCAAGGTGACCGTGCGTTTCGAGGCCGCCGACCAGGTCGTGCCCCGCACCATCCACGACCAGGTCGGCATCGACCACAGCGCACCCGGCTCCACCCTGGGCAGCGGCGGCTCGGACACCCTGCCGGGCTTCTTCGGCGGCAGGTACGCGATGGTCCCGCTCGGCTTCTCCTACCGTCAGCAGATCGTCCAGCAGGCGCCGAAGGGCTTCGACTGGGAGGTGCTGCCCGCCCCGGCCGGCGTCGACGGGCTCGCCCAGGGCGTCAGCCCGCAGACGCTGTCCGTCGCCGAGGACAGTCACCACAAGAAGGAGGCGGCCGAGTTCATCGACTTCCTGCTCCGGCCGAAGAACATGGTCCGGCTCGCCCTCGGCGACTGGATGCTGCCCACCGGCACCCAGGCCCTGCGGGACCCGGCCCTGCACACCGCCAGGTACGGCTGGGCCACCGGCACCGCCCTGGCCGGCCGGCTAAGCCCGGCCCCCGCCCAGACGGTCCGCGGCTACCCCGAGTGGAAGGACAAGGTGGCCACCCCCGCCCTCCAGTCGTACTACAGCGGCGCCATCGGCCTCGACGAACTCCGCCACCGCCTGGAGAAGGACGGCAACCTGGTCCTGGCCCGCTACCAGCGCTGAGCACCCGTAGGCAGCGAACAGGGCCCGTTGGCTCCCCCGGGAGACCAACGGACCCTGGGTCAGAGGGTGGTACCCGGAACTCAGACCGGCAGCCGGTCCTGCTCGCCCCGGGTCACCGGCGGCGCCACCGGCTCCGGCGACTCGTCGTGGGTCAGGTCCGGCAGCCAGCGCAGCCAGCGGGGCAGGTACCAGTTGCGTTCGCCGAGCAGGGCCATCACCGCCGGCAGCAGCACGCCCCGGATGACCGTCGCGTCGATGAGGACCGCGGCCGCCAGGCCCACGCCCATCTGCTTCATGGACTGCATGGACAGCGTTCCGAAGATCGCGAAGACGGCGACCATGATGACGGCGGCGCTGGTGACGACCCCGGCCGTGGTGACCACCCCGTGCTGGATCGCTTCCCCTGTGGACCGGCCGCGCAGCCGGGCCTCGCGGATCCGGGAGACCACGAACACGTGGTAGTCCATCGACAGGCCGAACAGGATCACGAAGAGGAACAGCGGCAGCCAGCTGACGATCGCGCCGACGCCCTCCGCACCCACCAGGGAGGCACCCCAGCCGTGCTGGAAGACGGCGACCAGGATGCCGTAGGCGGCACCCACCGAGAGCAGGTTGAGCAGGATCGAGGTGATCGCGACCGTCAGCGACCGGAACGACAGCAGCATGAGGAGGAAGGCGAAGACGACCACGAAGGCGAAGACCGGGACGACCGAGCCCATCAACTGGTCGTTGAAGTCCTCGTTGCCCGCGACGTTCCCGGTCACCGGTGCCTGCACCCCGTCGACCCTGCCGAGGGTGGCGGGCCGTACCTGGTCGCGCAGCTTGTCCAGGCTCTTGCCGGCCTTGTCCAGGTCGGAGCCGCCGACCAGCGGTACGGAGATCAGGGCGACGTTCTGGGCGTCGTGCATGGTGATCTCGACCGGGCCGCGCGAGGCGCCCGAGCTGATCGCCCGCGCCTTGAAGCCGGCGAGCGCCTCCCGCACCTCGGGGGCGTTGATGTCCTTGGCCTTGACGACCACCTCGGCCGGCTGGGAGCCGCCGGGGAAGGCCTGGTTGACCCGGTCGTAGGTCTGCACGATCGGCAGCGAACCGCCGAACTCCTGGTCCAGGGTGAGCTGCGAGGTCTTCATGCCCAGGGCGGGTGCGGCGACCGCGAGCAGCGCGCCGACCGCGACGAGCACGGAGACCAGCGGCTTGGCGAGCACGCCCCGCAGCACGGCGGTCCAGAAGCGGCTCTCGGAGGTGCCGTGGGCGCGCTCGCGGCGGCGCAGGAACGGTATACGACCCTTCTCGACCCGGTGGCCCAGCAGGGAGAGCAGCGCGGGCAGGACGGTCACCGAGCCGACCATGGCGACCGCGACGACCATCAGGGAGGCCAGGCCCATCGCCTCGAACTCGGCGAGGCCGGTGAACAGCATGCCCGCCATCGCCACGCAGACCGTGACACCGGAGACGATGATGGCCCGGCCGCTGGTGGCGGCGGCGATCCGCAGCGCCGCGCCCGCGTCCCGGCCGGCCTCCCGTTCCTCGCGCTCCCGGCGCAGGTAGAACAGGCAGTAGTCGACGCCGACGGCCATGCCGACCAGCAGCATCACGGAGTTGGCGGTGTCACTCATCGGCTGCAGATGGCTGACCAGGCCCATCAGGCCCATCGTCGCCATGATCGCGGTGATCGCCAGGCCGACCGGCAGCAGCGCGGCCACCAGCGCGCCGAAGGCGATCAGCAGGATGCCGAAGGCCACCGGCACGGCGGAGTACTCGGCCCGTTTGAAGTCCTTGCCGAAGGCGTCGCCGTACTGCTTGTCCATGCTGGCGCCGCCGATCTCCGCGATCCGCAGCGTGCCGTGTGCCTTCTGCACCCCGGCCACCGCGTCCAGTACCGGCTCGACCCGGTCGGCGGCGGTCTCCGCGTCGCCGCGCATGTCGAACTGGACCAGTGCGCTGCGGCCGTCCTTCGAGATCGTCCCGGTGGCGTAGGGCGAGGTGATGCCCGTGACCTTGCCGGTGCCGTCGACGGCTTTGACGACGTCCGCGACGGCGGACCTGAAGTCGGCGTCCGTGGCCCTGACCGACGGATCCTTGGACTGGATCAGGACCGTCTCGGCGGCCGGCTCCTTGATGCCCGCGTCGTCGATGATCTTTGCAGCGGTGTGCGTCTCGCCCTTGAGCTGGTCGCTCTCGTCGACGTCGACCCGGCCGGCCGCCGAGCCGAGTCCCATCGCCAGGACGACGAACAGTACCCATATGCCGACGGCGGCCCAGCGGTGCCGGGCGCTCCAGCCGCCGGCCCGGGCGGCCAGGCCCCGCACCCGCGTCTCTCCGTTCCCCATGACGGGATTGCCCCCTCGTGTGCGGTGACGGCCCCGGCCGCCACGGTTTCTTCACGACTTCCTTCGTTCGATTCGAAGGTATGGGCCGGATAAGACCGACTCCTCGTGCTGCCCGGTGAAGTACGGCGGCCGGCTCTCATCGCCTGGGAGGATGTCGGGCCCTTACATCTATCGACCCATCTCGGGGGTGTTGATCAGGGGTGTCCCTTCCGACGACGCGGATCCGCTTTGTGATTACAGAACCTTGTTGAACAAGTCACAGGTGCGTGCAGGAGTTGATCCGGAGCGGTCCGATCGGCCAGAGTTTCGGGCAGTCCGGCCCGCCCGGCACGGCCGTCGCGCCCACCCCCACGGGGCACGACGGCCGTTCTAAGGTGTTCGAATGACGAGGTATGCGGCACTGCTGCGCGGGATCAACGTGGGCGGCAGGAAGAAGCTCCCGATGGCCGAGCTGCGGGCGCTCATGACCGGCCTGGGGTACGAGTCCGTGGGGACCTACCTCCAGAGCGGGCAGGCCGTCTTCGCCGCGGCACACGGGGACACGGAGTCGCTGGCCGCGGAGCTGACCGAGGCGGTCGAGGAGCGGTTCGGGTTCTCCGTCGACGTGCTCGTCCGCGACCACGCCTACCTCAGGGCGATCGCCGAGGCCTGCCCGTTCCCGGCCGCCGAGCTGGAGGCCAGGCAGCTGCACGTCACCTACTTCTCGGCGCCGGTCACCCCGGAGCGGTTCGCGGGCATGGACCCCGCCGCCCACCTCCCGGAGGAGTTCCGCCTGGGCGACCGCGCGCTGTACCTGTACGCCCCGGACGGGCTCGGCCGCTCCAAGCTGGCGGAGGCGCTGTCCCGGCCGCGGATCAACAAGGGGCTGATCGCCACCACCCGGAACTGGAACACGGTCGTCAAGCTGGTGGAACTCACCGCCCCGGGAGCGTGACCGCCGGCGGGCCGGGGAAGGGCGCCGGCGACATGATCGCGCGCGGTACGGCGAGCAGCGGGTCCCCTGCCCCCAGGGCAGGGGCAACGCCTGTGCGAGGCTGCTCCCATGCGCTACATCATCATCGGGGCAGGGGCCGTCGGCGGTGCGATCGGCGGGCGGCTGGCGGGATCGGGGCATGACGTCGTGCTGGTGGCGCGGGGTGCGCACCACGCGGCGCTGCGGGACGGCGGGCTGCGGCTGAAGGTGCCGGACGGCGCGTACACGTACCGGCTGCCGGCCGTCACCGGGCCCGGGGAGCTGGGCGAGCTGCGGGAGGACGACGTCCTCGTCCTCGCCGTCAAGACACAGGACACCGTGACCGCCCTGGGGGCCTGGGGGGCGGCACCGGTCGCGGGCGGCGGCACGGCGGCGGAGCGCCTGCCCCTGTTCTGCGCCCAGAACGGCGTGGAGGGCCAGCGCCTTGCCCTGCGCGTCTTCCGGCACGTCTACGGCGTCTGCGTCTGGCTGCCGTCGACCTTCGTCGAACCGGGCGTCGTCTCCGCCGGCGGGGCCCCGCTCACCGGCATGCTGCATCTGGGCCGCCACCCCCACGGCACCGACGCGACCGCCCGGCTGGTCGCCGCCGACCTGGAGAAGTCGCACTTCGAGGCGCCGGTCGTGCCCGACGTGGCGCGCTGGCAGTACGCCAAGCTGCTGTCCAACCTCGGCAACGCGCTGGAGGCCGTCGCCGGGCCCATCGCCGACGACGCGGCCGTGACCCTGTTCCGGCGCGTGCGGGCCGAGGGCGAGGCCGTGCTCGACGCCGCCGGGATCGCGTATGCGAGCGTCGAGGAGCAGCAGGCGCTGCGTGGCCACAAGGTGGATCTGGTCCCGCTGGACGGCGCCCCGCGCGGCGGCGGCTCCTCCTGGCAGTCCCTCAGCCGCGGCACCGGCACCATCGAGGCCGACTACCTCAACGGCGAGATCGCCCTGCTGGGCCGCCTGCACGGCGTCCCCACCCCGCTCAACGACCTCCTGCAGCACCTCGCCAACACGTTCGCGCGCGAGCGCCGGGCGCCTGGCTCGATGCCGGTCGGGGAGCTCGGCCGCCTCGCCGACGAGGCGGCGCGCAGCGCGGGCAACGCCCCGAGGAGCTGACGGCCCGCGACCTGACCGCGGACTCCGACCGGCGTTCCGGACGATGCCCTGACCTCGGCCGCGCGCTCGCCCCCGGTGGGGTGGCCCGGCGCGGCCGACGGTCAACTGACCGGCGAGGACAAGTCGTTGGCAGACTGAACAGGTGAAGCCCCCGGTGTGACACGTTCGCGGACCGCGGCGCAGAAGTAAGAGCCGGCCATCGCGGTGGCGCTCGCGAGAGCCCCGCCGTGGGCCGGCTGTTCGCGGTCCGACGTCACAGGGGAGCGCCGGACCGCGAACCCCGAGGGCGCCTCGTCGACCGAGCGCCGGAGGGCTCAGGCCCCCACGGCCGCCAGGGCGGGTGTGCGGGCCGCGTCGTACCGCTCCAGCAGCACCCGCGCCACCTCCGGCGCCGGACCGAGCACCTCGGCCAGCACGTCCGCCTCCGCCGCGCCCCGCGCGATCCGGTCGGGCAGGAAGCCGGGGGCGAGGACGTACGGAGCCACCGCCACCCGGGCACAGCCGAGGTCCCGCAGCTCCCGGACCGCGTCCTCGGTTCGGGGAAGGGATGCGGAGGCGAACGCGGGCCGCACGGCGCACCAACCGGTGTGCCGCCACTCCCGCGCGATTTCTGCGATCACCGCGATCGCCTCCGGGTCGCTGGACCCCGCCGAGGCCAGCACGACCCCGGTCGAGGACTTGTCGGCGGGGGTCAGCCCGGCCTCGTACAGCCGCCGTTCGAGGGCCGACAGGAGCAGCGGGGACGGGCCCAGCACCTCGGCCTGGCGGATCCGCAGCTGTGGCGGCGCGTCCCGCAGTACGGCCGGGATGTCGGCCTTCGCGTGGAACGCGCGGGTGAGCAGCAGCGGGAGGGCCACGACGTCACGGACGCCCTCCGCCGCAAGGGACTCCAACACCGCGTGCACCGACGGGATGTTGAAGTCCAGGAAGCCCGTCTCCACGCGCAGCCCGGGCCGCAGCGACCGCACCCGCCGTACCAGGGCGTGCACGGTCGCGGCATGCCGCGGGTCACGGCTGCCGTGGGCGATGACGAGGAGAACGGGCTTCGTACGCATGGACCTCAGCTCTTCACCAGCAGACCGCGGCTGCGCAGCACCCACCGCTCCAGCGGGCTGAAGATCAGCAGGTCGATCGCGATGCCGACGAACAGGATCAGGAGGATGGCCTCGAACACCATGGCCATGTCGCTGGCGGTGCGTGCGTTCTCCAGGAGCTGGCCGAGGCCCACGCCGAGGTCGGGGAAGCTCGCGATGATCTCCGCCGCCATCAGCGAGCGCCAGGAGAACGCCCAGCCCTGCTTCAGGCCCGCCACATAGCCGGGCAGCGCCGCCGGCAGCACGATGTGCCAGATGCCCTTGACGCCCGTCGCGCCCATGGTGCGTCCGGCGCGCAGGAACAGCGGGGGCACCTGGTCGACGCCGGACACCAGGCCGGTGGCGATGGAGGGGACCGCGCCGAGCAGGATCACGGCGTACATCATGGAGTTGTTCAGGCCCAGCCAGATCACGGCCGGCGGCACCCACGCCACCGACGGCAGCGACTGGAGGCCGGACAGGATCGGGCCGATCGCCGCGCGCACGAACTTCACCCGGGCCACCAGCAGCCCCAGCGGGGTGCCGATGACCAGTGCGAAGAGGAAGCCGAGCAGGCCGCGGCTGACGCTGGTCCAGATGTAGCCGAGCAGGTCGCCCTTGAGCCAGGCGTCCTTGAACGTGTCGCCCACCGCGGCCGGCGAGGGCAGCTTGGACGGGTCGTCGACGACCGGGACGAGCAGCGTCCAGACCACGAGGACCACGGCGAGCGCGATGATCGGGGGCAGGATCTTGCCGGTGAAGGTCTGGCGGAGGGTCGGGCGGCTGGTGGCCGTCGTCTCCAGGGCGTCGAGGCCGGCCTCGACACTTCCGGCGTCCTTGGCCGGTGTCGTCTCAGTGCTGGCCATGACGGCGGATCTCCCCACGCAGTACATCGGTGATCTCGAGGGACAGTTCGGCCACGGGCGCGTCCTCGATGCGGCGCGGCTGCGGTATGCCGACCTCCCACTCGCGCGCTATCCGGCCCGGCCGGGACGACAGCAGGATCACCCGCTGGGCGAGCCGCACCGCCTCGCGCACGTTGTGCGTGACGAACAGGACGGAGAGCCCCGTCTCCTCCCAGATCCGGGTCAGTTCGTCGTGCAGCACGTCCCGGGTGATGGCGTCCAGGGCCGAGAACGGCTCGTCCATCAGCAGCAGTCTGCTCTCCTGGGCGAGCGCGCGGGCCAGCGCGGCCCGCTGGCGCATACCGCCGGACAGCTCGTGGACGCGCTTGTCGTACGCGCCCTTCAGCCGGACCAGTTCGAGCAGCTGCTCGGCCTTGGCACGGCGGTCGTTCTTGGGAACCCCCCTGAGCTTCAGGGCGAGTTCGATGTTCTTGCCCGCGGTCAGCCACGGGAAGAGGGCGTGCTCCTGGAACATCAGGGCGGGCCGCCCGTCCGTCGCGATGGAGCCCGCGGTGGGCCGGTCGAGCCCCGCCACCAGGTTCAGCAGCGTGGACTTGCCGCAGCCCGAGGCTCCCAGGAGGGTGACGAACTCGCCCGGCGCGACATCGAGGGTGATGTCGTCCAGGACGAGCTGCTGCCCGCCCGGTGTCGCGAAGGACTTCGAGACATGCTCAAGGCGTGCCGCGTACTCGACCGACTCGTCGGCCTTGGCGAGTGTCGTGGTCGTGGCCATGGTCGTCACCTCCTGGGAACTCGTCGGGGCCGGATCAGCTGCTGCCGAGACCCGCGGCGCTGACCGTGCTCGCGCCGTCGGCCTTCAGCACCTTGTTGAGGAGCGTCAGGTCGTAGATGTTCTTCAGCAGCGGATCGGTGAGCAGACCGGCCTTGACGGCGTGCTCGGCCTCGGTGTTGAGGGTGGAGGCCAGCGGGTCGTCGGTGAACTGGATGGACGACCAGGCCGAGTTCAGGACGTCGTCGGGCAGCGCCTTTCCGGAGTCGACCGCCAGCTGCTTGTTGGCCGAGGCCTTCGCGGCGTCCGGGTTGGCGTTGATCCACTTGTTGGTCTCGACCGAGCCCTTCAGGACCGCCTCGACGACCTTCGGGTGCGCCTTCAGGAACTTCTGCGACACGATGATGTTCGTGATCACGAACTTCTTGTCGGGCCACAGCGTGGACTCGTCGAGCAGCACCTTGCCGCCCTCGGCGACCAGCTTGGACGCGGTCGGCTCCGGCACCCAGGCGCCGTCGATGGAACCGGCCTTGAAGGCGTCCGGGGTGATCTTGTTGTCGGTGCGGACGACCGTGACGTCACCCTTGCCGCTCTGCGCGTCGACCTTCCAGCCCTGGTCGGCGACCCAGTTGAGGAACGCCACGTCCTGCGTGTTGCCCAGCTGAGGCGTCGCGATCTTCTTGCCCTTGACGTCCTTCAGGGACTTGATCTTCTTCGGGTTGACGACCAGCTTCACGCCACCGGACGCCGAACCGCCGATGATCTTCAGGTCGGTGCCGTTGGACTTGGTGTAGCCGTTGATCGCAGGCGAGGGGCCGATCCAGCCGATGTCGATGGAGCCCGAGTTGAGCGCCTCGATCTCGGACGGGCCCGCGTTGAAGATCGCGTACTTGGCCTTGGTCGCGCCGAGCTCCTTCTGGAAGAAGCCCTTCTGGTTGCCCACCAGCGCGGTCGCGTGGGTCAGGTTGCCGAAGTAGCCGATCTTGACGGTGTCGAGGCCCTCGATCTTCTTGGCCCCGGCGGCGACCTTGGTGGTGTCGCTCTTGTCGGAGTCCGACCCGTACCCGCAGGCGGCGAGCGTGAGCAAGGGGAGTGCGGCGAGCGCGGCTATGCCGCGACGCAGGAGCTTGGAGCGGTTGGCAGGCACGGGAGGCTTTCCTCTCGTTGGCCCGGCGGTCACGGTCTTTCAGGTCGTGGCCGGGAGGTCGGCAGGTCTTCGTCGCATCCGGGACGTCGGGTGGGGGGCCGGGGCGCGCAGGCAGTGCGCGTACGTCAGCACGCACATCGCGCCACCCCGCCCTGCCCGCTTCCGAGGTCGCCGCTGCCGACGCGGCCGCCCTCCTTCGCGAACGTCGAGTAGACGTCGGTCATCGTCATGTCAGAAGTCCCACCCGTCGTCCTCGGCCTCGTCCTTGACGGGCTCGGGGGAGGCGAACGACTCGCCGACCATGCCCGCGGTGAGCGTGGTGCCGTCGGCGGGGTCGATCAGGATGAACGAGCCGGTGCGGCGCGAGTCGGCGTAGGAGTCGACCGGCAGCGGCTCGGCGGTACGGATCTTCACCCGGCCGATGTCGTTGGCGACGAGCTGCCCCGGGTGCGGGTGCAGGGACAGGTCGTCGAGCGTGAGCCGGGACGGGATGTCCTTGACGATGGCCTTGACCGTGCGGGTGCCGTGCTTGAGCAGCACCCGGTGCCCGACGGTCAGCGGCTGGTCGGCCACGTGGCAGACGGTCGCCTCGACCTCCTGGGTGGTGGCAGGGGCATCCTTCGTGGGCACGATCAGGTCGCCGCGCGAGACGTCGATGTCGTCGGTGAGCAGGAGGGTCACCGACTGGGTGGTCCACGCCGCGTCGACCGGCTTGCCCAGGAGGTCGATGCCCGAGATCGTCGTCGTACGACCGGACGGCAGGACCGTGACCGGCTCGCCGACGTGGAAGGTGCCGGCGGCGATCTGGCCGGCGTAGCCCCGGTAGTCCGGGTGCTCGGCGGTCCCCGGGCGGATCACGTACTGCACGGGCAGCCGGGCGTGGCAGTGCGCCAGGTCGTGGCTGACCGGGACGGTCTCCAGGTGCTCCAGGACGGTCGGGCCGCCGTACCAGTCCATGGTGGCGGACGGCTCCACGACGTTGTCGCCGACGAGCGCCGAGATCGGGATCGCGGTGACCTCGGGGACGCCCAGCTCGGTCGCGTACGCCGTGAACTCCTCGGCGATCCCGGCGAAGACCGTCTCCTGGTAGCCGACCAGGTCCATCTTGTTGACGGCGAGGACGACGTGCGGAACGCGCAGCAGGGCGGCGATCGCGGCGTGCCGGCGGGTCTGCTCCACGACCCCGTTGCGGGCGTCGACCAGCACCACGGTCAGCTCGGCGGTGGAGGCGCCGGTGACCATGTTGCGGGTGTACTGCACGTGGCCGGGCGTGTCGGCGAGGATGAACCGGCGCTTCGGGGTGGCGAAGTAGCGGTAGGCCACGTCGATGGTGATGCCCTGCTCGCGTTCGGCGCGCAGTCCGTCGGTGAGGAGGGCCAGGTCGGGGGCGTCCTGCCCGCGTGAGGCGGAGGCGCGCTCGACGGCTTCCAGCTGGTCGGTGAGGACCGACTTGGAGTCGTGCAGCAGCCGTCCGACGAGGGTGGACTTGCCGTCGTCGACCGAGCCGGCGGTCGCGAAACGCAGCAGGGTGGTCTCGGTCAGGCCGAGGTCCGTGGTGGTCGTGCTCATCTCTAGAAGTACCCCTCGCGCTTGCGGTCTTCCATCGCGGCCTCGGAGAGCTTGTCGTCGGCGCGGGTGGCGCCGCGCTCGGTGAGCCGGGAGGCGGCGATTTCGGCGATCACGGCGTCCAGCGTGCCGGCGTCGGAGTCGACGGCGCCCGTGCAGGACATGTCACCGACGGTCCGGTAGCGCACCTGCCGCTTCTCGACGGTCTCGTTCTCCCGCGGGCCGCCCCACTCACCCGCCGTCAGCCACATCCCGCCCCGCTGGAAGACCTCGCGCTCGTGGGCGAAGTAGATCTGCGGCAGCTCGATGCCCTCGCGGGCGATGTACTGCCAGACGTCCAGTTCGGTCCAGTTGGAGAGCGGGAAGACCCGGACGTGCTCGCCGGGGGCGTGCCGTCCGTTGTAGAGGTTCCACAGCTCGGGGCGCTGGCGGCGGGGGTCCCACTGGGAGAACTCGTCCCGCAGTGAGAACACCCGCTCCTTGGCGCGGGCCTTCTCCTCGTCCCGGCGGCCGCCGCCGAAGACCGCGTCGAACTTCTCGCTCTGGATCTTCTCCGTCAGCGGCAGTGTCTGCAGCGGGTTACGGGTCCCGTCGGGCCGCTCGCGCAGCACACCCCGGTCGATGTAGTCCTGCACGGAGGCCACGTGCAGCCGCAGTCCGTGCCGCTCGACCGTACGGTCCCGGTACTCGAGGACCTCGGGGAAGTTGTGCCCGGTGTCCACGTGCAGCAGGGAGAACGGGACCGCCGCCGGGGCGAACGCCTTCAGGGCCAGATGCAGCATGACGATGGAGTCCTTGCCGCCGGAGAACAGGATCACCGGCCGCTCGAACTCGCCCGCCACCTCGCGGAAGATGTGGACCGCCTCGGACTCCAGCGCGTCCAGGTGGGACAGGGCGTACGGGGTGCCCGTGCCCTCCCCGTGAGCCGCCACGGTCGTCGTCATGCCAGTCCCTTCCCGCTCAGCAGGGCGTGCACGGACGCCGCGGACTCCTGCACGGTCTGGTGCTGCGACTCGATTCGCAGGTCGGGCGTCTCGGGTTCCTCGTAGGGGTCGTCCACGCCGGTCAGCCCGGTCAGCTCACCGGCCGCCTGCTTGGCGTACAGACCCTTCACATCGCGGACGGAGCACACCTCGACCGGGGTCGCCACGTGCACCTCGACGTACGCGGTGCCGTTCTCCTCGTGGCGCTTGCGCACCGCGTCCCGGCTGTCGGCGTAGGGGGCGATCACCGGGACAAGGGCTTTGACGCCGTTACGTGCCAGGAGTTCGGCGACGAAGCCGATGCGCTGCACATTGGTGTGCCGGTCCTCGCGGCTGAAGCCGAGGCCCGCCGAGATGAACTCGCGGATCTCGTCGCCGTCGAGCACCTCCACGAGGTGGCCGTCGGCCCGCAGCCGGCCGGCCAGCTCGTACGCGATGGTGGTCTTGCCGGCACTCGGCAGACCCGTGAGCCAGACGGTGGCTCCGGTCGTCACGTTGTTCTCCTGGTTCGTCGAAGGACCGATGGTCGTCATCCGTGCAGTCCGCACTCGGTCTTGGCGCGCCCCGCCCAGCGGCCGGCGCGCGCGTCCTCGCCCTCCAGTACCCGGCGGGTGCAGGGGGCGCAGCCGACGGAGGCGTAGCCGTCCATCAGCAGCGGGTTGGTCAGCACGCCGTGTTCGGCGACGTAGTCGTCCACGTCGTCCTGGGTCCAGCGGGCGATCGGGGAGATCTTGACCTTCTGACGCTTCTCGTCCCAGCCGACGACCGGGGTGTTCGCCCGGGTCGGGGACTCGTCACGGCGCAGCCCGGTCGCCCAGGCGGTGTACTTCGTCAGGCCCTGCTCCAGCGGCTGCACCTTGCGGAGCTTGCAGCACAGGTCGGGGTCGCGGTCGTGCAGCCTGGGCCCGTACTCGGCGTCCTGCTCGGCGACCGTCTGGCGCGGGGTGAGGGTGATGACGTTGACGTCCATCACGGCCTCGACGGCGTCCCGGGTGCCGATGGTCTCCGGGAAGTGGTAGCCGGTGTCGAGGAAGACGACGTCGACGCCCTTCTGGACGCGGGACGCCAGGTGGGCCACGACCGCGTCCTCCATGGAGGAGGTCACGCAGAAGCCCTTGCCGAAGGTGTCCACCGCCCACTGGAGGATCTCCAGGGCGGTGGCGTCTTCGAGGTCGCGGCCGGCCTGCTCGGCCAGCGCCTTCAAATCGTCGGTGGTGCGGTCTTCCTGAGCTGTGGTCATATCTGTTCCCCTCCGGCTTCGGAGTGCTTCAGCCCCCGGGCGAGCAGCCCGAGGAACTTCAGCTGGAATGCGCGGTTGCAGGCCCCGCATTCCCAGGCGCCGTGGCCCTGCTCGTTCGGACGCAGATCCTCGTCGCCGCAATAGGGGCAGTAGAAGGGGGCGGCCCGCTCGCTCATGAGAGGGCCTCCTCACTGGCGCGGGCCGCCCAGGTGGCGAACCGCTCGCCGTCCTCGCGCTCCGCCTGGAAACGCTTGAGCACCCGCTCGACGTAGTCCGGCAACTCCTCCGAGGTCACCTTGAGACCGCGGACCTTGCGGCCGAAACCGGCCTCCAGACCCAGCGCGCCGCCCAGGTGCACCTGGAAGCCCTCGACCTGCTCGCCCTGGTCGTCGAGGACCAGCTGGCCCTTGAGACCGATGTCCGCGACCTGGATACGGGCGCAGGCGTTCGGGCAGCCGTTGAGGTTGATGGTCAGCGGCTCGTCGAAGTCGGGCAGCCGGCGCTCCAGCTCGTCGATGAGCGCGGCGCCCCGCGCCTTCGTCTCGACGATGGCGAGCTTGCAGTACTCGATGCCGGTGCAGGCCATGGTGCCGCGCCGGAACGGCGACGGCTTGGCGGTCAGGTCCAGCGCCTCCAGCGCCTCGACCAGCGAGTCGACCTGGTCCTCGGTGACATCGAGGACGATCATCTTCTGCTCGACGGTGGTGCGCACCCGGCCCGAGCCGTGCGCCTCGGCGAGGTCGGCGATCTTCGCCAGGGTGGTGCCGTCCACGCGGCCGACGCGCGGGGCGAACCCGACGTAGAAGTTGCCGTCCTGCTGCCGGTGCACCCCGACGTGGTCACGCCAGCGCTGCAGGGGCTCGGCCGGCGCGGGGCCGTCGACGAGCTTCCGCTTGAGGTACTCGTCCTCCAGGATCTGGCGGAACTTCTCCGCGCCCCAGTCGGCGACCAGGAACTTCAGCCGGGCGCGGGTGCGCAGCCGCCGGTAGCCGTAGTCCCGGAAGATGCCGATGACACCGGCCCAGACGTCCGGGACCTCGGCCAGCGGCACCCAGGCGCCGAGCCGGACGCCGATCTTCGGGTTGGTGGACAGACCGCCGCCGACCCACAGGTCGAAGCCGGGGCCGTGCTCGGGGTGCTCGACACCGACGAACGCCACGTCGTTGATCTCGTGGACGACGTCGAGGAGCGGGGAGCCGGAGATCGCCGTCTTGAACTTGCGCGGCAGGTTGGAGAATTCCTTGCTGCCGATGTACCGCTCGTGGATCTCGTCGATCGCCCAGGTACCGTCGATGATCTCGTCCTCGGCGATGCCCGCGACCGGCGAGCCGATGACCACACGCGGGGTGTCGCCGCACGCCTCGGTGGTGGACAGGCCGACGGCCTCGAGACGGTTCCAGATCTCCGGGACGTCCTCGATGCGGATCCAGTGCAGCTGGATGTTCTGCCGGTCGGTGACGTCCGCGCTGCCCCGGGCGAACTCCTGCGAGATCTCGCCGATCACCCGCAGCTGCTGGGTGGTGAGGCGGCCGCCGTCGATCCGCACCCGCAGCATGAAGTACTTGTCGTCCAGCTCCTCCGGCTCCAGGATGGCGGTCTTGCCGCCGTCGATGCCGGGCTTGCGCTGCGTGTACAGACCCCACCAACGCATACGTCCGCGCAGGTCGTTGGGGTCGATCGAGTCGAAGCCGCGCTTGGAGTAGATCGTCTCAATGCGTGTCCGCACATTGAGACCGTCGTCGTCCTTCTTGAACTGTTCGTTGCCGTTGAGCGGGGTGAAGTGACCCATGGCCCACTGACCCTCACCACGGTGACGACTCACCTTGCGGCGGGGCGCGGAGGCGGCAGGGTTCTGTGGGGTGGCGGCCATGGTGAATACGTCCTTCGGGACAGCGACGGAAGGGGCCGGCGCGGAGCGCCGTCGTTGAGGGGCGGAGGTCGGGCGGCGGGAGGGAGGCTCTTACCTGCGCGTACGGGCGCACGTGGGCATATCTGCGCGACACTGCGCAAGGGAAGGTCTGGACAGGAGAGGGCGGCGGTGCTGTGCTCTCAGCCCGCCGGACAGATGGCGCTGGACATGCGGCCGAGGTCGACGTGCCGCCGACTCACCAAGGCGATTCCAGTTCCAGACATGACGGAAGCGTGTCACGCGGATCTCGGGGCAGTCCACCATCGTCCGCGATTCGGACGGATCTATTCTGAATACTGAGACAGGGTGGTGTGCGTCACGCCTCGGTGTGCGCTCCCGGCCAGGGTCCCGGCGCCGGGACGGCCGGTTCCTCCTCGGCCTTCGTGTCGTAGAGCTGGAACCCCCGCCGCTGATAGTTCGCCATCGCGTGCTCGCCGTCCAGACTGCACGTGTGCACCCACACCCGCTTCGTCGGCGGCCGCCCGTCCCACCGCTCCGCGAGGTCCCAGGCGCGCGCGGCGCCGTACGAGAGCAGGTGACCGCCGATGCGGCGGCCCCGGAACGCCGGGATCAGGCCGAAGTAGGCGATCTCCACCACCCCGTCGTCCTGCGGATCGAGTTCGATGTAGCCCGCTGGGGTGCCCCGGTCGTAGGCCACCCAGTTCTCCACGCCGGGCCGCCCCAGATGCTCCTGCCACCGGGCGTAGCTCCAGCTCAGCCGGTCGGTCCAGGTGATGTCGCCGCCGACCGAGGCGTACAGGAAGCGGCTGAACTCGGGGGAGGGGACCTCGGCGCGGACGATCCTGACCGCGTCACCGGCAGGGGCGGCGGCGGGGAGTAGGTCGGCAGGGGACGTCTGTTCCAGGTACCAGGTGGTCACGGCGATGCTGCTCATGGGGCCAGGCAATCATCCCGGTCCCGGACGTGTCGACAGCCGTTATCCGAGTGACGCGTCGATCGCGCGCAGCGGCACCGAGAACAGCATGCGATCCGTGACCGACCACACCTCGCCCGTGTCGGGGGCGTAGGAGAGCGAGCCGGTGCTCTCGCCCCAGCAGCGGTGCGAGGCGTCCGAGCCGCAGCGGGCCGCCTGTGCGCCCTCGGTGTCCTGCCGCCACAGGCTGCCGTGCCCGTCCATGGCGCCGGGAAGGTGGCCGATGTACCACTCGGAGGCGGTCGCGCCCGGCGGGCGGTACGACAGGACGCCCCGGATCTCGGAGGCCCCGGTCCGGTACGCCTCGACCGCGTCCGCCCGGCCGGCGGCGTCGGTGGCGAGCGATCCCTCGTGCTTCGGGTCCTCGTCGAACGCGTACCGCCACAGCCGGGCCCGCTGATCGCTGTCGGCGGATGTCCACTCGCCGAGGACCAGGCTGTCCGGGGCCGTCCCGCGGTCCACGGAGAGCGCGCTCGGACAGGGCGCGCCGGCCTCGGAGCAGGCTCCCGCGGTGAACCGGTACGAGCCCACGGCGGGCATCACGTACCGGAAGCCGTCGGCCGACCAGCCGCCGGGCACCCGGCCGACCGCGTCGGTCCGTACCGAGGTGCGCTGGATGCGGTTGAGGTCGTAGACGTAGAGGGCTTCGGCGCTGCCCGGAGCGGTGGTGACCAGCAGCTTGTCCTCGTACCAGACCATGCCGGCGATCTCCGAGGTCAGACCCCGGTAGGTACGGCCGTCGGCACTGGGCACGGTCAGCAGGATCCAGGAGTAGGACGGGTGCGCCGGGTCGTTCTCGTTCACGACCGCGACCCGGGCCAGGCCCCGGGAGGCGGCGGGACCGCTGGAGGTGCTGTGCGTCCAGCCGGCCAGGACGACCCGGTTGGCGCCCCACAGGCCGTCGTCGTCCGCGTCGGAGGAGGTGGTCACCGAGGCCGGCCGCCAGTCGTCGGTGAGGGTGTCGGTGGGGTCCCAGCAGTACGCCTCGTCGGCCGCCGGGGTGGCCGGCAGCGAGTCCCGGTCGTCGGAGTCGCAGTCGGCCGCCTCGCGCAGGCTGTGGTCGGCGTCCGCCAGGACGTCGGCGACCCCGACGGTCCCGCCCATCGCCGAGGCGAGCCGGTCCAGCGAGCGGCGCGGCACGAGGTGTTCCTGAAGTTGGAGCGGCGCGGTGTCGGCGGCGGAGGTCAGCGGCTTCAGCGCGCCCGGGTTGTCGGCGACCGTGGCCTGCGAGGCGCTGACGATCGTGGCCGTCGCGGTGAGCGCCAGCGCGGTCCCGGCCAGGGCGGCGCGCAGTGCCGCGCCCCGCCTGCGCCGCCGGTGTCTGCCGCGATGCTTCATGTGTCCTCCCGAGGCGAGCCAACTGCGCCCCATGGTCCGTACGTTGACCGAGGAGCAGGTGGGGATGCCCGCACCGGGATGCTACGGCAGTCGGGGCGGCCGTACCGCGAAGACCGCGCAAATATGCCGAAGATACGTCACCTTATGCCCCTGATGCGTTAAATGAGCCTCGGAGTACGGGCCTTCACCCGGACCCTGCGGACTCTCACCCGGGCCCTGCGGACTCTCACCCGGGCCCTGCGGACTCTCACCCGGGCCCTGCGGACTTTCACCCGGGCCCTGCGGACTTTCACCCGGGCCTGCGGACTTTCACCCGGACCGGGGTTCACGCCCTCTGCCCGCCGCCACCGCCGGGGCGGTCGAACTGGGCAGCAGGTCGTGCGGGTCGGCGGGGAGCAGCACCTCGATCTCCGCGTCCTCCCTGAAGCGATAGGGCCGGTGTTCGAGCAGCGCCCCCAGATAGCGCCGGATCCTGGACATCTCGGCGCGCACGGTGACCGTCCGTGAGGCGTCCCCGAAGACGTCCTCGGCCAGCCCGGCCGCGCTCCGCCCGGCACGTCGTACCGCCAGCAGATACAGCAACTCGGCGTGCCGGGGGCTCAGTTCCCGGGACCAGGAGCAGGCGCCGCCGCCCACCGTCACCGAGGGCCGGCGCGGCTGGGCCAGGTCGAGCACCAGCCGCCCGCCGTCCGCCGGTGGCGGATCGTCCACCGCCCGCAGCAGCCAGCCCCCGGCCAGCGGCTCCACCGAGCACAGCCCGAGCGCCGGCAGCCAGCGGCGGCCCGGCGAAAGGGGCTTGGGCAGCGCGAGCCGCTGTGGATACGGCATGCCGGTGACCGCCGCCGTCCAGCCGTCGGCGTCCACCACCAGCGCCCGGCCGCCCAGCCGGGCCAGTACCGGCGCCGCGACCGCGCGCAGCCGCTCCAGCGCGTCCAGATGCAGCTCCCGCAGCCGGGCCTCGGCGAGCTTCGCCACCGAGTTCACCCAGGCCAGGGTGGCCGGGTGCATGGTCTCCAGTGGACCGCTGACATCCACCACACCGAGCAGCCTGCCGTCCCGGGGGTCGGTGATGGGGGCGCCGGAACACGTCCAGGAGCTGAGCGAGCGGACGAAGTGCTCGGCGGCGAAGACCTGGACGGGGCGCCGCACCACTGCCGGGGTGCCGACGCCGTTGGTGCCGACGACGTCTTCCCGCCAGTCGGCGCCGGGTGCGAAGCCGAGGCCGTCCGCCTTGCGCAGCACCGGCGAGGAACCCTCGCGCCACAGCACCCGGCCGTCGGCGTCGGCCACCACCATGATGTGCCGGGCGACGTCCGCGACCGAAAGCAACCCCTCCCGCAGCACCGGCAGTACGTCTCTGAGCGGTGACTCCTCACGTCTGCGCCGGACTTCGTCGGCGGACAGCGGCGCCGAACGGAGGTCGTCGTCGGGGTCGACGCCGCTGCGCAGCGTCCGCCCCCAGGACTGCTCGATCACTGGCCGGGGCGCGATCCGCCCACGCTGTCCGGCGAGTCTGGCCTCGCGCAGCTCGCTCAGTAACCGCGCCGCCTGCGCCGCGTCCACCGCGGCGAGTCGCGCCACGTCCATCGGCGGGTTCCCCACTGAGGTCCTCCCGGACAGTCCTCGCAAAAAGGCATGGAAGAGTGTTGTCAAGCCGTCCGGGCGGCGGTTTCCGGACCGGCTGCGCCTCTCATACTGCCGTTTTCCAGTGCCCGAGGCACACAGTCCGCTCACAGACACCGCTATGTTGCAACCCCTTGCAACCCTGGTGAATGGACCGGGGGTGGCCGAAAATTGAGCCGACGCTCCGGCGTCGTGGCCTGACATGGGCCGAAGCGGGGGTGGTGCCGTGTCGGCGCAGCACCACCCCCGCGCACCGGCGGAGAGCCGATCGCGGCGGGGGTGCGGCTTGCGGCGCGTAGGCGGCTGAAGGTGGTCGGTGGCTGACGGCGGTCGGTGGCTGACGGCGGCCGGTGGCTGACGGCGGCCGGTGGCTGAGCGCCCGGTTCCCCGCGCCCCTGGGCAGGGCGGGGCAGCCGCCTCAAGAAGCTGCCCTGGCCCGGTCTACCAGTGCCGCCAGGTCCAGGCCCTTCGGCAGGGTGCCGAAGGATGAACCCCAGTCGTTGCCCAGCCTTGACGCGCAGAAGGCGTCGGCCACCTCCGGGGGCGCGAAGCGGACCAGCAGGGAGCCCTGGAGGACCGTCGCCAGGCGTTCCACGAGGCGTCGGGCCCTGGCCTCCATGCCCTCCAGGTCGGCCAGTTCGGAGAAGAGGTCCTTGACGGCGCGATCCAGGCGGTGGTCGGCGCCGTGGGCGCGGCCGATCTCCTGGAGGTAGGCGTCCAGCGCGGCCGGCTCGCGTTGCAACGCCCGCAGGACGTCCAGCGCCTGGATGTTCCCCGCGCCCTCCCAGACCGAGTTCAGCGGTGACTCGCGTACCAGCCGGGGCAGCCCCGACTCCTCCACGTAGCCGTTGCCGCCCAGGCACTCGGCGGCCTCCACGGTGACCGGCGCGCAGCGCTTGGTCACCCAGTACTTGGCGGCCGGCAACGCCAGCCGCAGCAGGGCCCGTTCGGACTCGCTCCCGTCGTCGTAGGCGGCGGCCAGCCGGAGGGCGAGCGTCGTCGCGGCCTCCGACTCGATCGCGAGGTCGGCCAGGACGTTGCGCATCAGCGGCTTGTCGGACAGCTTTCCGCCGAACGCCTCGCGGTGCGTGCAGTGGTGCACGGCCTGTGCCACCGCCTGCCGCATCAGCCCCGCCGAGCCCAGCACGCAGTCGAGCCGGGTCGCGGCGACCATCTCGATGATGGTCCGTACCCCGCGCCCCTCCTCGCCCACGCGCCGCGCCCAGGTGCCGTCGAACTCGACCTCACCCGACGCGTTCGACCGGTTGCCGAGCTTGTCCTTGAGACGCTGGAGGAGGAAGACGTTGCGGGTGCCGTCCGCCAGGACCCGCGGTACGAGGAAGCAGGTCAGGCCGTCCGGTGCCTGGCCCAGCACCAGGAAGCCGTCCGACATCGGAGCCGAGCAGAACCACTTGTGTCCGGTGAGCGCGTACGTCCCGGACTCGGCGAGCGGGACGGCACTGGTCGTATTCGCGCGTACGTCGCTGCCGCCCTGCTTTTCCGTCATGCCCATGCCGAAGAGGGCACCGGCCTTCCGGTCGGCGGGCCGCAGCTCACGCTCGTAGATCACGGACGTCAGCAGCGGCTCCCAGACGGCGGCCAGCTCCGGATCGGCGCGCAGTGCGGGCACCGCCGCGTTGGTCATCGACAGCGGGCAGCAGTTGCCGGCCTCGACCTGGGTCCAGACCAGGAACGCGGCCGCCCGCCGGACGTGCCCGCACGGCCGTACCCAGCCGGTGGTCAGGCCCGCGCCCACGCCCTTGCCGAGCAGCCGGTGCCAGGCGGGATGGAACTCGACCTCGTCGACACGATGGCCGTAGCGGTCGTGGGTGCGCAGCCGCGGCGGGTGCTCGTTGGCCTGCACCCCCCACTCCTGGACCTGCGCCGAACCGGCCGAGACGCCGATCGACGACAGCTCGGCACGGACCTCGTCCAGCAGCTCCGGGCCGGTGTGCCTGGCCACGGCCTCGACGAGGGCGCGGTCGGCGGCGAAGAGGTCGTATCCGGCCAGCGGGGGCGGCTGGTTGGTCACGGTATGGGTGGTGGTACCTGCCATGTCTGTGAACCTACCCGGGACGACGGCGGTGGTCTCCAGCGTGACATGGCGGCGCCCCCGGTCGCGCCGCGAGGTCCCGCCGGGTTCCGGAAGGTCGCTTCGGGCCCCCGGAAGATGAGTACCGCCCGGGACGGCGGATACCGTTAGGGCGTGCAGCCAGCAAGCGATACCCCCGAGCGGCCCTCCGGCCGGCTCCACCGGGCCAGGGCCCTCTACCGGAACGTCTCCAAGCGCAGGACGGCCTGGCTGCTGATCAAGGACACCGTCAATTCCTGCATGGAGTACCGCATCCTCGGCCTCGCCGCCGAGGCCGCCTTCTTCACCCTGCTGTCCGTGCCGCCGCTGCTCCTCAGCCTCATCGGACTGCTCGGCTACGTCGACGACTGGACCGGTGCCCACACCATCGCCAGCCTGGAGACCAACCTCCTGGACGCCTCCCGTACGGTCCTGTCCGACAAGGGCGTGAAGGAGATCGCGGAGCCGATCCTGCACGACGTGGTGCGGGGCGGCCGCCCCGACGTGATCTCCATCGGCTTCCTGTTCGCCCTGTGGTCGGGTTCCCGCGCGGTGAACGTCTTCATCGACACGATCACCGTGATGTACGGCCTGGACGGCGTCCGGGGCATCGTGAAGACCCGGGTGGTGTCCTTTCTGCTCTTCATCGCGGCTCTGCTGATCGGCTCGGTGGCGCTGCCCCTGATGGTGGCCGGGCCGGACGCGGTGGTCCGGATCGTGCCGTGGTCGGAGACGGTCGTACAGGTCCTGTACTGGCCGGTCGTGATCGTTCTGTCCATCGTCTTCCTGACCACGCTGTACCACGTCTCCGTGCCGGTGCGCTCGCCGTGGATCGAGGACGTGCCGGGCGCCCTGGTGGCCCTGGCCATGTGGGTCCTCGGCAGCTTCCTGCTGCGCATCTACCTGACCAACACCATCGAGGGCGCGACGATCTACGGCTCCCTCGCCGCGTCCGTCGCCGTGCTCCTGTGGATCGGTGTGTCCGCCTTCGCCGTGCTGGTCGGCGCCGCCATGAACGCCGCCATCGACCGGGTCTGGCCGGCCGCCGCCACGGCCGCGGCGCGCGCCGCCAACGAACGGCTGCGGGAGGCCCAGGTCGCCGAGTACGTCGCCCGCGCGGCCGCGGCGCGGGAGGTCGACCCCGACGATCCGGACATGCCGTCCGAGTTCCCGGAGCGCTGGTCCCGCTTCCTGCCGCCGGAGGACGTCACGGCCCGGCTGCGCACCCATGTGAAGAGCAGCCATCCGCCGCCGCGCAAGCCGGAGGCTTGAGGGCCGGGGCGGATTCGCCGTGGGGGTGCGGTGTCCGGCGGGGTGCGGGTTCGCCGTGGCCGGTCGCGCCCACGCGGCGGCAGCCGCACGCCGAACACGGCCCCGCGCCCCTGAGGGGCGCTGTGAGGCCGGCGTGTCGCACACGGCCCCGCGCCACCGAGGCGGCGCGTCTACGCTGGCGTACGTGTACCAGGAACGGGCGTCTCGGATCTCCGGCGCGGTGGTCTGGGTGAACCGGCCGGACGGCGGCGGCGCGGGCGCGTGTTGCCCGACGGATGTATGGATCTGCTCTGGCACGAGGGGCGGCTGCTGGTCGCCGGGCCCGATACCCGCGCGTACGCCACCGAAGGTGCCCAAGACCGACCTACTCGGGTAGCGGGGCGAACAGGTCGACGCCGTTGCCGTCGGGGTCGTGCACGGTGGCGTACCGCTGGCCCCAGAAGGCGTCCCACGGCTTGAGCTCGCCGTGGTACCCGGCGCCGACCAGGTCCTCGTAGACCGCGTCCACCTCGGCGGGCGACCCGCAGCGGAAGGCGAGCCCCACGCGGCCACCGCCGGCCGGCGGGCGCCAGGCCGGGTGGAAGGAGCGGACCGTTTCCTCCGTGTCCAGGGCGAGGGTGAGCCCGCCGGGCAACTCGGCCTCGACATGGGGCTGTTCTTCGGCGCCGGGCGGGAAGTCCAGGCCCAGGCGGCGGTAGAAGGCGAGGGACGCGGTCAGGTCGGAGGCGACCAGACCGATCACGGCGAATCGTGGAGTCATGGCGTCACCGTAGGGGGAGGGCCGAGGGCCGGTCTTGAAGGAATCGGACACTCAGGAGAAGGCCATGGCTCCCCGCGGCATGCCGCCCGGGGTCACCGGACGGTCGCGGGTGCCGAGGTCCGGGTGGGCACCTCCGGCGGCGGGGGTCACACCGGTCCGCCGGGCGAAGCCGGCGACCGTCGCGGCGAGGTCGGGGGGCGCCGCACCAGGTGGTCGAGGAGGGGCGCGGTGGCGTTCATCGAGGCCGGGGCCAGGCGCCGTCGGCACGGACGGACGAGCGGTGGGGCGACCGGAAAACCCGATGCCTGTGGAGCGCCTGTGCGGCACGATGGGCGCATGATCCGTGCCGTGCGCGTCCTGCCGCCCCTGCTCCTCGCCGCCGCCCTGCTCACCGGATGCGGTACCGAGAAGGCGGACTCGGGAGACTCCGGTTCGCCCGCCGACCCGGCCGAACTCGCCGCGAAGGCGAAGGCGTTGGGCATGGACCCGGAGCTGGTCTATGTCACCGGGGCGCCGGGGTTCACCCTCGCTCAGCAGTCCGTCGGCGTGCAGGGCGACGACGGCTTCTCCGCCGCGTACGCGGACAAGACCGGCGCCGTCATCCACCTCTACACCGACCATCCGGGCCACTCCGGGCAGCACAAGTACGAGGTGACGAAGAAGGACTGCGTGGTGTGGCTCGAAGGTGAGGGCGGGGTCTCCGACGCGGTGCTGGGCAAGGCGGTGCGCGCGATCCACCGCCCCTCCGCCGGCGAACTCGACGCCCTGCTGCCCACGCCCGACCCGGCCTTCACCGACGACCAGCCGGTACAGCGCGGCGACCTGCCGTCCAACGGCGACGGCGCCCCCGACAACAGCGTGCCGACGCCCGGCCTTTGAACCGTCGGCGGGCCATGGGCGACCATGCCGCCATGGCCCCTCGACTGCTCCTCCACACCCGCACCACCGGCTACCGCCACGACTCGATCCCCGACGCCGTCGCCGCCGTACGGGAGTTCACCGATTTCGACGTCGACGCCACCGAGGACCCGGCCGCCCTCGAAGAGCCGCTGGACGGGTACGCGGCCGTCGTCTTCCTCTCCACCAGCGGCGAGATCCTGACCCCGGCGGGCCGCGCCCGGCTGGCCGCCCACGTCGAGGCGGGCGGCGGTTTCGCCGGCGTGCACGCGGCGGCCTGCACCGAGTACGACTGGCCGTACTACGGCGAACTCCTCGGCGCCCGCTTCGACCGCCACCCGGAGTACCAGCCCGGCCGGGCGCTCGTCGAGGACCACGACCATCCGGCGACCCGGCCGCTGCCCGCCGCCTGGGACTTCGCCGACGAGTGGTACGACTTCCGGGACAACCCGCGCGGCCGGGTGCGGGTGCTGCTGCGCGCCGACGAGTCGTCGTACGACGGCGGCGCGATGGGGGACGACCATCCGCTGGCCTGGTGCCGTCGGCAGGGGGCCGGACGGGTGTTCTACACGGCACTGGGGCACGCCCGGGAGGCGTACCGGGATCCGGCCTTCCTGGCCCATCTCCATGGGGGTCTCGCCTGGGCCGCCCGGCTCGGCCAGTGACGTTTCTCCGGTGAACCCGATCCCCCATTGGGGTGAGTAAAGCTCGCGCACGGAGATAGTCACGTGTGTATCTAGACATGCTCTTGTCTTGGCAAAGGGCGTCGAGACGCGGAGGCCGCCGAGCCGCCGCGCCACCCACCCACAGGAGGAGCCGGACCTTGACTTACGGGAAGAAGCTGCGGGAGCGGATCGCCGGGCCGGGGACCACCCCGTTGATCGGCGTGTATGACATGTACTCGGCATCGATCGCGGCCAAGCACTACGACGGGATGTTCGTCTCCGGCTTCGGCTTCGCCGCGTCGTACTACGGGCTGCCGGACATCGGATTCATCGCCTGGCCCGACATGGTGGCCTTCGTCCAGCGGCTGCGGGGCGCGTTCCCGCACCACCATCTCCTCGTCGACATCGACGACGGCTACGTCGACCCCGAGGTCGCCTGCCACGTCGTGGAGGGGCTGGAGCGCATCGGCGCCTCCGGGGTGATCCTGGAGGACCAGAAGCGGCCCCGCCGCTGCGGGCACGCCGACGGCAAGCAGGTACTGCCCCTGGAGGAGTACCTGGACAAGCTGGAGAAGGTGCTGGCGACCCGCCAGGACCTGGTCGTGGTGGCCCGTACGGACGCCACCGACGAGCACGACATCCTGCACCGCGCGGAGCGGCTGGCCGCCACCGACGCCGACGTGATCCTCGTCGACGGGGTCCGCAGCGAGGACTGGATCCGCCGCATCCGCAAGGTCGTCGGCGACAAACCGCTGCTCTTCAACCAGATCGGCGGCGGCAAGTCGCCCCGCCTCTCGCTCACCGAACTGGACGAACTCGGTGTCGACGTCGCCATCTACTCCACTCCCTGTCTGTTCGCCGCGCACGAGGCCATGGAGAGCGCGCTCGGCGAGCTCAAGGCGGCGGACGGCCGGCTTCCCGAGGTGGACGCGGTCGGTGGCGTCGGGGTCAAGGCGTCCACCACCCTGCTGGAACGCAACATCGCCCGGGAACGGCTCGACGAGCCCGAGCCCGAGGGGGTGGGCGTGTGACGCGGTTGCCGACGGCTGTGGCGGTCGCGGCGGTGCTTCTCGGCGCGGCCGCGGTCCCCGCGTACCCGGCGGGGAGCCTGATCACCGTGATCGACAACTCCAACGCGGACTCCATCCTGGAGGTGGACCGCACGGCGAACGTCCAGGCCGGTAGGGGTACGGCCGGCAGCGACCACGACGGCAGCGCCGTGGACGCGATCCAGGCGCTGTTCGGTGAGCCGCGTCAGGACGAGGAGGACTGAAAGCCCGGCCAAGTGGGGAACTGCGGGTCCGTGGTGGCTGGTCGCGCAGTTCCTCCGGTCACCCACGTGCGGCCGAACGGGCCGGTGGGGCGGCCGTACTCGCCCGCTCCACCAGCCGTGTCGACAGCTCGGTCCGGGTGCCCTCCGGACGGTCCCCGTGCATCAGCCGCACCAGCAGCCGCAGCGCGGTCGCCGCCATCTCCGCGAGCGGCTGGCGGACCGTGGTCAGCGCCGGGGTGCCCCAGCGGGCCTCGGGCAGATCGTCGAAGCCGACCACGCTGATGTCGTCCGGCACCCGCAGCCCGCGCTCGGCCAGCGCCGTGTACACCCCGAGCGCCATCCGGTCCGAGCAGACGAACACGGCGGTCGGCGGCTCCGGCAGGTCGAGCAGCTCGTGCATACGATGCCGGGCCGTGCCCTCGTCGAAGCTCGCGTGCCGGACGTACTCCCCGCGATGGCGCAGCCCGGCCGAGGCGAGCGCCGAACGGTAGCCGGCCACCCGGGCGCCGCTGCACATCCTGCGCCGGTTGCCGGCGATCACCGCGATCCGCTCATGGCCGAGCGAGAGCAGATGCTCGGTCGCGGACACCCCGCCCTGCCAGTTCGCCGCCCCGACCGACACGACCCCCGCCGGGGGTTCATGGACGGGGTCGAGCAGCACGTACGGGATGCGGTGGTGGTCCAGCCAGGCGTACTGCGACTGTGTCAGCTCGGCCAGGTCGAACAGCACTCCGGAGGAGCCGCGCGCGGTGAGCTTGTCCAGCCAGCCGCGTTCCGGACGGCCGGCCCGCGTCCGGGTCGGCCCCGCCGACACCACCACCTCAAGACCGGCCTCGTACGCCGCCTCCTCCACCCCGTGCAGCACCGCGCCCGACCACGAGCTGTCCAGCGCGTGCACGACCAGGTCGATCAGGGCGGGGGCCTTCGCGGCGTCGAACCGCGGTCTGCGGACGTAGCCGAGCCGTTCGAGGGCCTCGGTGACCCGGCGGCGGGTCTCGGGGGCCACGTCGTCACGACCGTTGACCACCTTCGACGCGGTCGGTACGGAGACGCCGGCTTCGCGGGCCACCACCGCCAGCGTCGGACCGGCCGCCGCCACGCTCGTACCCCCGGCACGAACCATGGGGAACCGCCTCTCCGGCCCACCCTTGGGCCAACGAAGGTGACGAAAGTTGCGACCGACGTCGCGTCCGCGGTCTGTGTGCGAGCCGTGCAGTAAGCGCTTCCTACGATAGGTGCGCGTCAACTCGGCGTGAAGACCTGGGAATTCGCGGGATCATCCGCAGCGGGACTTTCGAAACTTCGAACAGGGTGGTCGGATCAGACGGACCTCGCCGCGGCCCAGGCGATGCCCGCAGGCGTCTTCTCCCCGCTCAACAACAGCTTCCTGACCCACCACCACGACGCCTGCATCACCAACTACTGGGCCAGCTGGGATCTCTGCAACCTGGCCTCGATCCTGGCCATCGGCATCCTCGACGAGGACAAGGCCAGGTACGACCAGGCCGACCACGGCTCCGGCAGCGGCGGGTACGACCAGCTCGGCTTCGGCGCCCTGATGTACGCCAAGTAGCCGCGCGTAGCCAGCCGAACGCCGTGGGTGCCGGAATACCGGCGGCGGATGTGGTGCTCTTCTCGTACCGGCGTTGAGGCACGCGCGGCGGGAGGAGCTGGTGGCGGATGACGGCAGACCGGACGGACGTCGAGGACCCCGTGGTCGGCACCCCGGTCGGGGCGGTGCGCGGTAGGTGGGAGAAGTCGGTCGCGGTGTTCCGTGGCATCCCCTACGCCGCCCCGCCCTTCGGGGTACACCGGTTCCGTCCGCCCGTGCCGCCCGAACCCTGGGACGGCGTCCGGGACGCGGGCGCCTTCGGGCCGACGGCGCCCAAACCGCCGTATTCGGAGGCGTTCGCGGAGTACCTGTCCGACCTCGTGATCCCCGGCGACGACTGCCTCAACCTCAACGTGTGGACCCCGGAGCCGGGGCCCGGCGCCCGGCTCCCGGTCCTGGTCTGGCTGCACGGCGGCGCCCTGACCAGAGGTTCGTCCGCCGTACCCGTGTACGACGGTCATGCGTTCGCCCGTGACGGGGTGGTCTTCGTCTCGGTCAACTACCGGCTGGGCATCGAGGGCTACGGCCTGTTTCCCGACACCCCGCACAACCCCGGCCTGCGCGACCAACTCGCCGCCCTGCGGTGGGTCCACGACACCGTCGCCGGATTCGGCGGCGACCCGGACCGCGTCACCCTCTGCGGCCAGTCCGCCGGCGCCATCAGCGTCGGCGCCCTGCTCGCCGCACCCCAGGCCCAGGGCCTGATCCGCCGGGCCGTGCTGCAGAGCGGCCCGCCCGAGGCCGCCGAGCGCGACAAGGTCCGGCGCATGGTCCGCCGGATGGCCAGCCGCCTGCGGATCCCCGCCACCGCCCAGGCCTTCGCCGAGGTCGACCGCGAACTGCTGCTGCGCACCCAGGCCGAGGTCGGCCGGCTGAGCAGCCCGGTCCTGGGCGGCCCCGCCTTCGGCATCGTCGTCGACGGCGACCTTGTCCCGCGCGACCCCCTGCAGGCCCTCCTCGACGGCGATGCCGCCAGGGGCGTCGATCTCCTCATGGGCTGGACCCGTGACGAGTACCGGCTCTGGCTGGTCCCCGGCGGCCTGCTCGACCACGTCGACCGGCTCGGCCCGGTCGCCTTCGCCGGTGCCATGGCCCGCTGCCACGTCGGCCACGAGGTGCCGCGCGGCTACCGCGCCCTGCACCCCGAGGCCGGCCCCGCCGAGACCGTCGGCCAGATGGTCACCGACCACCTGCTGCGCCGCCCGTTGCACCGGCTGGCCGAGGCCCGCCCGGGCTCGTCGTACCTGTACGAGTTCGCCTGGCCCTCCAACCGCCCCCGGCTCGGCGCCTGCCACGCCCTGGAGCTGGGCTTCGTCTTCGACACCGGGGACGGGCCCGACGCCGCCCGGCTGGCCGGCGAGGGCGCCCCGCAGCGCCTGGCCGAAGAGATGCACGGCGCCTGGGTCCGCTTCGCCGCCACCGGCGATCCCGGCTGGCAGTCCTGGGACGACACCCACCCGGTCCGCGTCCTCGGCGACGGCGCACCCCGTACGGTGTCCGGCCCCCGGGACCGCGAGTTCGCCCTCTGGACACCCACCGCCGTACCGCACCCCGAACGGACCGCCGAACTGGCCCTGGCCGTACGCCGGCTGCGCCGCTCAGTGGCCGCTGTACGCCGCCACTGAGTCCCGTACGACCACATGCGTGCCGAGGAGCAGATGCTCGTCGGCCGACTCCCCTCTGCGGCGAACCGGCGCCCCTCAAACCACCCGGGCAATCCCACCGATCGCCTCCGGCCCCACCCGGCAGCACCCCCCGATCAACCGGGCCCCCGCGTCCCGCCACCCCTCCACCTGCCCGGCGGCGAACGTCGACTCTCCGGTCCACGCCCGAGCCTCCGCATCCCACACCTCCCCGCTGTTGGGATAGACGACCACCGGCTTCCCCGTGACCCGCGCCGCCACCTCCACCGCGTACTCCACGTCCTCGGGCGCACAGCAGTTCACCCCCACGGCGATCACCTCGTCCACATCCGCGGCCAGGGCGAACGCCTCCTCCAACGGCTGTCCGGCCCGGGTCAGCCCGCCCGCCACGCTGTACGACAGCCAGGCCGGCACCCCCAGCCCCCGCACCGCCCGCAGCAGCGCCGCCGCCTCGTCCGCGTCCGGCACGGTCTCGAGCGCGAGCGCGTCCGGCCCCGCCCCGGCCAGCACCTCGAGGCGCGGCCGATGGAACCGCTCCAGCTCGTCGACGCGCAGCCCGTACCGCCCCCGGTACTCGGAGCCGTCCGCGAGCATCGCCCCGTACGGCCCGACCGAGGCGGCCACCCACAGCGGCCGTACGATCCCTTCCTCCCTCGCCCGCCGTACCGCGTCGCGCCCCAGCTCCACGCTCAGCGCGAGCAGCCGCGTGGCCTCCTCGCGTGCGATCCCGCGCTTCGCGAAGCCCTCGAACGTGGCCTGGTAGCTGGCCGTGATCGCGACGTCCGCGCCCGCCCTGAAGTACGCGAGGTGCGCGTCGGCGACCGCGCCGGGCCGGTCGGCCAGCAGCCGCGCCGACCACAGCTCGTCGCTCAGATCGTGT
Organism: Streptomyces sp. NPDC051105; assembly: GCF_040682795.1. Lineage (NCBI taxonomy): Bacteria > Bacillati > Actinomycetota > Actinomycetes > Kitasatosporales > Streptomycetaceae > Streptomyces > Streptomyces sp. NPDC051105. The sequence goes on along the minus strand of NZ_JBFBBR010000001.1, from coordinate 376,592 downwards.
CCGGCGGATGCCAGCTGGTTCGACATGCCACCGTCGAGCACGACCGTCCCGGCGGCGAGGGCGTCGGCGAGGCTGGGGGAGTTGTCGCTGGTCATGTCTCCGACGCTAGTCGACCAGGCAGCGAAACGACCGACCGCGTCCACTGGGCGGGCAGTCCCTACGGGCCGGCCGCCGTGCAGAGGCAACAGGCGTCGACACGGCTACCTCGTACCGGAGATGACCGCTGTCGGAGTGCCATACACGCAGCGTGGCCGGCGCACCGGCGAGTACCTGGACGCGATGAGGGCGCTGTGGACCCAGCAGGCACCGTCCTATCAGGGCCGATACGTGGCCTGCGACGGCATCGACGCACTTCCTCGGCCCGGCGGGGAACACGGACCGCGGATCGTGATCGGCGGCCACAGCCCGGCCGCATTCCGGCGGACGTCGCCGCGTTCCTCGAACGTCACGCCGGCCGGCTGCGCTGACGTCGCCCCGTACTCATGCGGAGCAGAACGCGAGCTCTGATCCACGTGCCGGACCGGCTGACCACCGTCCGACGGCGTCTCGGCGCCGCTCTGCTCTACGCTCGCCGCCGTGAACGTCACCATCGTCCGTGCCTGCCTGCGCGACGGCCGCGGGGGCAGCCCCACCGCGGTCCTTGACGACACCTCGCTCACCGACGACGAGCGGCGTGAGGTGCCCGTCCGGGCCGGTACGTCCCATGCCGTGTTCCTCTCGGCCGACCGGGACGGCGGCGGGGCGACGCTGCGCTTCTTCACCGCCGAGGGCGAACTGCCCGGCTGCGGCCACGGCACGGTCGCGGCGCTGGCCGTCCTGGCCGCGCGCGCCGGCACCCGCGAGGTCACCGTGCGGACGCGCGGTGGCACCCTCGCGGGCCGGGCGGTCCGGCACGAGGGGAACGGCGGCCTGGAGGCCTGGTTCACGCCGGGCCCGGTCGGCCTGCGCGCGCCCGAGGCCGGCGAACACGAGGACGTCCTCACCGCCCTGGGCGTCGCCGGGGACACGCCCGGCTGTGTCGTTGCCACCCTGGGGCGGCCGCGTCTCCTCGTCCCGCTGCCCACCCGGTCTGCCGTCCTTGCGCTGACCCCGGACCTCGACCGCCTCCGCACCGCCTGTGACCGGCCGGCCCTGCTGGGCTGCTACCTCTACTCGGCCCCGGCGCCGGACGGCCGGGTCGCGGCCCGTATGTTCGCCCCGTCGATCGGCGTCCCCGAGGACATCGCCAATGCCAACAGCACGGCCTGCCTGGCCGCCCACCTGGCCCGTGACGGACTGCGGGGTGTCACCGCCGACATGGGCGACTCGCTCGGCAACCCGGCGACGATCAGGGCCGTCGTGCGCCACGAGACGGACGGTCCCAGGATCCAGGTGGGCGGCATGGCGGAGATCGCCTGCGAGCCCGCTTTGGGCCATGCCTGAAACGACACCGGTCAGGAACTTCTGGACGACGACGAGGCCTGGCGGAAGCCCTTGGTCCGCGACCACTTCCCGACCGGGCCGCGCAGGGAGGCGGTCCGGCTGCACCACGACCGCGAGTGGTTCCTCCAGGTGCTGCAGGCCCTGCCGCGAGCCTTCTCCCACCTCGACATGTGGCCCGCGAACCTCCGCACCGAAGGCCCCGCCGCCGTCGCCCTCGACTGGGAGCGGCACCGGCGCCGGACCAGCCGCGGGACAACGTGCCCGACCTGTTCGATCCCGCCGGCCACCCCTCCTGCCTGTGCCGTGACGACGGGTAGCACGTGGGCCGGCCGTCACCCCGCGTGCCGCCCGCCCCGTCGCCGCCCCTTCTTCCGGGTGCGCATGCCGGCCGGGACCATCAGGCCGCCGAGGAGGCCGAGGGCCAGGGCGTACGGCCACCAGCCGAAGGCCTGCGACGAGTCGGCGGCGGTGCGGGTGGTCACCGTCGGGGGAGCGGTGGATGTGGAGTCGGCGGCGTCGGCCTTCGGGGTGGTCTTCGTCGACTGCCTCGGGTCCAGGACCACGTCGTTGCCGTCGCCGCCTCGGTAGGTGAGCCGGTAGACCGTGTGGGCCAGCTTGACCTCGGCGCCCTCGCGCAGACCGTCGAAGGAGCCGGTGGTACGGGCGGTACCGGTGTGGTCGATCACCGTGATGCGGCCGGCCGGAGACGTGCCCGCTGCGGACATGTCGAGGGCGCCGGCCAGGGTGAGGCGGCCCGTCACCATCAACGGCCTGTCCCGCAGGACCAGCTCGCCCTGCTGGTGCTGGGTGTAGTCGCCTCGCACCGTCAACCCGCCAGCCACCAGGCTGTCGTTGGTCACCGAGCCCCGCACCGTGCCCTTTCCGGACAGGGCGGTGGCGACCCGCAGGCCGGCCCGGCCCACGTCCAGCCGCGCGGACGCCGACGTGAGCCGGATCGCCCTGCTGTGCACGAGAGTCGCGCCGGAGCGCACTGCCAGGGTCCCCTTGCGGACGGTCGTCGTTCCCGTGTAGGTCACCGCGCTCCCGCTCAGCGTGGTCGTCGCCGTACCCGACTGGACCAGCGAGCCGGAGCCGCCTATATACGTCAGTTTCAGGGGAGTTGACGTGTTGCGGACGTACAGCGTGCCGTCGTTCACGATCCGGCGCTGCTCGGTGCCGGTCAGCAGGGAGCCGTCGCCGCCCTTCGCGCCCGAACCCAGGCGCAGCACCGCGCCCTTCTCGACCGTCGTCGAGCCGTCGTAGTCCTGGGCGGCGGCGAAGGTCACGTCGTTGCCGCGCGTCCCCGCGATCACGATGTCCCCGGCGCCGGGCGCGGCCAGCGTGTCGTGGTAGCGGCCGCCGCCGATCGGGGCGCCCAGCGTCACCGGGCCGTCGTAGTCGAAGGTGAGCCGCGACCGACGCCCACTGGCCGCATGCAGATTGATGTATACGGTGTCCTTCGTTCCCGGCATGAAGATGCGATGGGTGGTGCCGTCGCCCCAGTGCACGTCGGCACCCTCGATGTTGGTGCCGCGTTTGTTCAACTGGTGGGGAATCGGTTTCCAGTTGAGGGCCGGGTCGCTCAGCGACGGGTTGGTGTCGCCGCCCCGGTCGCTGTAGCCGTACTGGCCGGTGAGGACCACCTTGCTGCCCGGCCGGGAGTGGACGTTGACGTCACTGCCGTACTCCCGCTGGTAGAAGTCCTGCCGCAGGGTGATGGTCTGGTTCAGCGGGGTGTCGATGATCCACGAGCCCTGGTTCAGGATCGCGCGGGTGTCGGGCAGCGCCACCGGGTACTCGGGGCGGCCCACCGCCATGCCGGTGCCGTTGTCGATGACCCCGGAGAAGGGGTGGGTGCCCGCCAGGTCCAGCGTGCCCCACATGGTGCGGGGCTGGGTCACCAGGCCGGAGCCGCTGATGGTGCCGATGTTGAACGTGCGGGTGAGGGACAGGCGCAGGGTGCCGTCGACCCGGATGTTCAGCTGGTTGAGCTGGTAGCCGGGCGTGTTGTAAGGGAAGTGGCCGACCAGGCCGGTGCCGCCGCCCGTGCCGTACTGGAGGGTCGTGCCGCGCTCGACCGTGATCGCGGGCGGGTCGGGGTTGGTGACCGTCGTGTACGGGTGGTTGCCGCCCTGGGTGCGGACGACCTGCCGTTGCCGGGACTTCGGCAGGGTGAAGTCGCTGTCCTTGGTGAGGACCAGCGTGCCGCCGCCGCGCACGGTGAGCGTGCCCTCGCCGTGCAGGACGCCGTCGTACGTCGTCGTCCCGGCGGGCACGGTGACGACGGTGTCGCCGGCGAGCGTCACGTCCCGGTCGGCGAGGACGTCGGCGGTGACGTCCCGGGCGCCGGCGGCGAAGGCCGGGGGAGCGGAGGCCAGGAGGGCGGCGAGGGCGCCGACGGCCGCTGCGGTGGTGTGGAGGTGGCTGCGCACGTCATCGGAGACGCGGTGGAAGGCGCCGGATAACAGAAAAACGCGGGCGGGCCGCGATCAGTTGGAAATCGCTTTCCCCCTTGTCTCGTCAGACCCGTTGACCTGCCCGTAACACACCCTTACCTTTTCGGCGATCACAACGTTCGTGATGGCAACCGCCGTTCGTGATCTCGAACCTGAAGGAGCGTGTGTGAGATGAGACGTGCGTACGCGATCCTGCTGTCCCTCTGTCTGGCGGTGATCGGCGCCCTGGCCACCGCGGGCCCGGCCGCGGCCGCCGCCCAGACCGTCACCAACGGCACCCGGTTCACCGACACCTCGGGGAACATCGTCCACGCCCACGGCGGCGGGGTCATCAAGGTCGGCTCGTACTACTACTGGTTCGGCGAGGACCGCAACTCCGACAACACCTTCAAGTACGTGGACGCCTACCGCTCCACCGACCTGAAGACCTGGGAGTTCCGCAACCACGTCCTCACCCAGTCCTCCGCCTCCGAACTCGGCACCGCCTACATCGAGCGCCCGAAGGTCGTCTACAACGCCGCCACCGGCAAGTTCGTGATGTGGATGCACAAGGAGAACGGCGTCGACTACAGCGAGGCCCGCGCCGCCGTCGCCGTCTCCGGCACCGTCGACGGGTCCTACACCTACCAGGGCAGCTTCCAGCCGCTCGGCCAGTACATGTCCCGGGACCTCACCACCTTCGTGGACACCGACGGCACCGCCTACATGGTCTCCGCGGCCAACGAGAACTACGACCTGCACATCTACAAGCTCACCGCCGACTACACCGCCATCGCCGGTCTGGTCGCCAACCCCTGGGCCGGCGGCCACCGTGAGGCCCCGGCCCTCTTCAAGCGCAACGGCGTCTATTTCATGCTGACGTCGGGTGCGACCGGCTGGAGCGCCAACCAGCAGCAGTACGCCACCGCCACCAGCCTCTCCGGCCCCTGGACCTCCTGGACCAACGTTGGCGACTCCACGGCATACAACTCCCAGACCGCGTACGTCCTCACGGTCACCGGCACGTCGGGCACCTCGTACCTCTACATGGGCGACCGCTGGGGCAACTCCTTCGGCGGCACCGTCAACGACTCCCGCTACGTCTGGCTGCCGCTGACCTTCCCGACCTCCACCTCGATGTCGATGTCCTGGTACCCGGAAGTGTCGGTCGACACGACCGCCGGGACGGTCTCCGGCACCGGCGCCACCTACAACACGCTCGTCGCCCGGCACAGCGGCAAGTGCGCCGACGTCCCGAGCCAGTCCCTCTGGGAGGGGATCGCGATCAGCCAGTACACCTGCAACAGCGGTACCAACCAGAAGTGGTGGTTCAAGGACCTGGGCACCGGCTACTACGAGCTGATGGGCCGGGGCAGTTCGCTCTGCCTCCAGGAGAACGCCATTAACGTCACCCAGGAGGACTGCACCGGCGCTACCGCCCAGCAGTGGTCGGTCGTCACCTCCGGCTCCTACGACACCATCAAGGCCCGGACCAGCGGTGAGTGCCTGGACGTGAACGGCGCGTCCACCGCCAACTCGGCCGCCGTCATCACGTACGCGTGCAACGGAGGCACGAACCAGCAGTGGACACGCGGTACCTGATGTCAGATCAGGTCAGGCCAGCAGGTCGATCGCGTCGATCGAGGTGCCGGCGCTGAGGAAGGACGTCGTTCCCGAGCCGCTCGCCACGTAGATCTTCAGCGTGTTGTAAGCGCTGGTGTCCGTCAGCCAGGCGGACGCCGGGACGCTGTAGGTGAACGTGTAGTTGTTGCCCCGGTACGAGCCCACGGTCAGCGACCGGGTGCTCGGCTGGGTGGGCGGCGAGGGGACGGCGGAGGTCCAGGTGTCGTTGACGACGACCTGCGGCCGGCCGTTCGCGTAGGCCGTCGTCACGCCGATCCTCAGAGTGTGCGCGGCGGCGGCCTGGGCGGCCGTCAGCTTGAAGTACACGATGATCCCGCTGTTGACGTCCTTCCACAGATAGCAGGGGAAGGCCGAGGTCTCCGTGCCGCTGCCGATGACCACGTTTCCGGTCCAGGACGCGGCCCGCACGTCCGACGGATGGGCGTACGTCATCAGGTCGGCGTTCTTGAACCCGCCGGGCGTGCCGTCCCAGTTGTTGATCCGCCAGATCGCGGAGGCGTTGCCGGGGTCGTTGGAGGACGGGATCGCGATGGTGTTGAGGGTGGTCGTGCCCCCCGCGGTCACCGTCACCGACGTGGCGAACACGGCCAGTTCGCCCTTGAACACGGTCAGCGTGTACGTCCCCGGCAGCACGCTCCCGATGGTGAAGTAGCCGTCCGACGCACGTGCCGAACCCCAGTACTGGGCAGTGGAGTTGGCGAGTCCGACGGTATAGGCGTACGCCGTGTTCCGGCCGCTGATCCCGACGCCCGCGACCTTGCCCCGGCCACTCGCCGCGACGTATCCCGAGATGCCGAGCGAGTCCGCCCACGACGTGGTGAGGGTGCCCGGGTAGAGGGCGGAGGAGGGCGCGCCGCCGTCCGTGAGGGCGATGACGTACGGACCCTGGAGGCCGTACCGCTCCGACTCGGTCTGGTTCTCGCCGTAGTACAGGATCTCGTACAGCCCGCCGCCGTCCGCGCTCTGGTGGCGCAGCAGCGAGCGGTAGAACGGGCCGCCGGAGGCCTTCTCGTGGTTGCTGCGCACGATCCACAGGCCGACGCTGCCGGTGGTCCAGCCGATGTAGTCGTAGTCCATCACCCGCAGCTTCGAGTAGTGCTTCGCGCGGGTCTGGCCGTCGGACTTCTCGAAGACGTCCGCGGACTCGATGACGGTGGGCGCGTAGGTGTAGGAGTCCGGCTCGTCGTTGAGGAACAGGCCGGCCTTGACGCGCACGATGTAACGGGTGGCGCTGACCGACGAGTCGGCCTTGTTGGTCCACAGGTAGACGTTGTTCTCGCCGCTGCGGGCCGCGTAGTAGTGCTTCAGCGTGCCGTACGCGACCGAGATCAGGATCGTGGAGCCGGACTGGGCGATGGTCACCGTGGAGGTGCCGAGGCCCGACTCGACATGCGAGTTCTTGCCGCCGTAGCCCTGGTACTCGGTGCCCTTGTAGACCAGCGAGGTCAGGTCGCCGTTGGTCTTGCTGACCTTGAAGACCAGGCTGGCGCCGGTGTCGACGACGTAGTTGGAACCGTCGTCGGACCAGCCGAAACTCGCGGCCGAGGCGGTGGTGGCGAGCGGGCCGGTGAGGGCGGCGGTGCCGGCGGCGGCCGCGCTGCCGAGGACGAAGGTACGGCGTCCGAGGGGTCTCCCGTTGACTCCGGACATGGGGGTGCCTCCTTCGGGGGGGCGGGGTTGCGGGTGACTGTGAGCGTGGCAGTTGAATCGATTTCGCGAAAGGGCTTTCGTTCTCTTGGAGTTGACAGTCTTGCGAAATCGGTTCAAGGGCTAGAAAGCGCTTGCGGGTGGCGGTACGGTCCCCGCCAGACCTTGTCGCCGTGACGGAGGAGTCCCCGAGTGAGACGTTTCAACGGTGTGCGAGCCGCCGTGGCCGCGGCGGTCGTCCTCGGCGCAGCCACCGGCCTGGCGGGCTCCCCCGCCCAGGCCCATGAACGGCGGCCGCCGTTCTCCCTCGCGGACTGCGCCGCCGGCACCTGTCACTTCGACGTCCCGCCGGGCGACTACGACGTGACGGTCCGGCTCGGCGGCGCGGCCGCCTCCAGCACGAGCATCAGCGGGGAGACCCGGCGCTCACTGCTCCCCGAGACGACCGCCGCGGCGGGGCGCCACGTCACCCGCAGCTTCACCGTGAACGTCCGGACACCGGAGAGCGAGCCGACCGGACCCGACGGAACGCCCGGCCTCGACCTGGAGATCGGCGGCTCGGCCCCCGCACTCGCCGGCATCCGGGTGACCGCCGCCCGGCACACCCGGAAGCTCTTCCTGGTCGGCGACTCCACCGTCTGCGACCAGCCCGCCGACCCGTACTCCGGCTGGGGCCAGCAGCTCCCGCGGTACCTGCGCCGGGGCGTCTCGGTCGCCAACTACGCGGACTCCGGGGAGAGTACGGTGACCTATCTGCAGAACCCTCAGCTCTGGGGTACCGTCCAGCCGTTGATCGGCCGGGGCGACCTGGTCCTGATCCAGCTGGCGCACAACGACAAGACGACCGACGAGGCGACCTACCGCGCCAATCTGGAGACGCTGGTGGCGGGCGTACGGGAGAAGGGCGGGCGGCCGGTGCTGGTGACGCCGATCGTGCGCCGCTGGTTCAATTCCGACGGCACGCTCAACAACGACATCGCGCTTCTGGTCAACGGGCTCGGCGTCAATCATCCTGAGGTGATCCGCTCGGTCGCCGCCGCCGAGGACGTTCCGCTGATCGACCTCACGGCGAAGACCAAGGCGCTCGTGGAGTCCCTCGGCGTGGAGGGCTCCAAAGCGCTGTACCTGTACAACGAGAAGAGGGACAACACGCACACCTCCGCGTACGGAGCCACCGTCTACGCGGGCCTGGTGCGTGACGAACTGCTCGCCCGGCATCTGGTGCCCCGGGGCACCGTGCGGGTGGAATGAGCCCCTGGGGCGTCCCGACCGGAACCGGGGCGCCCCAGGTCCTGACGGCACGAAGTCCGGCACGCGGTCGGGCATGAGGTCCGGCACGCGGTCCGGCACGCGGTCGGGCATGAGGTCCGGCACGCGGTCCGGCACGAGCGAGAAAGAGCACCGATGCAGCTGCCTCCCGAGGACCGCGGCCCCAGCCCGCGCACCGGCTACACCCGCGCCCACTGGGAGGCCGCGGCCGACGCCCTGCTCGCCGCCGTGGAGCCGTACGCCACCCCGGACCGTGCCCTCTACCATCTCCCCGGCGACCACCAGAGCTGGTCGGGGCGCCTCTCCGACGGCCTGGAGGGCTACGCCCGCACCCTGCTCCTCGCGGCCTTCCGCCGGGACGAGACCGCGCTCCAGCGGTACGCCGACGGGCTCGCGGCCGGTGTGTCGGGCGTCTGGCCGCGCATCGAGGACCGCGGCCAGCCACTGGTGGAGGCCGCGTCCGTCGCCCTTGCCCTGCGCCTGACCCGCCCCCTGCTGTGGGACCGCCTCGACGACGGGGTGCGACAGCGTGCCGCGGCCTGGCTCGCCGACGCGCTGACCGCCGAACCCTGGCCCTGCAACTGGGAGTTGTTCCCGGTGACGGTCGGCGGCTTCCTCGCCGAGGTCGGCCATGAGCCGGCGGCCGCGCACAAGGCGGTCGACCACGGCCTGGCCCGCATCGAGGAGTGGTACCTCGGCGACGGCTGGTACACCGACGGCGACGGCCGCAAGTTCGACTACTACAACGGCTGGGCGATGCACCTCTACCCGGTGCTGCACGCCTGGCTGGCCGGCGACGAGCAGCTGCTCGACCTGTACGGCGGCCGCCTGGAACGCCATCTCGCGGACTACGCCAGGCTGTTCGGCGGTGACGGCGCCCCGATGCACCAGGGCCGCTCGCTGACCTACCGCTTCGCGACCACGGCCCCGCTCTGGCTGGGCGCCCTCACCGGCCGTACGCCCCTGTCCCCCGGGGAGACCCGGCGGCTGGCCTCCGGAGCGCTGAAGTACTTCCTGGACCGGGACGCGGTGGACGCCCATGGACTCCTGACCCTCGGCTGGCACGGCCCCGACTCCGCCGTCCTGCAGGGCTATTCGGGCCCCGCCTCCCCGTACTGGGCGAGCAAGGGCTTCCTCGGCCTGCTGCTGCCGCCGGACCACGAGGTGTGGACGGCGCCGGAGGAACCGGGCCCGGCCGAGCGCGCCGACGCGGTCACGCCGATCGACCCGCCCAACTGGCTTCTCCAATCCACGTGTTCGGACGGCGTGGTCCGCCTCCACAACCACGGCAGCGAGGACGTCCGCTATGACCCGTACTACACCCGGCTCGGCTACTCGACCGTGACGCGGCCCTCGGCGTCGTACGACAACAGTCTCGTCGTCGACGGCGATCCGAGCCGTACGGACATCGTGCCCCTGGGCGTCGGGCAGGGCTGGGTGGCCTCCCGGCACACGGCCGCGTCGGGCGCTCGCGTGACGAGCGTCGTGCTGGTGCGCGGGGCCGTGGAGGTGCGGGCCTTCCTGGTGGCGGGGACGGCGTCCGGGACACCGGTACGGGTGACCGGGTGGGCCGCACCGGAGGGGCTCCGGGCCGAACTGCTGCCGGCCGTGGGCCTCGACGACACGCTGACCGGTGACACGGGGGAGGGCCCGACCCTGTTCGTCGCGCTGAGCCGGCTCACCGGAGCGGCGGAGGCGGTGCCGTTGAGGGAGACGGTGGCCGTACGCGCCGAGGGGACCCGGGAGCTGACGGTCCTGTGGAGCGACGGTCCCGGACTGCGGGTCCGGTGGCAGGACTCCGGAGTGGACGTGGAGCCCACCGCGCGGGGCTAAGCCGCGTCGGGCAGTATGTGGATCACGGGGTGGAGAGAGGAACTGACCGAACTGCTGGGGCGGGCCGGGCCGGAGCTCGCGGGGGGGGGCCCGCGTGTCGAGGACGTGGTGCCGCCGCCAATGGCATGGCGCCATGTGATCGCCGGGGAGGCGCGGCCGAGCGTGGAGGCCGCGCTGGACCGTCCCGACCCGGTCGCCGAACTCAACGCGCAGGGGCATCGGTTGGCCTCCGAAGCGGGCCTGTTCGACGGGGACGGGGTGTTCCTCGTCGACTTCCAGGGCAACCCGAAGGCGCCGGAGGTCTCGGCGTGCAGGGCTATGCCCTCGTTGTGGCTGCACCCCCAGCTCCAGTCACCGCTGAGCTTGGCGCCCTTGACGACCGTGTCGGCCCCGGGCCGCTTGCCGGCCGCCGTGAGCTGGGTGACATGGACGCCGTCGGCGGCCGGCCAGGCGACCCGGAGCGTGCCGTCGGGGGCGACCGCGGTGGCGGTCCGGTTCCACTCCCGGCTGTTGTTGTAACCGGCCGACAAATAGGGGTACTTGGCGCTGAGGGTCACCGCCGTGGACGTGACCTCGAGGTCGGCGGTGGTCGCCGCGCCGGCGGTGGCGTACCAGGCGTCGGCCAGCAGACCGGCGTCCGCGAGGGCCGCGATCGCGGGCTTGCGGAAGGCGTGGACGCGGCGGTGACGTGTGGTGCGTGGTGCGGAAGTCATGCCTCCTGGTCGTCGCCGACGCGGGGAAGGCTGCCGTGTTCGGGGGTGGCTGCCGCGGGCAGTGGTGCCACCCGTCTGATCGGCGTGCCGAAGGCGGCGAGGCCGGTCAGTGTGCAGCAGACACCGGCGACGGCGGCCACCACGGCGGTGCCGTACCGCTCGGCCGCCCAGGTGAGGACGGCGGCGCCGGCCGGAGCCAGCGCGTACTGGAGGGTCCAGTGGGCGGAGGTGACCCGGCCCAGCAGGGGTTCCGGGGTGATCTCCTGGCGCAGGGACATGGAACAGGTGCCCGCCACCCCCACGCAGGCCAGGTAGACCGCGCACAGGACGGCCACCACGGGCACCGAGCGCACCCGGCCGAGCCCGGCGAAGGCCAGTCCGCACACCGTCATCGAGGCGATCCAGGTCGGCCCGAAGCCCAGCCGCCGCCGGAGCCGGGCGACCAGCAGCGCCCCGGTGATCGTGCCGACCGCGCCGATCGCCAGCACCGTGCCCACCGTGCCGTCGTCGTGGCCGAGGTCGTGCTTGAGGTGGTAGATGACCAGGTCGTTGATGCCGAGGCTGAGGAAGCTGAAGACGGCGAGCAGCCCGGTGACCGACCGCAGGACGGGGTGCCGGACCAGGTACCCGATCCCGGTGCGCAAATCGCGCCACACGCCCCGCTTCCCGGCCTGCTGCTCGTCCCCGGCGCGTTCCCGGACCCGGACCAGGAACAGGAGGGCCGCCGAGACGGCGTAGCTCGCCGCGTCCACGGCCACCGCGTCGGCCGGCCCGGTCCAGGCGGCCAACAGACCCGCGCCCAGGGGTCCGAGGACACCGGCCGCCGCCGCGGTGGCGTTGACCCTCCCGTTGGCCTCGGTGAGCCGGGTGACGTCGACGAGCCCGCGTACGACGGTGACGTATCCGACGGCGAACAGCATGCCGACGGCCTCGCACAGTGGCAGGACCACGTACAGCAGCCAGAGGTGCGGCCCGGCGAGCCAGACCACCGGGACCAGACCGTAGAGGACCATGCGGACCAGGTCGCAGGCGATGAGCAGCTTCCGCCGGTCGACCCGGTCCACGACCACCCCGGCGAAGACCGCCGCCAGCACCATCGCGACCCCGCCGACGGCGGTGAGCAGGCCCATCCGGGCCACCGAGCCGGTCGCCTGGAGGACCAGCAGGGGCAGCGCGACGAGACTGAAGGAGTCACCGAGCACGGACAGCGTCTGGGCGAGCCAGAAGAAGCCGAAGTCCCGTTGCCTCCACAGTGGTTGCCCTACTGCTGTCTCCTTCGTGCGCTCCGCCCGCCGCGCCTCGTGCGTCACGGCTCCCCCTTCCGTGTCCCGGCAACCCTACGCCGACCGCCTCCGGCCGCCTTCGCGGAGCGGGTCGGGGAGGTGCTGCTCGGCTGACGGCCCCGCCGGCCGGTCAGCCGTTCACCCCCGTGTAGTGGCCCAGCGCCCACCGCCACAGCCATCGTGACGCCAGGTAGGCGAGCAGGCCGAGGAGCGGGGACCCGGCCGCCAGCCAGTAGGGGGCGCCGGTGGAGTGGCCGTGGCCGGTGAGGACCGCCGCCGGGAAGTAGGCGACGAAGGCGAGCGGGAGGCCGTAGGTGAGGAGGCCGCCGACCGCGCGGGGCAGGACGTTCAGCGGGTAGCTGCCGAAGGTGCCGAGGAGGTCCTCCAGCCAGCGGCCCCAGTAGTCGGCGGCCGGATAGCGCAGCGAGGCGCAGGCCACCACCGTGAAGAGGGCCGCCTCCAGGAGCATCCCGCCCAGGACCGCCGCGACCAGATAGCCGATGCGGCCCGCCGTCCAGTCCAGGTCGCTGCGGCCGAGCGCGCCCACCATCAGGCCGGCCGCCACCGTCAGGTCGCCGATCGCGTTGGTGGGGAAGAACTCCAGCTGGACCTGGCGGTAGACGGGCAGCGGGCGCAGGAGATAGGCGTCGATCCTGCCCTCCTGGATGCTCCGGCCCAGGCCGTGCACCCGGCCCAGGAGGAGCACGAACAGGCCGTGCGACAGCATGCGGGTCGCCGGGATCAGCAGGACGTCGCTGCTGTCCCAGCCGCCCATCCCGGCGAACCGGGTGAGCAGCACCGTCGCGAACACGATCACCGACACCTGCCAGACCGCGCCGATCGCGATCATCATCAGGAACTCGGTGCGGTATTCCAGCTGGGCGCGGAAGTTGAGGCGCGTGATGCGCCACATGATCCGTACGGCGTTCATCGGCCTCAGCCTCCTTGCGAGATCACACGGCGGGCGGCCCGCCGCCACACGAACCGGGTGAACAGGTAGAGGGCCACGACCCACGCGGCCTGGACGCCCAGCTGGAAGGGGGCGTCCGACAGCGGGATACGGCCCACGTACAGCGACAGCGGCACGCTCAGCGTCGCCTGGAAGGGCAGGAAGGAGCTCAGCGTGATGAACCAGTGCGGGAAGTACCAGAGCGGCGCGTACACCCCGGACAGCAGGTTCTGCGCGAAGATCAGGATCAGCATCGCGGCCGTGTTCCGCAGCGTCCAGAAGCACAGCTGGTCGATGAGGAGCATGACGAAGTAGAGGACCAACTGGCCGAGGGCGAGGCTGAGGACGAACACGCCCGCCCCCGCCGCCGAACCCGGCGGCTGCACGACCCCGACCGCCAGACAGACCGCGTACCCGGTCAACGCCCAGGTCAGGCCGTACAGTTGCTCGCCGATCGCGCGCAGGGCGTGGTAGCGCCGGGGTGGCATCGGGCGCAGATACCAGTAGACGATCGTGCCGAAGTGCACATGCTGCATGACCGTGTCCCGGCCCGCGTACTGGTCCAGCTCCCGCAGCCGGGAGGCCAGTACGGCCATCACGGCGTACGTCACCGCCTGGCCGCGGTCGAGACCCGCGGTCGTACCGGACTGGGCGTACAGGCCGCGCCACAGCGAGGCCACCAGCACCACCTGCACGATCAGCCGCAGCAGGACCCCGGTGATCCGGGGCGGGGTGTACAGCTCGCCGAGCGGGGTGACCCGGGCGGTCCGCCAGCCGTAGGACAGGGCCATCTCAGACCGCCTCGGCCTGCACGTAGGCCGCCCGCATGACGTCCTCCAGGTCGGCCTCGTCCACCGCCACACCCGTCACCTCGTACCGCTCGATGACCAGCTTCAGCGCCTGGTGGACCGTGGGCGCGGCCGGCCCGTCCGGGCCGAACACCACCTGGGGGCCGTCCCGGCTGACCAGGGTGATGCCGGGCAGCGGGCCGACCGGGGTGTGCGGGTCGGCGAGGGTGGCCCGCACCTGCCAGGTCGAGCCGAAGGTGCGGCGGATCTCGTCCAGGGTGCCGTCGAGCACCAGCCGCCCGTGGTTGACCAGCACCACCCGCTCGGCGAGCCGCTCGACCTCGGTCATGTCGTGCGTGGTCAGCAGCACGGTACGGCCGCGCTCGGCCACCTGGTACCGCAGGAACTCGCGGACCTGCTCCTTCACCACCACGTCCATGCCGATGGTCGGCTCGTCCAGGAACACGACCGGCGGGTCGTGCAGCAGGGCCGCCGCCAGGTCGCAGCGCACCCGCTGGCCGAGCGAGAGGTGCCGGACCCGGGTGTCCCAGAACGCGGACAGGTCGAGGAGCTGGTCGAACTCCCGCAGCCGCGCCGCGTGTTCGGACTTGGGCACCTCGTAGATGTCCCGCAGGATCGCGAACGACTCCCGCACCGGCAGGTCCCACCACAGCTGGGTGCGCTGCCCGAACACCGCCCCGATGTTGCGGGCGTTGCGCTCCCGCTCCTGGTACGGGACCACGCCGGCGACCCGGGCGTGGCCGGAGCTCGGGGTGAGGATGCCGGTGAGCATCTTGATGGTGGTCGACTTGCCCGCGCCGTTCGGGCCGAGCAGGGCGAGGAGTTCGCCGGGGGCGACGTCGAAGGTGATGTCGGAGACCGCGTGCTTCTCGACGCGTTCGGGGTTGACCAGGGATCGCAGGGCGCCGGAGAAGCCCGGGCGCCGGACGGTGGTGTGGAAGGTGCGGGACAGGCCGCGGACCTCGATGCTTCCGGCCACGCTGGGGGACTCCCTCGTTCCGTACACGACGTACGGCCGGCCGGTTTGGGAGGCCGACCGGCCGCGGATACGCAACGACGGTCGCAGAGCGCCGAGGAGCCCGGCAATGGATTAAAGGACCCGCGAGTTGGACTAATCGATCACCGGGAGGCGGACGCGGTACGGGCCGGGCGTACCCCGTTGCGCTGCCCCACGGACCGCAGCGCGCCTTCCAGCGCGAACGTGGCCGCGCCGAGGCACACCGGGTCGGTGGGGATGGGGGAGAGGACGATCTCGGTGGCGGCGAACGGCCGCCCGAGCGCATGGCGCCGGACGGCCTCGCGGACCTCGTCGAGCAGCGGTTCCCCGAACCTGCGGGCCACCCAGCTGCTGAGCACCACCAGTTCGGGGTTGAGCAGGTTGACCAGATTGGCCACACCGGCGCCGATGTACCGGGCCGTGTCGCGTACCACCTGGACCGCGACCGGGTCGCCGTCCGCCACACCCCGCGCCAGCGCCTCGATCGTGGCCGTCTGGTCATCGGGGTGCAGCAGCGGGCTGTCCGGGCTCGACTCGCGCAGGTTCAGCATGATTCCGGGCGCGCCGACATAGGTCTCCACACAGCCGTGGTTGCCGCAGTGGCACGGGCGCCCGTCCAGGACGAGCGTGGTGTGCCCCCATTCCCCGGCGCTGTTGCTGACGCCCCGGTGCAGTCCGCCGCCGAGGGCGAGCCCGGCGCCGACCCCGGTGCCGAGGTTCACCACCACCGTGTCCCCGCGCCCGCGCGCCGCCCCGAACCACTGCTCGGCCACCGCGCAGGCACGCAACGGATTGTCCAGGTGGAGCGGGTAGGCGATGTGTTCGGACAGCAGGTCGAGCAACGGCACGTCGTGCCAGTCCCAGTTGGGCGCGTACTCGGCGATGCCCGTGTCCCGCTCCACCTGCCCGGGCGCGCTCACCCCGACGCCCAGCACCCGCGCACCCTCCACCCCGGCCTGCGCCACCACCGAGCCGACGGTGGCGGCGACATGGCTCACCACCTGCTCGGGCCGGTGCTCGCCGGGGCGCATGTCCTCCTCGGCGCGGGCCAGTACGTTCAGCGCGAGGTCGAACAGCTCCACATGGACGTACGTCTCCGCGATGTCCACGCCGATCAGCGCGCCCCCCGAGGCGTTGACCGCCACGAGTCCCCGGGGCCGGCCGCCCGCCGAGTCCTCGAAGCCGACCTCAGTGATCATCCGCAGGTCGAGCAGCTCGCCGACGAGCGTGGCGACCGTGGCCAGACTCAGCCCGGTGACGGACGCCAGCTCCTGCCGGGAGGTGGGAGACTCGGCGATGATGTGCCGCAGCACCTCGTAGCGGTTCGCGGTGCGGATGTCACGTGATGTGTGCTTCACACGGCGCAAGGCTATGGGCTGCGGCAGGCTTTCTACAAGGTATTAGGAAAAGGGCTTTATTAAGTCTGCCATCGGCGAAACCCGCGCCAATGGCCAAGTCCGTCATTGCCTAAGTCCGCGCCATCGGCCAAGTCCGTCATCGGCCCAGCGCATCGTGTACGAAGGGATTGGCGAACTTCCCCTCGGGGTCCAGGGTCCGGGCCAGTGCGCGGAAGTCCTCGAGGTGCGGGTAGCGGCCGCGGAGCACCTCGCCGGGGACGGTGTGCACCTTGCCCCAGTGCGGACGCGGCTCGAAGGGCGCCAGCGCCTCTTCCAGCCGGTGCACGGCGGGCAGTACGGCCGCCAGGTCGTCGACCCAGGTGAAGTGCAGGGCGACGGAGTCCCGGCCGTGGGCGGGGCTGAGCCACTGCGGATCGGCGGCGATCGTCCGCACCTCGCAGGTCAGCAGAACGGGGGAGACCGCCTGCCGGACGGCGTCGACCGCGTGCAGTGCCTCGAGGGCCGTCGACCTCGGCAACAGGTACTCCGACTGGAGTTCGTCCCCGCTGCTCGGCGTGAACTCCGCCCGGAAGTGCGGCAGCCGCTCGTGCCAGGGCCCCGGCACCCCGAACTGCTCGGTGCAGTTGCCCGCCGGCATGCCCGGCACCGGGTGCATCGCCTCCGTCGCGGGCGCGGCCCAGCCGAAGTCCACGGCGGCCTGGTCGGTGCGCCGCTTCACCCACACCTGACGGAAGCCCGGCTCGCGCCAGTCCGTGAACAGGCTCACGCTGTACCCGGCCGCGGACACGGCCGCGAAGTCCAGCCCCGCCAGCGGCAGTTCGACGTACACCGTCTGCTCGACCTCGTAGGCCGGTTCCAGGTCGAGGGTGAGGGCGGTGACGACCCCGAGCGCGCCGAGTGAGGTCACGGCGCCCTCGAAGCGGGCGTCACCGCGTGCGATCGTCTCCGTCGAACCGTCGGCGAGGACCAGCTCCACCTCCCGCACGGGCGCCGCGAGCGACCCGTTGGCCACCCCCGAGCCGTGGGTGCCGGTGGCCACCGAACCGGCCACCGAGATGTGCGGCAGCGAGGCCATGTTGGGCAGCGCCAGGCCGTACGCGTCCACCGCGCGGGCCAGCTCGGCGTACCGCACCCCGCCCGCGACCCGGACCGTACGGGCCGCCGTGTCCACCTCGAACACCGGCGGCAGTCCGGCGATCGAGACCAGCAGGCCCTGCGGACCCGGGTCGGCGATGCGGTTGAAGGAATGCCCGCTGCCCAGCACCCGTACCCGCGTACCGCTCGCCACCAGTGACCGGAGCGCGTCGAGCGAGTCCGGGCGGTGGAACTCCTTGGCCGTGTACGTGATGTTGCGCGCCCAGTTGGTGACCGTCTGCGCCGGATCCGTCATCGCTGTCTTCCCATCCCTGTGATCCCCGCCGCTCGTCCGCCGGAGGGTGCGTGTGCATTGACCCTCTCATTCGCCGAGACCTACCGTAGAGACCGGTTGCTATCCGCGCGTCACCGAGCCGGAAGGTCACTTCCTTGCCCGAGCGTCCCCAGGCAGTGTTCGCCATGACAGCCGAGAACGTGCCGCACATCTTTCCGCCGGAGGTGCTCGCACGACTGCGCGCGTGCGTAGAAATCGATCCCACTCTGGTGGTGGACGACTTCACCGATCCCCGGGCCCGGGAGACGCTCGCCCGCACCGAGGTCCTCGTCACCGGCTGGGGCTGCCCGGCCCTGGACGCGGCGGCCCTGGACGCGGTGCCCGCACTGCGCGCGGTGCTGCACGCGGCCGGCTCGGTCAAGGGCTTCACCACGCCCGAGGTGTGGCAGCGCGGCATCCTCGTCTCCTCGGCGGCCGCCGCCAACGCGCTACCCGTCGCCGAGTACACCCTCGCGATGATCCTCCTCGCCGGAAAGGACGTCTTCGCCTTCCGCGACCTGCTGCGCACCCGGCGCACCTACCCCTACGGCGGCATTGTGCCCGGCATCGGCAACTTCCACCGCCGCGTGGGCGTCGTCGGCGCCTCCCGCATCGGCCGCCGCCTCATCGAACTCCTGCGCCCCCACGACCTGGTGGTGAGCCTCGCCGACCCGTACGTGGACGAGGCGGAGGCCGGCCGGCTCGGTGTGCCCCTGCTGCCCCTTGACGAGCTGCTGCGCACCTCGGACATCGTCACCGTGCACGCCCCGCAGACTCCCGAGACCCGCCGTCTCGTCGGCGCCCGCGAGCTCGCCCTGATGCCGGACGGAGCGGTCCTGATCAACACCGCGCGCGGCTCGCTCGTCGACCACGACGCCCTGGTCGAGGAGCTGCGCACCGGCCGCCTGACCGCGATCCTCGACGTCACCGACCCCGAGCCGCTGCCCGCGGACTCACCGCTCTTCGACCTCCCCAACGCATTCCTCACCCCGCACCTCGCCGGCTCGCAGGGCAACGAGCTGGCCAGGCTCGGGCTCACCGTCGTGACGGAGGCCGAACGGCTGCTGGCCGGCGACGGCCTGCGGTACGCGGTCGACCACTCGGTCCTCGAACGGGCCGCGTGACGGCCGTCTCGTAGGGTGACCCGAACACATGACGAAGGGGAGCCGAGCGGTGGCGAAGCGGACACAGCCGGCGCCGAACGGGGACGCCTCGACCGTACGGGACGTGGCCGCACGGGCCGGGGTCTCCGCGTCGACGGTCTCCCGGGTGCTGGGCGGCACCTACCCGGTGGCCGCCACGACCCGCGCCAAGGTCCTGAAGGCGATGCGTGAACTGGACTACGTGGTCAACGCGCACGCCCGGGCGCTCGGCGGCGCCACCAACAAGACGGTCGCCTTCGTCGTCGACGACGTCACCGGCCCCTTCTACGCGCACATCGCCCGCGGGGTCGAGGAGCAGGCCTCGGCGGAGGGCCGGCTCTGCATGCTCTGCACCACGCACGGCGACCCGCGGCGCATCCTCGCCGTCGTCGAGACCATGCGGGAGCAGCGGGCGGACGCGGTGATCGTGGTGGGCGGCGCCCTGGAGGACAAGGCGTACCACGATCGTATGACCCACTTCGCGCACGCCCTGGACCGGGCGGGCTCCCGGCTCGTCCTGGTCGGCCGGCCGCCGCTCGGCCCCGGCGTCCCGGCCACGGTCGTGGACTACGACAACGAGGGCGGCGCCTTCGCCCTCACCAGCCACCTCCTCTCCGGCGGCCACCGGCGCATCGCCTACCTCGGCCGCGTCCCAGGCCTCTCCACCAGCGCCCAGCGCATCGCCGGCTTCACCCGCGCCCATGAACTCCTCGGCCTCACCCCCGACCCGGACCTGATCACCGACGGCGTCTTCTCCCGCTCCTACGGCTACCAGGCGACCCGTGAACTCCTCACCGCCGGACGGGAGTTCACGGCGATCTTCGCCGCCACCGACATGATCGCCGCGGGCGTGATCCAGGCCCTGCGCGAGTCCGGCCGCCGGATCCCCGACGACGTCGCGGTCGCCGGGTACGACGACATCCCGGTGGCCCGGGACGTCTACCCGACGCTCACCACGGTCCACGTGCCCCAGGAGGAGCTGGGCCGCGCGGCCGTCCGTCTCGCCCTGCACCGCGACGACCTGCCGGACGGGCAGCACCTGGTGCTGGGCACGCATGTGGTGCTCCGCGAGTCGACCCGACGGGTCGGCGGCAGCTGAACAGAGGGGTGAAACCTCCCGAAGGGGGACGAATCGCACGGCGTGAGGGGACCCGGCACGGCCGGCGAACGAGCGGGGGCATACCGTGAGGAGTCGAACGCCTGAGTCGGAAGGAGACACGGGATGGGCAGCCGTACCGCGCTGGTCGAGGATCTGATGGAGAGGTTCCCGCACGTACCGAGGGAAGCCGTCTTCAAGGAGGACCTGCTCCGGGGCGGTGTCGCCTTCGATCCCTCCGCCCTGAGCGACAACGAGAGCGGCGAGGTCAAGCCGAAGTCGTACTTCATCTTCTCCTTCGACCACGGCACGCTGCCCGAGCTGGGCGAGGCCGCGCTGCGCCGGCCGCCGGAGGAGATCATCCTCACGGGCGGCCCGTACGACCTGCGCCGGACCGTCGTGTCCGTCCGCGTGAACCCCACCTCGCCGTACCGGGTGGCCGCCGACGAGGAGGGACTGCTCGGGCTCTACCTCGACGGCAAGCGGATCGCCGACGTCGGGGTGCCGCCGATGCCGGAGTACTACCGGCACAAGCTCGCCAACGGGAAGTCCGTGATGGAGGTCGCCCCGACCATCCAGTGGGGCTACCTGATCTACCTCACGGTCTTCCGGGTCTGCCAGTACTTCGGCGCCAAGGAGGAGTGCCAGTACTGCGACATCAACCACAACTGGCGCCAGCACAAGGCCGCCGGCCGGCCGTACACGGGAGTCAAGGACGTCGACGAGGTCCTGGAGGCCCTGGAGATCATCGACCGGTACGACACGGCGAAGACCTCCACCGCCTACACTCTCACCGGCGGCGCCATCACGTCCAAGCTCCAGGGCCGTGACGAGGCCGACTTCTACGGCATGTACGCCAAGGCCATCGAGGAGCACTTCCCGAACCGCTGGATCGGGAAGGTCGTCGCCCAGGCGCTGCCCAAGGACGACGTCCAGCGCTTCAAGGACTACGGCGTGCAGATCTACCACCCCAACTACGAGGTGTGGGACGAGTACCTGTTCAAGATGTACTGCCCGGGCAAGGAGCGGTACGTCGGCCGCGACGAGTGGCACAAGCGGATCCTCGACTCCGCCGACGTCTTCGGCGCGCGCAACGTGATCCCCAACTTCGTGGCCGGTGTGGAGATGGCCGAGCCGTTCGGGTTCAAGACGGTCGACGAGGCGATCGAGTCCACCACCGAGGGCCTGCGCTTCTTCATGTCGCACGGCATCACGCCCCGCTTCACCACCTGGTGCCCCGAGCCGACGACCCCGCTCGGCAAGGCCAACCCGCAGGGCGCCCCGCTGGAGTACCACATCCGCCTGCTCCAGGCCTACCGGCAGACGATGGAGGACTTCGGCCTGTCCTCGCCCCCCGGCTACGGCCCGCCTGGCCCCGGCAACGCCGTGTTCTCCGTCAGCTCCTTCATGGACAGCCTTCCGGCGGAGGAACCGACGAAGGTGTAACTCCCCCGGGCCACACCGGACACAGGAGGGCGTCAGGCAGACCGCCGACGCCCTCCTGGGCGTTCCGGAGGGCGCCGGCCGGGCTCACCGCTGCTCCTCCTGAGGCGACCGCGCTTACCGCCCGGGCCTTGATGTGCGAGAGACCGAGGAGGACGGTGAGTCGGAACGCGGTTGCGGTGCGTATAGGAGGTCGGAGTTGTGGGTCAGGGCGGACACGAACGCGTTCTCCGGCCGGACCGCGATCCACGGCCATGCACCCGCATCGGCCGTCAGCGCTCCTTTCGCCCGGTACGGTGACCGCGAGGATCCCGCGTGGTCGGCCTGCCCGGGGCGGGCGCTCGACGGGCGGGCGCGGGTGGTGGCCGAGGCGTGGTCGGGCAGCTGAGCAGGGCGGTTGACGTGACGCCGGGGGCCGGTGGTACGGGTGACGGTGAGGATCCGTGGCACGACCACCGGTAACCGGTTTTGAATAGGCCGCTTGTCAGTTGTGCAGGAGACGTGAAAAGCTCGGGTCCTGCCGCGAGGTTCCCCCCAACTCCATTGCCGATGTGGTGAGTTGACCTCGCTTTCGATGCAGGAGACCCATGCCCGACCTGCCGATCCCCCAGGACGCCGCCGAGGCAGCGCTGTTCTCCGAATGCTGGGACGCAGTGCTCTCCTACGCCGACCTGTGCACGTCCGGATCTCTGACGGCCAATCAACTGGCCACCGAGGCCTTCGCCCTCGGTATGCGCGAGGCCCGTGACACGGACTTCACCCCCGTCCGCAGCGTCGGACGGCGCGCCGCCCGGCTGCCGATGATCCCGCTGTTGCTCACCGCCGTCCGCAACACGGCGGCCGGTTGGGAGGCCCAAGGACTGGGCCACAAGCTCGACCCGGACCTCAGGCTGTGGCTCAACTCCGAGAAGGCCGCCCGGTATACGGGTCCGCCGTTGCAGCGGCCCGTCGCCCTGCGCGGCCTGCGCGACATGCAGGAGGCGGACGCCTCACTGCTGTGGCTGGCCGAGGTGGAGGCGCTGCCGCTGTCCGCGGTGGGCCGCCGGCTCGGCCTCGACCCGGCCCTCGCCGCCCAGGAACTGGAGCAGGTGCGCGGTCTGTTCCGGGACCGCTGCCATCGCGCGCACCTCGACACGCCGATGGCCGCCGAGTGCCGCAGCTACGCCCGCCTCCTGGACGCGGTCACCCGGTCCACCGGGGCCGACACGCCCGACGACCTCTCCCGGCACCTCGCCACCTGTGTGCAGTGCGCCGAGGCCGCCGCCTGTCTGCGGCTGCACGGCGGCGGACTGCCCGCGGCGCTCGCCGGCGGGGTCATCGGCTGGGGCGGCCTCGCCTACCTGGAGCGCCGCCGCCGCGCGGCCGAGGTACGGCTCGGCGCGGGCCGCCCGGGCACCGGCGACCACGACGGCGGCGAACCCAAGGAGGGCACCGGCCGGGGCCGGGTGCTGCGCCACGGCCTGCTCGGCGCGGCGGTCATGATCTCGCTGGTGGCGCTCGGCGTGTCGATGATGCCGATGGGCAGCGGTTCCGGCGACGACACGGCCACCGCCTCCCACGACGACCGTCAGCCGGTCGCCGACCGCACCTCCGTGCCGCCCCCGTCCGCCGACCCGCCCGCGACCCGTACGGCCTCCGCCGCACCGTCCTCCTCGGCCACCGCGCGCAAGCCGGTCGACAAGAACCCCGACCCGGAGCCCCAGGGCACCTCCACCACCACGGCCGGCACCGGCGGCAAGGCCACCGCCTCCGCCGCTCCCGCTCCCTCGCCCACGGAATCCGCGGCGGCCACCTGCCAGGTCTCCTACGACCTGGTCAACCAGTGGACCGACGGCTTCCAGGCCACCGTCACCGTCACCACCAGCCGGGCCCTGTCCGGCTGGCGGGTCCAGTGGTCCTTCGGGGACGGCCAGCGGGTCACCCAGATGTGGGACGCGAGCGTCAGCCAGAGCGGCGGCCGGGTCACCGCCGACGCCGCCGACTACAACCAGTCGGTCTCCGCGAACGGCACCCTGTCCTTCGGCTTCCTCGGCACCTGGAGCGGCAGGAACTCCTCGCCGTTCGCCTTCACGCTGAACGGCGGCTCCTGCTCGTCGAGTTGAGTCGACCGGCGGTACGACCGGCGGCCGCGTGGACCCAGGAGGGCGGGTCCACCCGGCCGCTGACCGCCTGTCAGGAGACCGTGTCGGACACGCGTGTCAGTCGTGCATGTCACACACACGTGTCCGACCGCCCTGTCAGCACTGCGACTCGCCTGTCAGCACTGTGACTTGTAGAAGTACTTGCTGACCGACGGGTCGTTCATGTTGTCCTTCGTGATCGCCACCATGTTGGTGCCGATCGTCTTGCTCACCGACTTGCCCTCGAAGGCGTCGGCGAGCTGGTCCACCGCCTGCCGGCCGATCGCCGCCGGGTCCTGGGCGACCAGCACCTGGAGGGTGCCGGCCTTCAGCGCGGCGACCTCGTCGGGCTCGGCGTCGAACGCGGCCACCTTCACCGTGCCCTGCTTGCCGGCCTGCTTCAACCCGGTGGCGATGCCCGTACCGGTGTTGGTGTTGCCCGCGAACGCCCCGCCCAGGTCCGGGTGGGCGGCGAGCGTCGACTGGATCTGGGAGGCCGCGGTGGCCGGCAGGTCGTTGTCGTAGAGCGTCGGCAGCACCTTGATGTTCGGGTACTTGCCCATCTCCTCGGTGAATCCCTTGATCCGGGCGTCCGTGGTCGACACACCGGGCTTGACGCTGATGACGATGACCGAACCCTTCTCGTTCATCAGCTTGGCCAGCGCGTCGGCGGCCACCCGCCCGCCCTTCTCGTTGTCCGACGAGATCCGGGTGATCCCGACGGAGTCGTCGCTCACCGTGGTGTCCACCAGCGCCACCTTGGTGCCCGCCGACTGGATCTGCTTGAGCGACGGAGTCAGCGCGCTGGTGTCCACCGGCGAGATCAGCAGCCCGTCGGGCCGGGCCGCCGCCACCGAGTCGAGGAGCGGGCGCTGCACCGACACGTCCCACTGCGCGGAACCGTCGGCCGTGAAGTCCATCCCCTTGGCCTTGGCCTCCTGCTGCGCGGCACAGGTCATGGTGATGTAGAAGGGGTCGCTCTTCACCCCCGTGATCAGCCGGACCTTCTTGCCCTTGGCGCCGCCCGAACTCCCCGAGCCACCACCGTCGTCCGACGAACCGCATGCCGAGGCCGCGCCGAGGGCCAGCACCGTGCCCACCGCGACCAGCAACCCGCGCCTGCTGCGAATGCTCCCCATCACAGAGTTCTCCTTGTCCTGCGCGAACGAGTTGTCCTACGCGATCGAGTTGTCCTGCGCGATCGAGTTGTCCTGTGCGATTCCGTGCCGCGCGACGCGGTCATGCGCGACGGCGTCATGCGCGTTCCCGGGTCTTCCTGCGCATCTGGTCGATGTAGACGGCCACGACCAGCACCACGCCCACCGCCACGTCCTGCCAGTACTGCTGGACGCCGATCACGATCAGCCCGGTGGTCAGCACCGCCGGAATGAACACACCGATCACCGTGCCCAGCACCGAACCGCGCCCGCCGAACAGGCTGGTACCGCCCAGGACCACCGCGGTGATCACCTTGAGGTTGTCGGTGGAGTGCCCGGCGATCGACGTCGTGCCGTACGAGGCCAGCCACATCACCGCGCCCAGCCCGGCCAGCAGCCCCATCAGGCCGTACACCTTCACCAGATGCCGGCCCACCGGAATGCCCGCCCGCCGTACGGCGGTCGGATTCGACCCGATGGCGAGGGTGTGCTCGCCGAACCGGGTGGCGGCCAGCACCGCGCCGAAGATCGCGGTCACCACAGCGGCCAGGATCACCATCCAGGGGATCCCGAGCAGCTTGCCGAAACCGAGGCTGTTCTGCAGATGTGTGGAGGCCGCGCCGGCCGGGTCCTGGCCACCGGTGGCGAGTTCGGCGATCCCCAGCGCCGCGCCGAGCCCGCCGAGCGTCACGATCAGCGGCGGCACCTTGCCGCTGGCCACCACCACGCCCTGCAACGCGCCCCACGCCGTGCCCACGGCCAGCGCGATCACGACGCAGAGCGCGACCGTGCCCCACCCCGACGCCGGCCCGCCGTGATGGATGTTGTACTCGCCCGCCGCCACCGCGGCCAGCACCAGCACCGACCCGATCGACAGGTCGATACCCGCCGTGATGATCACGAACGTCATGCCGACGCCGAGCACCAGGTAGATGGCCGCGTTCACGGCGATCTGGGTGATGTCGTACGTGGTGAAGAACTTGCCCGGCGCCGCGATGGTGAAGAACACCACCAGCGCCAGGAGGATCACGAAGGTCCACAGTTCGTTGAGCGTTGCCGCGCGCCGGAGCCAGTCCGGCACCCCGGCACGGCTCCCGACGGCCACAGGGGCCTTCTCGCTCTCGGCCGTCATCGTGCGCCCTCCGCTTCCTTGCCCCCGCCCGGCCCGTCCAGGGACCCGGTCATCGCCCCGACGAGCTCCTCGATCGTGGTCTCCGCCGCGGTGTACGACGCGACGCGCCGGCCCAGCCGCAGCACCTCCACCCGGTCCGCGACCGACAGCACCTCGGGCATGTTGTGACTGATCAGCACCACACAGATGCCCCGGTCGGCGACCCTGCGGACGGTCTCCAGGACCCGGGCGCGCTGGACCACCCCCAGGGCGGCGGTCGGCTCGTCCATGAAGATGACCTTGTTGGCGAAGGCGACCGCCCGGGCCACCGCGACGGACTGCCGCTGGCCGCCAGACAACGTTGTCACAGGGGCGGTCACATCCTTCAGTTCCACGCCGAGTTCGGCGAAGGCCTTGACCGCCTCCCGGCGCATCGCGGGCCGGTCGAGGACGCCGACCCGGCCGAGCAGGCCGCCGCGCACGATCTCCCGGCCGAGATAGAGGTTGGCCGCCGCGTCGAGATCCGGCGCGAGCGAGAGATCCTGGTACACCGTCTCCACGCCCTGCCGCTGTGCGTCCATCGGTCCGGAGAACCGCACCGGCGCTCCATCCAGGCGGACTTCGCCCGCGTCGGGGGCGAGGACGCCCGACAGGACGTTCACCAGAGTGGACTTGCCGGCGCCGTTGTCGCCGATGAGGGCGACGACCTCGCCGGGGTATGCCGTGAAATCGGCGCCCTGGAGCGCCTGGACGTGGCCGAAACGCTTGACCACACCATGTGCCGTGAGCAGTGGTTCCCTTGCAGAGGCCATGTTGTGCCTTCTGGTTGGTATCGTTAACAGCTTGGCTGATTCTTGGGGCGCTCGCAGCGGGGTGTCAAGGGTGGTGCAGCCGATCCGGGAGCGGCTCCCCGGGCTTCTCAACTCCTCCTATTTGCACGTCTGTTGATATGCCGTCGAGTTGGTAACGTTAACGAGTCGACGCTCAAACGTGACGCAGGTGGAGGACGTGGCGTGGCAGCCACCCGGCCGACCATGAAGGACGTTGCCGCGGAAGCGGGCGTCAGCGCGATGACGGTGTCCCGGGTCGTCAACGGCGATGCGGCCGTCGCCCCGCGGACCGCGGCGCGGGTGGAGGCAGCGGTCCGCAAACTGGGCTACCAACGCGACGACGTGGCACGCCAGTTGCGCCGCACCCACGAACTGAGCCAGACCATAGGGTTACTGGTCGACGATGTCGCCGACCCCTTCATGGCCGCTGTCGCCTCCGCGGCCGAGGACGTCGCCCGGCAGCGCGGCAGCGTCATGCTCATCGGCTCCAGCCGCGCCGACCTGCGCCGGGAACGCGAGGTGATCGCCGCGTTCACCGCTCGCCGGGTCGACGGCCTGATCCTCACCCCGGCCGCCGGCAGCCACCGCTTCCTGCGCCCGGCCCAGGCGCAGGGCACGAAGATCGTCTGCGTGGACCGGGCGGCACCCGGGCTGAAGGTGGACGCCGTGGTGGTCGACAACTTCGGCGCGGTGCGCGAGGCGGTCGGCCGGCTGGTGGCACACGGCCACCGCAGGATCGGGTACATCGGCGACACACCGCGGATCTGGACGTTCGGCGAACGCCGGCGGGGCTACCTGGCCGCGCTCGCGGCGGCCGGTATCGCCGCCGACCCGGCGCTGGTCGGGGACGGGCTGCGGCCGGGCCCGGAGGCGGCCAGGGCCGTCACCGGGATGCTGGCACTGCCCGACCCGCCGACCGCCCTGCTGGCCGGCAACGAGATCCTCGCCTTCAGCGCCCTCACCGTCCTCCCGGCCGGCCTCGCGTTCATCGCCTTCGACGACTTCGCACTCGCCGACCGGCTGACCCCGCCGGTCACCGTGATCGCCCAGGACCCGGTGGCGCTCGCGACCAGCGCGGCACACCTGCTGTTCGCCCGGATCCACGGCGACGTCTCCCCACCGCGCACGGTGGTCATGCCGACCCGGCTGATCCAGCGGGGGTCGGGGGAGCTGCCGGGACCGTTCGCCGTATAGGGGGGCCGTGCGGCGGCCGGGCACGTTCGGTGGGGGACGCCGGGCACGTTCGGTGGCGGGGCGGGGACGTTCGGTGGGGGACGCCGGGCACTTTCGGTGGCGGCGGCCGGCAACCTACCGGCAGTGGGGTGCCAAGGCCGTATGTGATCGGATGGCGGTTCGGTGCGGCTCGGCCGCGGGAGCCCAGGAGCTCGTCAGAGCTTCCCGCCGATCTCGCAGGCCTGGCACGGCGGCCGGCCGCAGGTGCACTGCATGATGGCCTCGAGGACCTGACGGTCGTGGTAGAGGCACTCGTCCTTGCAGGTGTGGCGAGGGATGAATCCCGCCGGGATCTCGCCCGGCCACGGCTCGTGGCCTTCCCGGCAGCGGATGAACCGCTCGGGGTCGGCGGAGTGCAGTTCGTGCATGCTCGACCGCGCCTCGTCCTCCAGCTCGCGCACCCGCTCCACCAGAGCCCTGAGCTCGGCGGCGATACCGGAGTACCGGTCGGCACCGGTCCTTACGTGCGCGGCCCGCAGCGCCATCGCTGCGTTGCCCAGAAACCTGCCGGCATCCTGAAGGTCGGTCACGTGGTGCATCTGAATTCCGGTCACGCCCCGGACCCACACTGCATCCGTGCTCACTGATCCACCTTCCCGGCGTTCGCCTGGTTTTCTTACGAGAGATTACCCGCGACACCGGTATCTCCGCATAATGAAAAACAATCTATTTATGGACGCTAAAGGGTTGGCCCGGGCCCGTCCAGCACATCGTGGGTGAAGCGGCTCACAGCCGGGTTGGTGGATCTTCTATTGAATCTGCAGTTGATTTCTCGTCCGTCGGACGTCACCCCGCCCGTGTCGGTCATCTCGGTCATCCGGCGACCGTGTAGGAACTCGCTCCCGTTCCGGCGAGCCCACCGCCTTCGACGATCAGGTAATCCGCGCGGATGGGGCGAGAGTCGAGCCAGCACTCCAGGATCTCCCGTGCGCCGGCCGCGTAGCGTGCCTGCGCCGACAGGGTCGACCCGGACACGTGCGGCGTCATCGCCTCGTAGGGCATGGTGCGCCAGGGGTGGTCGGGCGGTGGCGGCTGCGGGTACCAGACGTCACCGGCGTACCCGGCCAGTTGTCCGGTGTTGAGGGCCCGCACCACGGCGTCCCGGTCGACGATGAGCGCCCGTGCGGTGTTGACGATGTACGAACCGCGCTTCATGGTCCCGATCAGCTCGTCGTCGAAGAGGTTCTGTGTCTGTGGATGCAGCGGAGTGTGGATCGAGAGCACATCGACGGCGGAGGCCAGCGAACGGGCGTCGGGATGCCAGGTCAGCTCCAGCTCCTCCTCGACCTCCTTGTCCAGCCGGTGCACGTCGCAGTAGTGCAGCGTGACGTCGAACGGCTTGAGGCGGCGCAGTACCGCCTGGCCGATCCGGCCGGAGCCGAGGACGCCGACGGCCATGCCTTCGAGGTCGTAGGCGCGCGAGACGCTGTCGGCGATGTTCCAGCCCTTCTTGGTGGTCACCCACTCGTGCGCCGGCATGTAGTTGTGCACCAGGGTGAGAATCTGCATCACGGCGTGCTCCGACACACTGATGCTGTTGCTGAAGGTCACCTCGGCCACGGTCATGCCGTGGGCGATGGCGCTCGGCAGGTCGACGTGGTCCGACCCGATCCCCGCGGTGATCGCGAGTCTGAGCCGGGGCGCCGCGGCGATGCGTTCGGGGGTCAGGTAGGCGGGCCAGAACGGCTGCGAGACGACCACGTCGGTGTCGGGAAGCTCGCGGTCCAGGGTGGAGTCCGCCCCTTCCTTGTCGCTCGTGACGACGAGGGTGTGACCCCGGTCCTCCAGGAACCGGCGCAGCCCCAGTTCTCCTGAGACGCAACCGAGGAGGTGCCCCGGGGTGAAATCGATGGCCTGGGGGGTCGGCGCGGTCTGACCGCCCGGATAGCCGCTGATGGTGGGAATCTCGTCGCGGGCGTAGTCGGGAGGATATCCGCCCACGGGATCCGGATAGAGCACCGCAAGAATTTTTGCCATGGCCGTCCTCCATCGGTGGGGCCACTGCTCCTGTGAACAGGTAGGGCGCCGGCCAAGCCGGTCGAACACCGATGATCTTGAATTTTAGTCGCGTGCGGGTCGCCACTGCAATCCCCTGGGACAACGGGGAGGTGTTCAGGTGGACAGGGATGCGGCAAAGACATTTTCCCGCACGGCACCTGGCTGATCAACGTGACCGGCTCGTTCGCGCTGGGACCGCCGGTGGGTCCCGGTGTGCGGCACGCACTGCCGGAACAGGCCGCGGTCATGGCCCGTGTCGGTTTCCGCGGCGCCCGGTACGACGTCTCCACATTCAGTCACGACCTGGTTCACCTGTGTGAGAAAGGGCAGGTCTGCATATCGCTGCTGTACGGCGCTTCGACTATCGCGGTGGGACTCGCGGCGGCCTGAGGATCCGGTGGCGCGCGCCGGGGTCCGGTACTTGACACCGGGATTTACCAGACGTCTCCTTGAAGGTAGGAAATGTCCTGTGGCGTGCGCCAGTCGGGTGCGCACAGCACGCACTCGGGTCTGGCAGCGTCCACCGGGATCCGGAGGCTGCTGATGGCAACCTATGAGTATCTGTGCGGCCGATGCGGGCCTTTCGACGTGAAGTTGGCGATCGGCACGGCGCCCCAGGCATATGGCTGCCCCGTCTGCGCACGCGCTGCGAGACGTGTGTACTCCTCGCCCGGCCTTACGCTGACCTCGCAACCGGTCGCCGCCCTCCATGTCCTGGAGGAGCAGGCGCGTGAGGCTCCGGCCGTGGTCTCTGCATTGCCGCCACGCAAAAGGGTGCGCCCGCACCCCGCGCTCTCGCGGCTGCCGCGTCCTTGAAGGCGGTGGTTGGCAAGGCAGAACGTCTCATTGCGGGTTTCGGCATCGATCACGAAGTCGTCCCCGCAGCGGTGTGCGGAATGCGGAATCGCGCAACGCGGGCCGGGAGCCGAGCCGTACCATCGGCGGCCCGTCGGCCTCTGGCGCCACGTGATTCCACTCCCCACGCGGACTTAGGAGGTGCGTCCCCGTGGGAAACGTGGGACTGCTCTTCGTCGGTGCGGTGCTCTTCATGAACGGATTGCTGCTGCTCGGGAAGGTCGATGCCCGAGCGGGAGCGGTGTTCAACCTTTTCGTGGGCGCACTGCAGGTACTGACGCCGACTTACCTCATCTTCACCGCCAACAACGACCCCATGAAGATCCTGGCGGCATCCGGCATCTATCTCTTCGGCTTCACCTACCTCTATGTGGGTATCGGCCTGCTCGTCGGTCTCGACAGCACCGGCGTCGGCTACTACTCGCTGTTCGTGGCAGTTGTCGCCCTGGGATACTCGTACGCCAATTTCCGGCTGCTCAAGGACTACCCCTTCGGGGTCATCTGGCTCTACTGGGCCTACCTGTGGTTCCTGTTCTTCTTGCTGCTCGGGCTCAAGAGGGACGACCTCACGATCTATACCGGTTGGGTCACGGCGATCGAGGGCTGGGTCACCGGCGTGATTCCCGCCGGGCTGCTGCTCTCCGGCTACTGGAAGCACCCCACCGAGATCGCCATCGCACTGGCGGCCTTCGGCGTCGTGGCATTCGCGGGGCTGTGGCCACGCACCCACAGAAGGCCCCGGCCGACCTCAGCTGCCCCGCGGGCCGGAGGCGTGGGCGCACCAACGTGACCGGATCACTAACGAGGAGTTCTCATGCCTGAGATTGTCTTCAGCGTGGACCACAGCAAGTCGATGCGTGACCAGGCCGTGCCCGGCCACAACAGGTGGCACCCGGACGTCCCCACCGTCGCCATGGTGAAGCCGGGAGCGGAGTTCCGCATGGAATGCCGCGACTGGACCGACTGCCAGGTCGGCAACAACGACACCGCCAACGACGTACGCGACATCGACCTGACCATCCCTCACATGCTCAGCGGCCCGATAGGCGTGGAGGGCGCCGAACCCGGTGACCTGCTCGTCGTCGACATCCTCGATCTCGGCCCCGTGCCGCAGCAGACCGGGGACGCGGCAGGACAGGGCTGGGGCTACACCGGCATCTTCGCCAAGGCCAACGGCGGAGGCTTCCTGACCGACTACTTCCCGGACGCCTACAAAGCGGTATGGGACTTCCACGGACAGCAGGCCGTCTCCCGCCACCTTCCCGGGATCCGCTTCACCGGAATCACCCACCCCGGGCTCTTCGGAACCGCCCCGTCCACCGAGATGCTCGCCCGCTGGAACGCCCGCGAGCAGGCGCTGATCGACACGGACCCCAACCGGGTCCCGCCCCTCGCCGTACCGCCGGACAGCACCAACGCACTCGCGGGCACGGCCACCGGAGACCTCGCCAAGCGCATCGCCGCGGAAGGCGCCCGCACGGTGCCGGCCCGCGAGAACGGAGGCAACCACGACATCAAGAACTTCACCCGGGGATCGCGAGTCTTCTACCCCGTACACGTCAAGGACGCGAAGCTGTCCGGAGGAGACCTGCACTTCAGCCAGGGCGACGGAGAGATCACCTTCTGCGGCGCCATCGAGATGGGCGGGTTCATCGACTTCCACGTCGACCTGATCAAGGGCGGCATGGAGACGTATGGCATCTCCACCAACCCCGTCTTCATTCCGGGCAACGTCGAGCCGCGGTACACGGAGTTCCTCACCTTCATCGGGATCTCCGTCGACCACGACACCGACACGAACTACTACCTCGACGCGACGCTGGCCTACCGCCGGGCCTGCCTCAACGCCGTCGAGTACTTCAAGAGGTTCGGCTACAGCGGAGAGCAGGCCTACCTGCTGCTCGGCTCCTCTCCCATAGAGGGACGTATCAGCGGCATCGTCGACATCCCCAACGCCTGCTGCTCGTTGTACGTACCCACCGCCATGTTCGACTTCGAGGTCCGTCCGAGCGCCGCCGGACCGATGAAGGCCGACCGAGGCCAGTGCGCGGTGGCCACCGTGTGACGGTCCCCCGGCCGCGGCCCCGCGGCCCCGCGGTCCCGGCTGCGACTCGGCCCTGCATGTCAGCGCCGTGTGCCGGATCCGCGTCGGCGGGGCCGCGGCCGACCCTTTGCCCGCGCGGCGTCGGAGGCCGCCGGGCACCGCGGCGACGGTGTCGCGGCCGTCGCGGCGAGTGTTTCCCGGCTCGTTCCGGCACGGCCGCCGGGCGATGCTGACCAGGTGGGCGCCGCAGGAAAAAGGGTTGGCACGGCGGCGCCCCTGTCCCGTAGGCTCCGCGCAGGCCGTTGAGTGAGCGTGAGCTCTTTCCAGAACAGGAGGTGAGGACCATGACGACTGTCGCTGCGCTGGGCGCTGCCCAGATCCAGAAGTTCATGCATCCCACCCCTGTGGTCTCCGGCTGACCTTCCTGCATCGTCCGCGCCTGTGAGCGCGTGCGGCCGGGGCCGCCCTGTGAAGGGTTCCCCTTGAATCTCTCTTCTCTTTCGGCTTCTTCCGTTTCGTCGCATCCCCTGGTCCCCTACGGCTGGGACGAAGGATGGGAAGCGGAGTTCGCTTCGTACGCCGAGCAGGGTCTCCTGCCCGGCCGTGTCGTACGTGTCGATCGCGGCCAGTGCGACGTCGTCACCCCTGTCGGCACCGTCCGTGCCGACACCGAGTTCGTCGTTCCCCGTGACCCGATGAAGGTGGTGTGCACGGGGGACTGGGTCGCGGTCGACCCCGAAGGCAGCGACCCGCTGTACGTACGGACACTGCTGCCGCGCCGTACCGCCTTCGTGCGCTCCACCTCCTCCAAGCGGTCCGAGGGGCAGATCCTCGCGGCCAACGTCGACCACGCCGTCGTCGCGGTGTCCCTCGCCGTCGAGCTCGACCTCGGCCGCATCGAACGGTTCCTGGCGCTGGCCTGGGAGTCCGGGGCGCAGCCGGTCGTGGTGCTCACCAAGGCCGACCTGGTCCCGGACCCGGTGACGCTCGCGCATCTCGTCCAGGACGTCGAGACGAGCGCGCCCGGCGTGCCTGTCCTCACCGTCAGCGCGGCGGCGGGGGACGGCCTGGACGTCCTCGTCGCCCTCGTCTGCTCCGGTACGTCCGTACTGCTCGGCCAGTCCGGCGCGGGCAAGTCCACCCTCGCCAACGCGCTGGTCGGCGAGGACGTGATGGACGTCCGGGCCGCCCGGGACGTCGACGGCAAGGGGCGGCACACCACGACCACCCGCAACCTGCTGGCGCTGCCGGGAGGGGGTGTGCTGATCGACACGCCCGGGCTGCGCGGTGTGGGCCTGTTCGACGCCGGGACCGGGGTCGGGCAGGTGTTCTCCGAGATCGAGGAACTGGCGGAGGAGTGCCGGTTCTCCGACTGCGAGCACGAGAGCGAACCGGGCTGTGCGGTGCGCTTGGCGGTGGAGACCGGGGAGCTGCCCGTGCGCCGCTTGGAGAGCTACCGCAAGCTGATGCGCGAGAACCAGTGGATCGTCGCGAAGACGGACGCACGACTCCGGTCCGAGATCAAGAAGGACTGGAAGAAGAGGGGGGCGGAGGGGAAAGCGGCGATGGAGGCCAAGCGGGGGCGGTGGTGACGGTGGCGGTGGCGGTTGTCGGGTGCGTGCGGGTGCGTGCGGGCCGTCCCGCCCACACGGCGGAGCCGCGTATCGGTTCGCCCCGCGCCTCCCACGGGGCGCTGTAGCCGGCCGGCGCCGGTCAGCGCCCCCGCCGCCGGCCGGCCAGCACCACGTCCGATTCCCGCCAGCCCCACCCTCGCTCATCGCCCACACTTGACGGGTGATGGACGAAGAGACCAGGTACGAGGCGGTGCGCAGCAGGGACGGGCGGTTCGACGGTGCGTTCTTCTTCGCCGTACGGACCACCGGCATCTACTGCCGTCCCAGCTGCCCCGCCGTCACCCCGAAGCGGCACAACGTCCGCTTCTTCCGCACCGCCGCCGCCGCGCAGGGCTCCGGCTTCCGGGCCTGCCGCCGGTGCCGCCCGGACGCCGTGCCCGGGTCCGCCGAATGGAACGCCCGCGCCGACGTCGTCGGCCGGGCCATGCGGCTGATCGGCGACGGCATCGTGGACCGGGAAGGCGTCGGCGGCCTCGCCGACCGGCTCGGCTACAGCGCCCGCCAGGTGCAGCGGCAGCTCACCGCCGAACTCGGCGCCGGCCCGGTCGCCCTCGCCCGGGCCCAGCGCGCCCACACCGCACGCGTGCTGCTCCAGACCACCGAGCTGCCGATCACGGAGATCGCGTTCGCGAGCGGATTCGCCAGCGTGCGGCAGTTCAACGACACCGTCCGCACCGTGTACGCCACGACCCCGAGCGCACTGCGCGAGGCGGCGCCCGGAGGCCGGGGTGCGCGGCGCGGCTCGCCGGCCGCCGGGATCCCGCTGCGGCTCGCCCACCGCGGCCCGTACCAGGCCGGCCCCGTCTTCGACCTGCTGGAACGCGAGGCCGTACCCGGCGTGGAGGAGGTCACCGGCGCCCCCGGCGCCCGCACCTACCGCCGCACCCTGCGACTGCCGTACGGCCATGCCGTCGTCGCCGTCGAGGAGCGGACCGGCGCCACGGCCGGCGCGGGCGGCGGTGCCCACCCCGGCGGCTGGCTCGACGCCAGGCTGCGTCTCACCGACCCCCGTGACCTGACCACCGCCGTACAGCGGCTGCGCCGGCTGTTCGACCTCGACGCCGACCCGTACGCCGTCGACGAACGGCTCGCCGAGGACCCACGGCTCGCCCCGCTGGTCGCCGCGCGGCCGGGGCTACGCTCACCCGGTGCCGCGGATCCGGCCGAGGCCGCCGTACGGGCCCTGGTCGGCACCGCCGGCGCCGAGCGGCTGGTCCAGCGGTACGGCAAGGCGCTGGACGCGGCCTCCGGCAGCCTCACCCACCTCTTCCCGGAGGTCGCCGTGCTTGCCGAGGCCGAGCCGGACGGCAGCCTCGGCGTGCTCGCCGCCGCGCTCGCGGACGGCACCGTACGGCTGGACCCGGGCGCCGACCGGGACGACGCGGAGGCGGCCCTGCGGGCCCTGCCCGGGGTGGGGCCGGCGGTCGTCGCCGCGATCCGGGTCCGAGCGCTCGGCGACCCCGACGTGGCCGCGCCCGGCCTGGACATACCGGACGAGTGGCGGCCCTGGCGGTCGTACGCCGTCCGGCACCTGCTGGTGGAAGGAGAGCTGAGGAACTGATGGATGTCACGTACTGGACGCGGATCGCCTCGCCGGTCGGGGAGTTGCTCCTGACGGCCGATACGGACGGGGCGTTGACGTCCCTGTCCGTCCCCGGGCAGAAGGGCGGTCGGAGCGTGGAGGCGGGGTGGCTCGCGGACGCGGGGCCCTTCCGGGCGGCCGAGGAGCAGCTCGCCGCCTACTTCGCCGGTGAACTGAAGGAATTCCAGCTGGAGTTGCGCGCGCAGGGGACCGAGTTCCGGAAGCGGGTGTGGGGTGCGCTGGACGGCGTCCCCTACGGGGGGACGACGACGTACGGGGAGATCGCCGCGCGGATCGGCGCGTCCAGGATGGCGGTGCGGGCGGTCGGCGGGGCGATCGGGGCCAACCCCTTGCTGATCGTGCGGCCTTGTCACCGGGTGATCGGGGCGGACAGGTCGATGACCGGGTATGCGGGGGGACTTGACCGAAAGGTGCGGCTGCTGACGCTGGAGGGAGCGGTGGCGCTGGGCTAGGGCGGGGGCGGGGGTGTCGCTTACCGGCGCTGGCAGGGTGCCTCCCCCAGAGGGGGCACCCCCAGCGCCCACCGTCCCCCACTCTCGGCTTCGCTCGAGCGGGGCGACCGCCGTCGCCCCAGCGGCACGACTGCCCGCGGCCAGGGAGAGACGGTGGGCGAAGCGCCCCTTCAGGGGTGCGGGGAACCGCGCGACCAGCCCCCACTCACCCGCAGCCGAACCACTACCCCCCCGGCCGCCCCCGCGCACTGCGCCACCCGGGTGGTCTCCCGGTCAAGTTGCTGCCCCGATCGGCGTCCGTATGTCACCTTCCCCTCCAGTGGGCCATCGGAAGGGCGGGTGTGGATGGGCAAGGTCGGGCGGGTTCTCGGCGCGGCGCTGCTGATCGCGATGGGCACGACGGGGCGGGCCGGTGCCGAGTCCGGCCCCTCGCTCTGGGCGGGGAGCTGGGAGACCGCGCCGTCCGGTACCGCTCCCGCCGTGCCCGGCGCCGCCTACCGCAACGTCGTTCACCTGAGCGTCGGAGGCAGTGCCGTACGGGTCCGGATCAGCAACCGGCTCGGCAGCGCACCGCTCCGCCTCGGCGCGGTCACCGTCGCGCTGCGCCGGGGCACCGGCCCGGACGCCGTACCCGGGTCCATGCGCGGCGCCACCTTCGACGGCGCCGGCACCGCGGTCGTACCGGTCGGACAGGACCTGGTCAGTGATCCGGTGCCGCTCGCCGTCCCGGCCGCCGCCGACCTGCTGATCACCGTCGAGACGCCGGGCGACCCCGGTCCCGCCACCTATCACCGCGTCGCGCTCCAGACCAGCTACCTCGCCAGGCACGGCGCCGGCCGGGCCGCCGACGAGGACGGGACCGCGTACACCAAGACCACCGGGAACTGGTACTACGTCACCGGCGTCGACGTACGCAGCGTGACCCTCGGCACCGTGGTCGCCTTCGGCGACTCCCTCACCGACGGCAACGGCTCCTCCTTCGGCGCCAACCACCGCTGGCCCGACCGCCTCGCGGAACGGCTGCGTCCCCTCCGGATCGGCGTCCTCAACGCCGGGATCTCCGGCAACCGGCTGCTGCTCGACGGCACCGGAGGACCGGGCGCCCTGAACCGGCTGGACGCCGACGGGCTGGCTCGGACGGGTGTCCGTACCCTGGTCGTCCTCGAAGGCATCAACGACATCAAGGGCACCCCGGAGGCCACGGACCCGGCCGACTTCGTGCGCGCCTACCGGACGATCGTGGCCCGCGCCCATGCGCGCGGGATCCGGGTCGTGGGCGCGACACTCACGCCCTACGCGGGGTTCAGCGGCTACACCGAAGCCCGGGAGGCGGTACGGCAGCGGGTCAACGCGCTGATCCGCACCGAGCACGTCTTCGACGCCTACGCCGACTTCGACGCCGTCGTCCGCGACCCGGAGCAGCCGACGCGGATCCGGCCCGGCTACGACCCCGGCGACCACCTGCACTTCAACGACGCCGGCATGCGCGCCCTGGCCGCCGCCGTCCGGCTCGTCGACCTGCTCTGAGCCCTCGGCCGCCCCAGACCACCGCCCCCAGCCAGCCCGCCGCGATCAGCAGGCAGGCGAACAGCTCGGTCAGCACGCTGGAGCCGCCCGCGTCCATCGTCGTGCGCAGCGCGGCCGGCGCCTCGGCGCGGCGGCCGAGACGGAGGCGTTCGTGCAGGTTGATCCCGGCCCAGTCGGCCGCCGTGGCGGGAACCGGCCACGGCGCAAACCCGCCGCCGCACATCATCGCCCTACCGGCGGTCTCTCTGCCAAGATCACGTCAGCGCAGCACCTTCACAGGGGATCCGGATCCGCGATTCACAGCTGCTCGCAAGGAACATCCGTCACAATCTGGCCTCCGGCCGACGCCACCGCGTCCGGCCGTGCGGACGTGACCCGGGCCCATGACGCGCGTACGCGCAGGGGATCCGGGGCCGGGTCACTCAAGTGTCGCCGGGTGGTTCTCCCGTGGGGGGTGGGACCACCCGGCGACTCACACGTGTCATCCGTACCGTCCGCACCGTCTCTCCCAGGCGTGTCGTCGACTCCCTTTCCTCGCACGGGTGTTCAGCGAGTCCCTCGCCACGCCGTTCGGCACCGGTTCGGGTGCGGGATTTTCCCGATGCCCCGTTTTCATCCGGCCCGTGCGGTGGACAATTAGGGGCATGAGTCAGCCAGGGGGTAGGCCCACCCGTCATGAGGACGACTGGTGGGGGCAGTTGTACGACGACTCCACCGAGGACACCGGGCCCACGGCCGCACCCGATTCCCTGGACGACCGCTTCGCCTCGGCGAAGAACACGGTGGCGGGGCGGGGACGGCGGGGTGCCGCCGGGGAACCGGGCGCCGAGCCGGTCCCACCGGCCGTACCGGTCCCACCGGCCGTACCGGTCCCACCGGCCGTACCGGTGCAGCCGAGCGGGCCCGGGGCTGTGCCGGTCCCGTCGGCCGCTCGGGTGCCGTCCCCCGGCCCGACGGTTCCGCCGGCCGTGCCGACGCCGCCGACCGTGCCGGTCCCACCGGCCCAGCCGGCCGTGCCCGCGCAACGCGCGCCCGCCGGCCCCGCCGAGGCACCGGGCGAGGACACCACCACCGCCCGGAGGCCCTGGCCATGGGACGAGGAGGAGCAGGAGTTCCTGGAGGCCGACGAGGACGCCGGGGCGGACGCGCACCCCGCCACCCGCCCCGACCTGGCCACGCTCCCGCCGCACTCCGCCCCGGTCTCCTCCGTGGAGTACGTCGGCTCCGGCCCGCCCACCTACGACGCCGAACCCACCGCCCTGCCCGCCGCGGACCCCGACGAACTCGAAGACCTGGTCGCCGACACCGTGCTGGACGGCGCCCGCTACGGCACCTGCACCCTGCGGGCCGTCTCCCAGCGCGGCGACTCCGCCCGGTACCGGGGCGAGCCGCGCCGCGACGCCCTGCTCACCGCCCGGTTCGGGGCCGGCGACCAGGCCCTGCTCCTGGTCGCGGTGGCCACCGGCGCCCGGGCCACGCCCGGCGCCCACCGGGCCGCCGCCGAGATCTGCGAGTGGATCGCCCGGGCGGTGGGCCGCAGCCACCAGCGGCTCACCGAGGACATCCAGGCCGCCCGGCGCGGCGACCTCAAGTCCGGGCTGCACCGGCTCACCGACCGCAGCCTCGGCAAACTCCGCGCCAGCGCCGCCGAACAGGGCGTCGCCGCCGAGGAGTACGCGGCCAGCCTGCGCTGCCTGCTCATCCCCGCCCACCCCCAGTGCCGTACCCGGGTCTTCTTCGGGGTCGGGGAGGGCGGCCTGTTCCGGCTCCGGGATGGCGAGTGGCAGGACATCGAACCGCAGGTCGACACCGACACCGTCGGCGAGGCCGTGGTCGGCTACGGTTCACCGCCCGCGGAGACACCGGAGGGCGACCGGCTCACCATGGACCTCGGTATCCCGACCCCGCCGAGCCCCTACGAACCGGCCCCCGAACCGCCCCGCGACCCCTTCCTCTTCCGGGCCTCGGTAGCCCGCCCGGGCGACGCGCTGGTGATGTGCAGCGGCGGGCTCGCCGACCCGCTGCGCGGCGAGCCCGCCCTCTGCGCCTACCTGGCCCGACGCTGGTCCGGCCGTACCCCGCCGGGCCTCGCCGCGTTCCTCGCGGATGCTCAGGTGCGGGTGAAGGGCTACGCCGACGACCGTACGGCGGCGGTCGTCTGGGAGGCGTGACGCCGGTCCCTGTGCGTGGATGGGAGGTATCCGCCCACAGGGAAGGGGCACCCGTCCGCCATGGCCAAGCAGAACGTCGCCGAGCAGTTCGTCGACATCCTCGTCCGCGCCGGAGTACGCCGCCTCTACGGCGTCGTCGGCGACAGCCTCAACCCGGTGGTCGACGCCGTCCGCCGCAACTCCGCCATCGACTGGATCCACGTCCGCCACGAGGAGACCGCCGCCTTCGCGGCCGGCGCGGAGGCCCAGATCACCGGGAAGCTGGCGGCCTGCGCCGGCTCCTGCGGCCCGGGCAACCTGCACCTCATCAACGGCCTGTACGACGCCCACCGTTCGATGGCCCCGGTGCTCGCCCTCGCCTCCCAGATCCCCTCCAGCGAGATCGGCCTGGGCTACTTCCAGGAGACCCACCCCGACCGGCTCTTCCAGGAGTGCAGCCACTACAGCGAGCTGATCTCCAGCCCCAAGCAGATGCCCCGGCTGCTCCAGACCGCGATCCAGCACGCGGTCGGCCGCAGCGGGGTGAGCGTGGTGAGCCTGCCGGGCGACATCGCCGACGAGCCCGCCCCGGAGCATCCCGTCGAGAGCGCGATCGTCACCTCCCGGCCCACCGTCCGGCCCGGGGACGAGGAACTCGACAAACTGGTCGCGATGATCGACGCGGCGGACAAGGTGACGCTGTTCTGCGGCAGCGGTACGGCCGGGGCGCACCCGGAGGTCATGGAACTCGCCGGGAAGATCAAGTCCCCGGTGGGCCACGCCCTGCGCGGCAAGGAGCACATCCAGTACGACAACCCGTACGACGTCGGCATGAGCGGGCTGCTCGGCTATGGCGCCGCCTACGAGGCCACCCACGAGTGCGACCTGCTGATCCTGCTCGGCACCGACTTCCCGTACAACGCCTTCCTCCCCGACGACGTACAGATCGTTCAGGTCGACGTACGCCCCGAGGTGCTGGGCCGGCGGTCCCGTCTCGACCTCGCCGTGTGGGGCGATGTCCGCGAGACGCTGCGCTGTCTGGTGCCGCGGGTGCGGGCCAAGGAGAACCGGCGGTTCCTCGACCGGATGCTCAAGAAGCACGCGGACGCGCTGGAGGGGGTGGTGAAGGCGTACACCCGCAAGGTCGAGAAGCACGTCCCGATCCACCCCGAGTACGTGGCCTCCGTGCTGGACGAACTCACCGACGACGACGCGGTGTTCACGGTCGACACCGGCATGTGCAATGTCTGGGCGGCCCGGTACATCACGCCCAACGGCCGCCGCCGGGTGATCGGTTCCTTCTCGCACGGCTCGATGGCCAACGCGCTGCCGATGGCGATCGGCGCGCAGTTCACCGACCGGCGGCGGCAGGTCGTGTCGATGTCCGGGGACGGCGGCTTCGCCATGCTGATGGGCGATTTCCTGACCCTCGTCCAGTACGACCTGCCGGTGAAGGTCGTGCTGTTCAACAACTCGGCGCTCAGCATGGTCGAGTTGGAGATGCTGGTCGCGGGCCTGCCCTCGTACGGCACCACCAACGTCAACCCCGACTTCGCCGCCGTCGCCCAGGCCTGCGGTGCCTATGGGGTGCGGGTCGAGAAGCCCCGGCAGCTGGCCGGCGCGCTGAAGGACGCCTTCAAGCACAAGGGTCCGGCCCTGGTCGACGTCGTCACCGACCCCAACGCGCTGTCCATCCCGCCGAAGATCAAGGCCGACATGGTCACGGGCTTCGCGCTCTCCGCGTCCAAGATGGTCCTCGACGGCGGCGTGGGCCGGATGGTCCAGATGGCCCGCTCCAATCTGCGCAACGTGCCGAGGCCCTAGCTCAGCCCTCGACCGGCACCCACTGGCGGACGCCGTTCACGAAGCCGTACCAGTATTCCGGTAGGCCCTTGATGGAGCTGGTGCGGAACGGCCGGCCGTGGTCGTCGATCCGGACCGTGCCGGAGCGGCCCTGTGAGGACCAGTCCAGTTCGAGGTACCAGCGGCAGTCGCAGCCCTCGGTGCGCGCGTTGACGCGGAGCACCTCCGGGTCCGTGGACGAGACCCGGTAGGGCAGCCGCATGGTCGAGACGGTCTGCCCGTCCGGGCCCTCGCCGGCCACCGGGCGGGCGAGGGGACGGTCCTTGTCCAGGCCGACGTCGAAGTAGCGC
Organism: Streptomyces sp. NPDC051105; assembly: GCF_040682795.1. Classification (NCBI taxonomy): domain Bacteria; kingdom Bacillati; phylum Actinomycetota; class Actinomycetes; order Kitasatosporales; family Streptomycetaceae; genus Streptomyces; species Streptomyces sp. NPDC051105. Next base: position 334,277 of record NZ_JBFBBR010000001.1, on the reverse strand, counting down.
GGGGTGAGCCCGCCGCCGCAGCCGTCGGCCATGGAGTAGGCGATGCCGGGTGCGGGCGCGGCCCGGCCGACGACCCGCACCCGCAGGTCCTCCAGGACGACGGCCGTGGACGAGCGGCCCTGCACCGAGATCTGGACGATCGTGTCGCGGCCGTGCACCGCGTTCTGGGTGGCCGCCCAGGTGCCGGCGTCCTGCGGGACGGGCGGCGGCGGAACCTGCGCCGGCTGCTTGTCGATGACGTAGTCGTGGTCGCAGCCCAGCTCCCAGACCTGGGAGCTGGCGGTCCAGGCGAGCGGGACACCGGCCTGGGCGGGGGCGGCGGTGGACGTGCTCGGAGCGGCGGACGAGGGGGTCCTGGTGCCGTCCGGCGTGGGGGACGGCGAACGGCGGCCGGGCGAGCCGGAGTCGTCCGGTGTCGGGCCGGCGGGTGCGGGATCGTGGCGCCGGGCGTCGCCGGCTGCGGTCGCCGGGGAGGAACCGGGGGACCGGGCCGAGGTGCCGGCGGGCGGCCGGTCGTCCGAGGGGGCGATCAGGCTGCCCAGCGTCACCAGGAGAACGACGGCGACGGCCGAGCCGACCAGGGTGCGGCGACGGCGGTACCAGGGGCGGGGCGTGGGCGTGGTCCCGGACTGCGGTACCGGGTCTTCTTCCCCGCTCCCGGCCGCGGCTTCCGGGGTTTCCGATTCCGCTTCGGTCCGCTCCGCGGCCTCCGGAGCCGTCGGTCCGGGTTCCTGAGTCCCGGTGTCCTCCGGCGTCCGCGGTCGCTGCCGTGCCGCGACCGCCCGTAACCAGCGCTCGTGGAGTTCGAGCCGTTCCTGCGGGGTCGCCCCGCAGAACGCGGCCAGGCGTTCGACCGGAGCGAAGTCCAACGGCACCGCCTCGCCCGCGCAGTAGCGATGCAGGGTGGAGGTGTTCATGTTCAGGCGGCGGGCCAGGGAGCCGTAGCTCCGGTCCGTACGGTCCTTCAACTGCCGCAGCAGCGCCGCGAACTCCTCGACGTCCTCGCGCACAGGCACCTTCCCCCGGTCGTCCGTATCCCAGGCACTCATATACCTGCACGTCAGCGGGGCTGGGATGGTTCCAGGGCGGCGGAACGGGCGGTTGCCGTTGCGGTTGCCGCAGGTGACCGCCGATGCTTCTGGTGTCGCACCGACCAGGGCCGGACCGACCAGCCGGCGCCGTCCGCGGCATCCCACACCCATGCACCGATCCAACGGGGGACCACTCATGCCCAAGCGCACCCGAGCAGGCGCGCTCACCGTACTCGCCGGCGCCGCACTGGCCATAGGCACCACGCTCGCCGTCCCGGCGGCGGCCGCCCCGAAGGCGCCCGGCTTCCTCGCGGCGGCCGACCTGCCGCCGCACCCGACCTCGTCCTGGACGGCCGGCAAGGTCACCGCGGGCGTGCCGGAGGCGGTCAAGCAGGACACCTGCCTGGGCATCGCCCTCGGCGGCGGACAGAACACGTGGTACCGGGAGTTCCGGACCGACCTCGACACCAGCGCCCGTCAGGTCAGCGTCGAACTGGCCAGTGTCGGCGCGGCGAAGGGCCGGGTCGCGAAGCTGGACGAGGACATCGTGTCCTGCGCGGACCGGATCGAGATGGAGGACCCGGAGACCCGGGCCGCCTTCCAGGACCACGGCGATCTGCCCGTCGGGGACGGCGCCCACGTCTACGCCCTGCACACCGAGACCTCCTGGGGCGCCAGTGACATCCGGCTGCTGTCGCTGGGCCGGGAGGGGAGCACCGTGACGGTCGTGGACTGGGGGCAGCTGGGCGGCTTCCAGGACGCGCCGGTGAAGGCGTTCAAGAAGACGACCACCACGGCCGTGAACAAACTCCACTGAAAGACGGGGGCCGTCCTCCCGCTCGGGGGAGGGGAGGACGGCCCCGACAGCCATCAGCCACATCGGCCACATCGGCCATCAGCCACATCGGCCATCGGCCATCAGCCCTCAGCCACATCGGCCATCAGCCCTCAGCCACATCGGCCATCAGCCCTCAGCCACATCGGCCATCAGTCATCACCGCAGAGAAGCAGAAAACGGGGAATCAGACATGAGCACCAAGACCCGCACCGTCCTCACCGCCGGCGTGCTCGCCGTGGCCCTCGGGCTCGGCGTCACCGCGCAGGCCTCGGCCGGCGCGCCGCGCAGCGTCGGCGGCGACCCGTCCGACAACCTCACCCGGATCGCCGACTTCTACGGCGCCTACATCGACGCCGAGAGCGACCCGGACGGAAGCGGCGACCTGCCCACCGCGCTGCGCGCCTACTACGTCGCCCCGACCTACCTGAAGCAGCTGCAGGCCTGGGAGGACCGGGAACACGCCGACGGGGTCCTGCAGGCCCAGAACACCCCGCTCAAGTGGAAGGTCACCGGCAACGGCACGGCGAAGAACCACACCGAGGCCGTCGTCACCCTGACCTGGAGCCGCAACACGACCACGAAGCTGTTCGTCGACATGAGCCGCGGCTCCCACAAGATCATTCACATCGGCACCAAGGGCCTCGGGGCTAAGTAGGCGGAAGGGTAGGTTTCGGCCAGGTTCGTCGGTGCCGTGGACCGCGTGAATCAGCTCGTTGGGTTGTGCGAGGGGCTGTTTCACGCCGGGTCCCCGGCACCGTTGGCGCGTACGGGACGGTCCGGGAGGCGACGTACGGGCCGGGGCCGGTTCAGGACATGGCCGAACACCCGGCCGTCATCGGCGTGACATGACTGGCCCGTGCCCGAGCGGGCATGGATCCCCGTGAACGTGTTCGATCAGGAGGGGATCCGGCAACAACGTGCGGGCGGGGGTCATGAACAGTCAGGCACGAGGGGGCGGTCCCGTGGCCATCGGGGCCTCCTCGGCGCAGACGGCGGGGGAAGAGACCGACACCACGGAACGGGGACACCCGTCACACCTCAGGCGGCGGCTGGGACGGTCGGACCTGCGGGCGGTGCCCGAGGCGCGACGGGAGCTGCGGGAACTGCTACGCCACTGGGGGAAACCGGGCCGCTCGGAGATCGCGGAACTGCTCACCAGTGAGCTCGTCACCAACGCACTCGTCCACACCGACCGCGAGGCCGTGCTGACGGCCGTCGTGGGGCCCAGCCAACTGCGAGTGGAGGTACGGGACTTCGTGGGCCGTCGGCCGCGCGTGCGCGCCCCGGACACCGGGGGCACCCACGGCCGGGGCCTGGTCCTGGTCGACTCCCTCGCGGACGCCTGGGGCGTCCAGCCGCACGAGGTGGGCAAGTCGGTATGGTTCGAACTGGACGCGGACGCCGCCTGACGGCGCCTTCGCACAACGGGACGGGGGCGTGACCCTGAAGGTCACGCCCCCGTCCCGAGGTGCCGTCCGGCAGCGGACGATCAACCGAACTGCTGCTCAAGGTCCTTGAGCTTGCGCTCCAGGGAGTCGAGGCGCGGCAACGCCATTGTGTCGTCCTCCGCGGTCAGGTCGACGGTGATCGGGTCAGACCCTTTGCGGACGGGCTGGAGGGAGGGCCGCTGGCGGACGGGCAGCTGCTCCGGCGCCGATATGGCAGGCTCCGCAGTGGGCTGGGAGGCGCGCTCGACCTGGTGCACCTCGTCCTGCCGGCCGCGTCCGACGAAGCCCCGGTGACCCCGGCTGATGGCCTTGAGCTGGGCCCGCTCCAGACGGTCCTGCTCGCGGCGGCGCAGCCGGTTCGTCTCCTTCTGCCGCTTGTCCTCGCGTACCTCGTCGACCGCCTCGTCCAGGCTGCGCACGCCCTCCAGGAGCATCAGCGACCAGGCCTTGTAGGTCTCACGGGGGGCCCGCAGCCAGCGGACGATCCGGATCTGCGGCAGCGGGCGCGGCACCAGGCCCTGCTCCCGCAGGGCGGCCTTGCGGGTCTGCTTCAGCGCGCGGTCGAAGAGGACGGCCGCGGAGAGCGACATGCCGGCGAAGAACTGGGGAGCGCCCGCGTGGTCGACACCCCTGGGCGCGTGTACCCAGTTGAACCAGGCCGCGGCGCCCGCGAACGTCCATACGAGTATCCGGGAGCCGAGGGCCGCGTCACCGTGGCTCGCCTCGCGCACCGCGAGGACGGAGGAGAACATCGCCGCGCCGTCCAGACCGAACGGCACCAGGTACTCCCAGCCGTCGGAGAGGCCGAGGTTCTGCTGGCCGAAGCCGACCAGACCGCGGAACGAGAGGGCCGCGGCTACCGCCGCCGAGCAGAACAGGAGCGCGTAGGAGACGGTGCCGTATATGGCTTCCTTGCGCCGACGGCGCTCCTCGCTACGCTCCCACGAGTCGTCCTTCGCGTGCTCCCCGCCGGACCGCTTGGAGCGCGCGAGCACCGCCACCGCGACCAGCATGCCCAGGAGCAGTACGGCGCCGGGAAGCAGCCAGTTCAGCGATATGTCGGTCAGTCTCATCTAGGGGTCCCTTGCATTGGGATAGGGCGTATCGCCCGCCATAGTGGCCCAATCCCACCGACCCTCAGGGGGTTTCGGGGCAAGAGGCCGCCAAGGAAGTGCAAGCGGATGCCCAGGGCAGCGTTCTGCTCGAACTGCCGCGTGAGGGGCGGGAGTTGAGTTCGAGTAAGAGTACCCATACGGGTGGTTCCTCGGAAAGTTCCTGCGGCAAGTGAGGAAGTTGTGAATTCCCTGTCGGCGCAAGGGTGATCCCGCCCTCGGCGATCTTAGTGGATCCCGTGGGGTGCTCGATGCCGGGGGGCGGCCTGAGGGTGCCTCAGGCCGCCGCGGCCGCCGTGAGTTTGGCGATCCGCTCGTCGTCGCAGGTCCGCGGGCAGGTGGCGCAGGTGTCCTCGGGCCGGAGCGTGTAGTACATGCAGCAGCTCGCCCGGTCCCGGGTCGGCAGCGGCTCGCCCGCCGGGCCGGTCAGTATCCGGAAGGCGGCCGAACCGGCGTACGGCTTGGTGGCGCCCGGCAGCAGCCGGTCGAGTTCGCGTACGGCCCGCTCCTCTTCACCGAGCATCTCGGCGACGTACCAGAGCCCCTCGACGATCTCGTCGGTCGCCATGCCCCACAGCGCGCGCCCGCGCCGCCGCATCCGCGGCCCGAAGGCGCCGAGGACCGGTTCCAGGTGCTCGGCGACGGCCGCCCGCACCTCGGCCCGCAGCGCCGCCTCGTCGGCGACGACGACCGCGCCGGGCAGCGCCGCCGCCGGGTCGCCCGGCAGGCAGGCGAAGGAGGCGACGCGTACCGCCATGCGGCCGGCCGCCCGGTCGTACGAGACATGCGTCACGGGCAGTCGCGGGACCCGGCGGTCCAGGAACCACGGGAGGGTGATCAGGAGGCAGGCGGCCCAGCCGTAGCGGTGCAGGCCGAAGCTCGCCACCACGTCCGGGCGGCCCGGCTGTCCGTAGTCCCGCAGGATCTGGTCCTCGTCCCAGGCCAGGAAGGTGTCCAGTCCGGCCCCGCCCGCCGCCAGTTCGGCGGCGCCGACCCAGTCACCGCCCCGGGGCGCCGGCTCGCCCGGGCCCAGCTCCGTGACCACCAGGTCCGGGCAGACCTCGGCCAGGCGGGCGTAGGCGGCGGAGACGGGGGAGGTCATGGGCTACCACCGATCGGGTGCGGGCCGACTACCGGATAAGTAAGCCTTACCTTACCCATCATTCGGAAATTTGAACTATCGCCCGGGGCGCCTAAGGTGCTTGACGGACGAGTAACAACCCACCGTTAATGACCCAAGTCCCGACGAGTCGGAGGAGGACCCGTGAACCATCGCGCGCACCCGGCTCCGGCCGAGACGGCCAGGGTGCCGGCGCAGACGCGGTCCGGGGAGACGGCCCGGGAGGCGACCGGACACGTCGCCGCCACGCCGGCCGCGCGCGGCGAGCACACGCACTGCGAGAGCCCGATCCCGCAGCCCAGGGCCGCCGTGCAGCGGGCGTCCGTGCGGGGGCAGATCCTGGACGCGTTGCGTACGGCGCTGGTGAGCGGGGAACTGGCGCCCGGTGAGGTGTACTCGGCGCCGGCGCTGGGGGAGCGGTTCGGGGTCTCCGCGACCCCCGTGCGCGAGGCGATGCAGCAGCTGGCCCTGGAGGGCGCGGTCGAGGTCGTGCCCAACCGCGGGTTCCGGGTGGTGGAGCGGGGGGCGCGTGAACTCGCCGAACTGGCCGAGGTGCGGGCGCTGATCGAGGTGCCGGTGATGATGCGGCTGGCGCGCAGCGTGCCGGCCGAGCGGTGGGCCGCGTTGCGGCCGCTGGCCGAGGAGTCGGTACGGGCGGCGGCGATGGGGTGCCGGGCGACTTACGCGGAGGCCGACCGGGCTTTCCACCGGGCGGTGCTGGCCCTTGCGGGCAACGAGCAGCTGGTGCAGATCGCGGAGGACCTGCACCGGCGGGCGGTTCCGCTGCGCGGGGGCCGGGCCGACCTGATGACGGACGCGGATGAGCATGCGGCGTTGCTTGAGGCGTTGATCGCGGGGGAGTTGGACGCGGTGCGCCGGTTGGTGGCCGGGCATTTCGCTGCCGCGGGCTGAGCGGGGAGGGCGTTCGCGCGGCGGCCCGCCGTAGGGGTGGCGGCCGGGGGTTTCGGGCGTCGGGATGGGGTGGTTGCCGGGGGATTGTTGTAGCGGTGGGGATCGGTTGCCGGGGGATTGTTGTAGCGGTGCGGATCGGTTGCCGGGGGATTGCTGTAGCGGTGGGGATCGGTTGCCGGGTGCGGGTGCGTCGCGGTGGTGGCGCGGTTCCCCCGTGTCCCGCGCGGGGCACGTCATAGCCGCGGCGACACGGGTGGGCGCCGGGGCCCCCTCCGGGAGAGGTGCCCTTCCGGCGCCGGGGAGCGAAACCCCGGGGTCCCAGCCCCGCACCCGGCTTGGGTGGCGTCAGCTGCCCTGTGCGGTCTTGTCGTACGCGTCGTGCCAGGCCGCCTTCGCGCCCGAGTCGCCTATGCGGTAGACGTCGACCACCGCGCCGATGCCCACGGCCACCGACAGCACGCCCACCGCGATCCGCACCGGGAGGGTCGACCAGCGGCTGCCCTCGCCGGCAGTCAGTTCCTCCCCGGTGCGCCGCGTCGCCCACCACACGACCATGGCCAGCACGAACAGACCCAGCGCCCACGGCAGCAGTCCGTCACCCAGTTCGGTGTGGCGGCGGACCAGGGAGTCCGCGGTGACGTGCCGCTCCAGCCACTCGCCTGCTTGGGTCGTCAGCGGCACGCTGACCAGGGCGACCAGCGCGAGCGCGGGCAGCAGGACGCCCAGCCGCCGGGCGGCCCGCGGCCACAGCGCGGCGGCCACCAGGGCGAGGGCGGTCAGCGGGACCAGCACGACGACGATGTGGACCAGCAGGACATGGGCCGGCAGGCCGTTGACGGTGCTCATGGCAAAGCGCTCCTGAGGGGGTCGGGGCGCGTCAGCCTGGCACAGCAAACTCTCAGTTTTCTCTGAGGCGCGTCTCAGGCGGTCGCCGCTCCCGGGGCGGGCGGGGTCAACTGTCCTGCCAGCCACGTCGGGACGCCGCCCAGGAGGCGGAACAGGCGGCCCGCCTCCTCCCGTAGCCGCGACGCCTCCGGCTCGGTCTCCGTGTCGGCCAGGGACGCGAGTGCCGGTGCCGTGCCCACCAGGTAGCCCAGCTCCTCCCTGATCCGCAGGGACTCCGCGAAGCCGTGCCGGGCCTCCGCCAACTCCCCCTCCCGCAGCGCCAGTCCGGCCAGATGCCGCCAGGTGAAGGAGAGCAGCAACGGGTCGGCGTGGGCGGTGGCGGCCGCGTGGGCGCGGCGATAGGCCGCCCGTGCCGCCTGCGGGGAGCGGGTCAGGTTCTCCGCCAGCAGGCCCCGGCGGAAGTCGAGAAGGGCCCGCCCCGGCGCCCCCGGAGGGATCAGCGCGGCCGCTCTGCCGAGCGCGGCCCGCGCCTCGTCGGCCCGGTCCCGCACCCCGTGCAGCGTGGCCGCGTAGGCGAGTTGGCCGCGCTCGCACGCGGCGGCGCCCCGTTCCTCGTCGGTGCGGGCCACCGCCTCCGCCGTCCGCAGCGCGTCCTCCGCCTCTCCCCAGCCGGCCTCGGTGTAGAGACACCGTTCGACCATCAGCCCCGCCCGTTGCAGGGAGTACGTCGGCGTGTCCGTCGGCAGCAGTGCCGCCGCGTCGGCCCAGCAGGCCCGCGAGCGCAGCCGCCATACCGCGGTCTGGAGCGGATCGTCACCGGCGTTCGTTCCGTTCCCAGACATGGCGGAGTACGCCACGTTGCCCTCCCCTTGCACGCCGTCGAGCAGTTGAGTGGTGGCCGCATTCCAGCATCTATCGCCACGCGGGGCCAAGAGGGTGGGTGAATAATTTCACAAAGTCGTGGGACGGCGAGGGCACTTGGCGCGAGCCGGTCGCACGCCGGCGTGACCTCAGCTCATCCGCAACGCCAAGAAGAAATCGAGCTTGTCCTCCAGCCGCGAGAGGTCCCGGCCCGTCAACTGCTCGATCCTGCCCACGCGATAGCGCAGCGTGTTGACGTGCAGGTGGAGGCGGGTGGCGCAGCGGGTCCAGGAGCCGTCGCAGTCGAGGAACGCCTCGAGGGTCGGGATCAGCTCGGCGCGGTGTCGGCGGTCGTAGTCCCGGAGGGGATCCAGCAGGCGGGCGGTGAAGGCGCGGCGGACGTCGTCGGGGACGAAGGGCAGCAGCAGGACGTGCGAGGCCAGTTCCTGGTGGCCGGCCGCGCAGACCCGGCCGGGGCGGGCGGCGGCCACCCGGCGGGCGTGCCGGGCCTCCTCCAGGGCCCCGCGCAGCCCCTCCGCCGAGTGCACGGCCGCGCTGACGCCGAGGGTGACCCGGCCGTCGTCGTCCAGGCCCGCGGACAGGGGGTCCCGGACCGACTTCAGGAGGGTGTCGGCGTGGATACCGGACTCCGAGCCGTCGTGTTCGGCGGTGACCGCGGGGAGCGGGACCAGGGCGATCGCCTCGTCGCCGGTGTGGGCCACCGCTATCCGGTCGGACGGCTCCGGGCCGGTGGCCGCCGGGTCGACCAGGATCTCTTCGAGCAGCGACTGCGCGACCGGGCCGCCCTCGACCTCGCCGCCCTCCCACTCGGCGCGGGCGACCACCACCTGCCAGTGCGGGGCCGCGCCGAGACCGGGCAGCAGGACGGGAGCGGCCACCCGCAGGCGCGCGGCGATCTCCGCCGGAGCCGCGCCCGTCTGGACCAGCTCCAGCACCTCCTGGGCGAGCCGGCGCCGTACCGTACGGGCCGCGTCGCGGCGGTCGCGCTCGACGGCGATCAGCTGGGTGACGCCCTGGAGCAGGTCGAGGCGCTCGTCCTGCCAGTCGCTCGCGTCCGCCTCGACGGCCAGCAGCCAGTCCGAGAGCACGGTCTCGCGCACGTCCCGCGCGCCCTGCGGGGAGCGGCCTCCCCCGGCCACCGCCGGGCGGTGCCCCCAGGAGCGGATCGGGAAGAGCGAGTACGTCGTGGAGCCGAGGAGGACGCGGTGCGGGCCCCGGCGGCCGGTGCGGGTCGCGGCCAGGTGCTCGGCGGCCAGCTGGGCGCAGGCGTCGGCGGGCAGCGCGGGCCCGGACACCTTGGAGCCCGCGATCAGCCGGCCGGTCGGGGAGAGCACCCAGGCGCGCAGGTCGAGGTCCGAGCCGAGCAGGTCCAGGACCACGTCCGGGCCGCCGCCCGCCGGGCCCGAGGTCATCATCCGGCGGTGCCGGTCGACGACGGCCGCGAGGTCCCCGGCCCGCTCGCCGCTGACCTGCCGTACGACGTGCTCGGTGATCGTCGCGAACGCCACCGACTCGTGCACCGCGAAGAGCGGGAGCCGGTGCCGGGCGCAGGCCACGACCAGGTCGTCCGGGATGTCGCCCAGTTCGGCCTCACCGGCCGCCAGCGCGGCCACCCCGGCCTGCGCGAGGAGTCGTACGAACGGCTCGGAGTCCGCGGCGTCCCGGCGCCAGGCCAGGCCCGTCAGCACCAGCTCACCGCCCGACAGGTAGCGGCTGGGGTCACGCAGGTCCGTGGTCATCACCCCGCGCACGGTGCGGTCCAGCTCGTCCTCGCCGCCGAGCAGCCGCAGGCCCAGCGCATCGGTGTCCAGCAGTGCGCGCAGCCGCATCTCGTCGCCGCCGTTCTGTGTCTCGAAATCTACGATGAATCGTGCAGTGTCATGGATGAGGCGCCCGCGTGCGAGGTCACGGGCCGCGATCGCGAGGTGCCTGGGCGTTTCCTGCGTTTCCACAGGAAAACCGGGAGGTTACTGATGACCTCCGTTCATACGAATCTACAAGATGCCCGTGCTGGCCAGCCAACTCCTTCATGGTTTCGGTGACTGACCCCACTGGAGTACGGGGCGGTGTACTGGCGTCATTCCGCGTTAACAGGACATGAACGAGCCGGGCCCGCCGCACACGGATTGGCTCAATCCGCACGACTCACGAGACTCACGAGACGGAGAAGAGAGCCGGTCATGGACTTCCTTCGCCCCGCCAGCTGGGAGGAGGCGCTCGCCGCGAAGGCCGAGCACCCCACCGCAGTGCCGATCGCGGGTGGCACCGATGTGATGGTCGAGATCAACTTCGACCACCGCCGGCCCGAGTACCTCCTCGATCTCAACCGCATCGGCGATCTCTACGAATGGGAGGTCGGCGAGGAGAGCGTACGGCTCGGCGCCTCCGTGCCGTACACCCGGATCATGGAGCACCTGCGCACCGAGCTGCCGGGCCTGGCCCTCGCCTCGCACACCGTCGCCTCCCCGCAGATCCGCAACCGCGGCGGCGTCGGCGGCAACCTCGGCACCGCCTCCCCGGCCGGCGACGCCCACCCGGCGCTGCTCGCGGCCGGCGCCGAGGTCGAGGCCGAGTCGGTGCGCGGCACCCGGCTCATTCCCGTCGACGACTTCTACACCGGCGTCAAGCGCAACGCCCTCGCGCCGGACGAGCTGATCCGCGCGGTGCACGTGAAGAAGGCCGACGGACCCCAGCAGTACTCCAAGGTCGGCACCCGCAACGCCATGGTCATCGCCGTCTGCGCCTTCGGGCTCGCCCTGCACCCGCGGACGCGGACCGTGCGGACCGGGATCGGCTCGGCCGCTCCCACGCCGGTGCGCGCGAAGACCGCCGAGGACTTCCTGAACGCGGCGCTCGACGAGGGCGGCTTCTGGGACAACGGAAAGATCATCACGCCGTCGGTCGCGAAGCAGTTCGCGGACCTGTGCGCCGCCGCCTGCAACCCGATCGACGACGTCCGGGGCACCGCGAGCTACCGCCGCCACGCGGTTGGCGTGATGGCCCGCCGGACGCTCACCTGGACCTGGGAGTCGTACCGCGGCGCCCGCCGCATCACGGAGGGAGTGGCGTAATGCGCGTCAACTTCACTGTCAACGGACGCCCGCAGGAGGCCGACGACGTCTGGGAGGGCGAGAGCCTTCTCTACGTGCTGCGCGAGCGGCTCGGTCTCCCCGGCTCCAAGAACGCCTGTGAGCAGGGGGAGTGCGGGTCCTGCACCGTCCGCCTGGACGACGTGCCCGTGTGTGCGTGTCTGGTCGCCGCCGGGCAGGCCGAGGGCCGCGAGGTCGTCACCGTCGAGGGGCTCGCCGACTTCGCCGAGCAGCGTGAGCGCGGTACTTCCCGCGGGACCCCGCTGGACGAGGCGAAGACGTGGGCCGCCAAGGGCACCGACTCCCACACCGGCGAAGGCACCCCACTCTCCCCGATCCAGCAGGCGTTCATCGACGCCGGCGCCGTGCAGTGCGGCTTCTGCACCCCGGGTCTGCTGGTCGCCGCCGACGAGATGCTGGAACGCAACCCGACCCCGACCGACGCGGACATCCGCGAGGCGCTGTCCGGCAACCTGTGCCGGTGCACCGGCTACGAGAAGATCATGGACGCGGTCCGTCTCGCGGCCGCCCGGCAGGGAGAGGCGGTCTGAGCGACATGCCCACCAACACCGCTCCCCTCGGCACTCCCACCAAGGTCACCCAGGGCTCCCAGACCAAGGGCGGCGTCGGCGAGTCCACGCTCCGCCCGGACGGCACCCTCAAGGTCACCGGTGAGTTCGCGTACTCGTCCGACATGTGGCACGAGGACATGCTCTGGGGCCAGATCCTCCGCTCCACGGTCGCGCACGCGGAGATCGTCTCGATCGACACCGGCGAGGCCCTGGCCCAGCCCGGCGTCTACGCGGTCATGACCTACGACGACCTGCCCACCGAGGTGAAGAACTACGGCCTGGAGATCCAGGACACCCCGGTCCTCGCGCACGGCAAGGTACGCCACCACGGCGAGCCGGTCGCGATCGTCGCCGCCGACCACCCGGAGACCGCCCGCCGCGCCGCCGCCAAGATCAAGGTCGAGTACCGCGAGCTGCCGGTCATCACCGACGAGGCCTCCGCGACCGCGCCGGACGCGATCCACATCCACGAGAACCGCGACGACCACCACATCGGCCACGTCCCGCACCCCAACATCGTGCACCGCCAGCCGATCGTCCGCGGCGACGCCGACGAGGCCGCCAAGAAGGCCGATGTCATCGTCAAGGGCGAGTACTACTTCGGCATGCAGGACCAGGCCTTCCTCGGCCCCGAGTCCGGCCTCGCGGTGCCCGAGGAGGACGGCGGCGTCCACCTCTACATCGCCACCCAGTGGCTCCACTCCGATCTGCGCCAGATGGCCCCGGTGCTCGGCCTGCCCGAGGACAAGGTACGGATGACGCTGTCCGGCGTCGGCGGCGCGTTCGGCGGTCGCGAGGACCTGTCGATGCAGATCCACGCCTGCCTGCTGGCCCTGCGCACCGGCAAGCCCGTCAAGATCGTCTACAACCGCTTCGAGTCCTTCTTCGGCCACGTCCACCGCCACCCGGCCCGCCTCTACTACGAGCACGGGGCAACGAGTGAAGGCAAGTTGACCCACGTCAAGTGCCGAATCGTGCTCGACGGCGGCGCCTACGCCTCCGCCTCCCCGGCCGTCGTCGGCAACGCCTCCTCGCTCGGCATCGGCCCGTACGTCGTCGACGACGTCGACATCGAGGCCATCGCCCTCTACACCAACAACCCGCCCTGCGGCGCGATGCGCGGCTTCGGCGCGGTCCAGGCGTGCTTCGCCTACGAGGCGCAGATGGACAAGGTGGCGAAGCAACTCGGCATGGACCCGGTGGAGTTCAGGAAACTGAACGCCATGGAACAGGGCACCTTGCTGCCCACCGGCCAGCGGGTCGACTCCCCGGCCCCGGTCGCCGAACTCCTGCGCCGGGTCAAGGCGATGCCCCTGCCGCCCGAGCAGCAGTGGCTCTCGGCAGGCGAGGAGGCGGACGTACGGCAACTGCCCGGCGGCCTGTCCAACACCACCCACGGCGAAGGCGTCGTCCGCGGTGTCGGCTACGCGGTCGGCATCAAGAACGTCGGCTTCTCCGAGGGCTTCGACGACTACTCCACCGCCAAGGTGCGCATGGAGGTCATCGCCGGCGAGCCGGTGGCCACCGTCCACACCGCGATGGCGGAGGTCGGCCAGGGCGGTGTCACCGTCCACGCGCAGATCGCCCGCACCGAGCTGGGCGTCACCCAGGTCACCATCCACCCGGCCGACACCCAGGTGGGCAGCGCCGGTTCGACCTCGGCGTCCCGCCAGACGTACGTCACCGGTGGTGCCGTCAAGAACTCCTGCGAGCTCGTCCGCGAGAAGGTGCTGGAGCTCGGCCGCCGCAAGTTCGGTACCTACCATCCGGCCTGGGCCACCGCCGAGTTGCTGCTGGAGACCGGCAAGGTCGTCACCGACGGCGGCGAGGTGCTCGCCGACCTGGTGGACGTGCTCGGCGACGACGCGGTCGAGATCGAGGCGGAGTGGCGGCACCGGGCGACCGAGCCCTTCGACCTGCACACCGGCCAGGGCAACGGCCATGTCCAGTACAGCTTCGCCGCCCACCGCGCGGTCGTCGAGGTCGACACCGAGCTGGGCCTGGTCAAGGTGATCGAGCTGGCCTGCGCCCAGGACGTCGGCAAGGCGCTCAACCCGCTCTCCGTCGTCGGCCAGATCCAGGGCGGTACGACCCAGGGTCTGGGGGTGGCGGTGATGGAGGAGATCATCGTCGACCCGAAGACGGCGAAGGTCAGGAACCCGTCCTTCACCGACTACCTGATCCCGACCATCCTCGACACGCCGACCATCCCGGTCGACGTCCTCGAACTCGCCGACGACCACGCCCCGTACGGGCTCCGTGGCATCGGCGAAGCCCCCACCCTGTCGTCGACCCCGGCCGTCCTCGCGGCGATCCGGAACGCGACGGGCCTGGAGCTGAACCGCACGCCGGTCCGACCGGAACACCTCACCGGCACGGGACCCTCCGCGGGCTGAACCGGTGAGTTCTCCTGGGGGACTTCGTCCCTCAGGAACCCAGAATGTTCGTCTCGGGCCGTCCCCCGGGTCGGGCACCTCCCCAAATCCCGCCATGCGCCGAAGGCAAGCGGCGGGTGCCCCTTTGAACCTTGGGAGTAGGCCCATATGACCCAGCAGTCACTCGAGCCGAAGACCGTCGCCGAAGACGCGGGTGAGGGAACCCGCGTCCCGGCCGGACGGTCCTGGCTCGACCGGTACTTCCACATCTCCCTGCGGGGATCCACCGTCGCGCGTGAAGTGCGCGGCGGCGTCACCACCTTCATGGCGATGGCGTACATCCTCCTGCTCAACCCCCTGATCCTGTCCGGCAAGGACGCCGCCGGGGACACCCTCGGCCAGAAGGCGCTGATCACCGCGACCGCCTTCGCCGCGGCCTTCACCACGCTGCTGATGGGCTTCGCCGGCAAGGTGCCGCTCGCGCTCGCCGCCGGCCTCTCCGTCTCCGGCGTGCTGTCCTCGCAGGTCGCCCCGGAGATGACCTGGCCGCAGGCGATGGGCATGTGCGTGCTGTACGGCGTGGTCATCATGCTCCTGGTCGTCACCGGCCTGCGCGAGATGATCATGAACGCGATCCCGCTCGCGCTCAAGCACGGCATCACCATGGGCATCGGCCTGTTCATCGCCCTCATCGGTCTCTACAAGTCCGGCTTCGTGCACCAGGGCAAGGCCACCCCGCTCGCCCTCGGCCCCGGGGGCGAACTCACCGGCTGGCCGGTGCTGCTCTTCGCCGGCACCCTGCTGCTGATCTTCATGCTCCAGGCCCGGAACGTCTCCGGTGCCATCCTGATCGGCATCCTCAGCGGCACGGTGGTGGCGGCCGTGCTCAACGGCCTCGGGGTCATCGACCCCAAGCAGTGGGCGGGCGGCGCCGCCCCCGCACTGCACGGCTCCGCCGTCTCCATGCCGGACTTCTCGCTCTTCGGGCACGTCGAGTTCGGCGGCTGGGGCAAGGTCGGCGCGATGACGGTCGCGATGATCGTCTTCACCCTGGTGCTCGCCGGGTTCTTCGACGCGATGGCCACCATCATCGGCGTCGGCACGGAGGCGAGGCTCGCCGACGACAAGGGCCGGATGCCGGGCCTGTCCAAGGCACTGTTCATCGACGGAGCGGGCGGCGCGATCGGAGGCGTGGCCGGCGGCTCCGGGCAGACCGTGTTCATCGAGTCGGCGACCGGCGTCGGCGAGGGCGCCCGCACCGGACTCGCCTCGGTGGTCACCGGCCTGTTCTTCGCGGCCTGTCTCTTCTTCACCCCGCTCACCGCGATCGTCCCGCAGGAGGTCGCCTCCGCCGCCCTGGTGGTCATCGGCGCGATGATGCTGATGAACGCCCGGCATGTGGACTGGGCCGACCGGGCCACCGCCGTCCCGGTGTTCCTGACGGTCGTGCTGATGCCCTTCACCTACACCATCACCGCCGGTGTGGCCGCCGGCGTCATCTCCTACACCGCCATCAAGGCGGCTCAGGGCAGGGTCCGGGAAATCGGCGCATTCATGTGGGGCCTGACAGGGATCTTCCTGGTCTATTTCGCCCTCCATCCCATAGAGAGCTGGCTCGGCGTCCACTAGACGCTCCGCCGGTTCGGCCGTGACGGGCCGGCGGTCGTCCGCCGGCCCGTCACGGCTGGTCGCGTCCACGCGGCGGAGCCGCACACAACTGCAGACCCGCGCCCCGTCGGGGCGCCTGTCCCCAACGTCGTCCGAAGGAGACCGAGAGATGCTGGACATCGCCGAGGAGCTGAACCGGTGGGTCGCGGACGGCCGTGACTTCGCCGTGGCCACGGTGGTGGCGGTCGGCGGCAGCGCCCCGCGCCAGCCCGGCGCCGCCCTCGCGGTGGACGCCGACGGCACCGCCGTGGGCTCGGTCTCCGGCGGGTGCGTGGAGGGCGCCGTGTACGAGCTGTGCCGGCAGGCGCTGGAGGACGGCGACACCGTCCTGGAGCGCTTCGGCTACAGCGACGAGGACGCCTTCGCCGTCGGCCTGACCTGTGGCGGCGTCATCGACATCCTCGTCACCCCGGTACGGGCGGGCGACCCCGCCCGGCCGGTGGTCGAGGCCGCGCTGGCCGCCGCCGTACGGGGGGAGGCGGCGGCCGTCGCGCGGATCGTCACCGGGCCGGCCGAACTCCTCGGCCGCGCCCTCCTTGTGGACGCCGACGGCGCCTACGAGGGCGGTTTCGGCGCCCACCCCGAGCTGGACCGCACGGTGGCCGCCGAGGCCGGCGCCTTCCTGGACGCGGGCCGCACCGGCACCCTGGAGATCGGAGAGCAGGGCTCTCGCTGCGGAGCACCGCTCACGGTGCTGGTCGAGTCCTCGGTCCCGGCACCCCGGATGATCGTCTTCGGGGCGATCGACTTCGCGTCGGCACTGGTCCGTGTCGGCAAGTTCCTCGGCTACCACGTGACGGTGTGCGACGCGCGGCCCGTCTTCGCCACCAAGGCCCGCTTCCCGGAGGCCGACGAGATCGTCGTCGGGTGGCCGCACGAGTACCTGGAGCGGACGCAGGTGGACGGCCGTACCGTGCTGTGCGTCCTCACCCACGACGCCAAGTTCGACATCCCGCTGCTCCGGCTCGCGCTGCGGCTGCCGGTGGCGTACGTGGGCGCGATGGGCTCCCGCCGCACCCACCTGGACCGCAACCGGTGGCTGCGCGAGGTCGGCGTCACCGAACTGGAGCTGGCCCGCCTCAGGTCCCCGATCGGCCTGGACCTCGGCGCCCGTACGCCCGAGGAGACCGCCCTGTCGATCGCGGCCGAGATCGTCGCCAACCGGCGCGGCGGCAGCGGACTCTCCCTGACCGGCGCCCACACCCCGATCCACCACGACACGGCATCGACGCCGCCGCGGCGGATCGGGTCGGTGGCCTGACTCCCCCCGGGTCAGGCCACCCCGCAGGGAGCGGAGCGCCCGGTCCGTTCCCCCGATCGCCGTACCGGTCCGGGCGCCAGGGGACGATGGAAGCGCCTTCACGGGGGTCGTACAGCGTCAAATGACGCATTCGGCGGGGAGAGTTCCGTTCTGATGCGTTTGCGGTGCAAGTCCCTCGCCCGGATGGCCCGAGCGGGGCGGCTCACTCCTCCGCCCAGCGCCGTAACCCCGCCAGATCGAGGACGACGGTGCGGCCCCGCCGGGTGGCCACCAGGCCCTCCTGCTGCATCGCCCGCAGACAGCGCACCACCGACTCCCTGGACGCCCCGGTGGCGGCCGCCAGTTCACGCTGGTTGACCTGGACGGAGACGGCACCCGGCAGGGTCTCCGGCGCGGCCGAGCCGTACTGCACGGCGAGCTTCACCAGCAGCCCGGCGACCCGGGCCCGGGTGGTGCGGGCGCCCTGTTCGGCGCGCAGCCCGTCGGAGTCCCGTAACCGGCCCACGACACTGCGCAGGACGGACAGACACAGTCCCGGGTCCCGTTCCAGGAGCCGCAGGAAGGCGTCCGCGGCGACCACCACCCCCTCCGAGCGGCGCATCGCGGTGACGGTCGCGCCCCGCGGGCCGCCGTCGACGCAGGCGAGTTCGCCGAGGAGTTCACCGGGACCGCGCAGGGCGAGCAGGCTGGTGTAGCCGTTGGCCGAGTCGACCGTCGCCTTCACCAGGCCGGCGGTCAGCAGGACGACGGAGTCGGCCTCCTCGCCCTCCCGCATCAGCACCTCGCCGCGGGCCCACCCGCGCGGGTGCCCGGCCTCCCGCAACAGCTTGATTTCCCCGGGCGAGAAGAACGCCACCTCCGAGCCTCCCGGCCGCCTCGACCCACGGTGACCGTTCGGCACCGGAGGGCCACTGTCCATCGTGCGGCCGGGATCTGCCAAGGGGTGGCCACCGGGGCGGCGCCTACGCCTTCCTGAGCAGCGCGTTGACCGCCCGCCCGAACACCGCCCGGGAGGCCCTGCGCACCAGCGGATCGAAGGCCGACGGCAGCCCTCGCACCCGCAGCTCCTCGTGCCAGATCACC
Source organism: Streptomyces sp. NPDC051105 (assembly GCF_040682795.1). Lineage (NCBI taxonomy): Bacteria > Bacillati > Actinomycetota > Actinomycetes > Kitasatosporales > Streptomycetaceae > Streptomyces > Streptomyces sp. NPDC051105. Next base: position 316,040 of record NZ_JBFBBR010000001.1, on the reverse strand, counting down.
CGGGTACGGCCGCCCGGCCCCGGGTGCACCTCCAGCTCGGCCCAGCCGAGCACCACCCGGCCGTGCTTGACCAGGCGGCACCGCCCGGAGCCGCCGTCCTCGGGGGGTTCCCAGACGGTCACCTCCATGGGGTCCTCAAAGGCGAGCGGTCCGAGCCCGGAACGGGCCACGAAAACCGTGCCCTCGTGGGTCGGCGGATCGGTGAGCACGGTGATGCGGGTCAGCGGGACCGCATCGGCGTGCGCGGACCACTCCGTGAGCCGGCGCCACGCCTCGTCGATCGGCAGTGGGGCCGTGCGTTGGAGAAGGAAGGTGACCACGGACCGATCGTAGGGAATCGGCCGGGCTCCACGGGTCGGGCACCGCCTGTTCACAGGATCGACAGAAACGTCCAAGGCAGGCCGGAACCGGCCCCGGACCCGTACGATTCCCGCCATGGGCGGGCAAACCGCCTGCCTTCACGGGGAGTTGGCCGACATGCCGTTGAAGACCTATGGCGTACTGATCACCCGGGCCGTCGACGTCCGGCGCGAGGGCGCCGGCGACAGCCCGCACTACCAGATCCACCTCACCGACGACACCGGCGTCCCCTACCGGGCCGCTGTCAACGTCCTCTCGCAGCAGAAGCCCGCCGAACTGCTCTACGTCGTCGACGACGACTTCACACACCCCCTGACCGCCCGCCTGGAGGGCCTGACGAGCGGTTGGAACACCCTGCCGCCCGGGTCCGGCGGCCCCAATCTCGACTTCGTGCGCGGCAACCTCTTCGACCCGGCGCGGATGCGCGTCCTGCCGGCCGACCGCTCCGGTCCCGACAACGACCTGGCCGACCTGCTCGACCACTACGTACGCCGTGCCGTCGACGACCCCCGAGCCAGGCTGTACCTCTTCGGCGAGCGCTGGGGGCCCGAGACCGGCGTCAAGGACAAGATCTTCGGCTTCCTGCCCGGCAACGGTGTCCACGACATCCACATGAACCAGGGCAACAGCGGCCGCTTCAGCAGCGACGACGGGGTGTGGCAGGACGGCGGGCTGCTGATCCGCCTCCCCGGAGACGGCCAGGGCGGCGAACGGTGGGTCGGCATCTTCCTCGCCTTCCAGAACCAGGCCTGGCACACCGACGACGTCACCGGCCACGCCCTCGACGGCGTCGACACCTCCCGGCCGGCCCCCGGCGACCAGCCGGTCCGGATCGTCGCCGCGCTGGTCAACCCGACCGGTCCCGCACCCGAGGCGGAGACGGTCACCCTCCTCAACGCCTCGGCCACCCCGGTCGACCTCACCGGCTGGCGCCTGCTCGACCGCATCGGCCAGGCCTCCCCGGTCCCGCCCGGCCCCCTGGCCGCCGGTGCCGCCCTCGCCGTGCCGCTGTCCGGCGGCGCCCAACTCGGCAACCACGGCGGCGAGATCACCCTCCTCGACACCGCCGGCCTCAAGGTGCACGGGGTGTCCTACACGGCCGAGCAGGCGGCCCGCGAAGGATGGTCGGTCGTCTTCTGACCGGACCCTGTCGGGGTGGGTGGTGGTGCCCCGCGTCGCCCCCACCCCGGCACGTTCGACATCCCCCGTCGGCCGGCCGCTCGCCGCCTCGCCCCCCACCCTCGGCTCCGGGATCCATCCCGGCGCCGGCGCTCGGCCGTCCTGTGTGCGACTCCGGCTCGGAGTCGAGGAGTTGATCCGCACGGGCCGAGCGACCGCACCTGGTCCGCCGGCGGCCCTAGGGCCGGTACACCTTTCCGGGTTCGGCCTTGCCGGGTGCCAGCAGCTGCGGGACGGTCACGAAGACGTACCCGCGCTCCTTGAGCGCGTCGATGATCCCGGGTACGGCGGGCACGGTGCCCCGGTAGATGTCGTGCAGCAGGATGATCCCGTCCCGCGACACCTGGTCCAGCACCCGCTTCTCGATCAGCGCCGAGTCGGTGGTCAGGTAGTCCTTGGCGGTCACGCTCCACAGCACCTCGGACAGGCCCAGCTCACGGCAGATCCGGTGCACGTTCGCGTCGGTACGCCCCTGGGGCGGGCGCATCAGGGTGGGCTTGCGCCCGGTGAGCCGCTCGATCGCGTCGTCGGGCCGGGTGAGCTCCTCGCGTATCTGCCGGTCGGAGATCTCCGTGAGGATCTTGTGGTCCCAGGTGTGGCTGGCGATCTCGTGGCCCTCCGCGGCCATCCGCCGGACCAGCTCCGGGTACTTCTCGATGTGCCGCTTGCCCAGCAGGAAGAAGGTCGCCGGGACGTGCTTCTCCTTGAGGATGTCGAGCAACCGGGCCGAGTTCTCGCTGGGCCCCGCGTCGAAGGTGAGCGCGACGCACTTGGCCTCGCGGCAGTCGACGGTCCCGAACCGGGCCTGGCTCGTCTTCACGGCGTGGTCGCGGGCGTCGGCGGGCGAGGTCGTGTCGACCTGCGCGCAGCCCGACAGGGCCAGGGCGAGTGAGACGGCGGCGGCGGTGAGGGCCGGTATGCGAAATCCGGGGGACGAACGGAACCTGTAGGGCCGTCTTTCCCTCTTCTTGGTCGGAAGCTTGCTCCAAAGTGGCATGCCGGGACTATACACACAGTTTATAGAATGCGTGTACGAATCCTCCTGGTGGACTCGGCCTTCGACACCTTCGGGTGTGAGCATGGGAGAAGGGGGCCGACCTCGACCGGAGAGGACGAGCCGTGCGCTACCGGGACCGCGCCCAGGCTGGTCGCGAACTCGCCGCCGTACTGGGGAAGTTGCGCGACGAAGGCGGCCTGCCGGACCCGATCGTGCTGGCGCTGCCGCGGGGCGGTGCGGCCGTCGCCGCGGAGGTCGCGCGGGAGCTGTCGGCCCCGTTCGACGTGCTCGTCGTCCGCAAGATCGGGGCCCCGCACCACGAGGAGTTCGGCGTCGGCGCGATCGCCGGGGACGATCCGCCGCTCCTCGACCGGGCGACCCTGGCCCACCTGGGCATGAGCGAGGACTCCCTGGCCCCCGTGGTGGAACGGGAACGGCAGGAACTGCGCCGCCGCGAGCGCCGCTACCGGCAGGGCCGGCCGGCGCCCGAGCTGCGCGGCCGTACCGTGATCGTCGTCGACGACGGCCTGGCCACCGGCTCCACCGCACGCGCCGCCCTGCGCCACGTGCGGCGCCGAGATCCCGCCCGGACCGTGCTGGCCGTCCCTGTCGGCGCCCCCGACTCCCTCGACACGCTCGCCGCCGAGGCCGACCTCGTCGTCTGCCCGTACCGGCCGGCCGTGTTCAACGCGGTCGGCCAGTGGTACGACGACTTCGCACAACTGACGGACGCCGACGTGCTGGACGCGCTGCGCGGCGCCTGACGGGGAGGGGACGCCGTGCCGGAACTGGCCGTGGGCGAGGCGCGTCGGCGGTTCGCCGGGGCGAGGGTGGCGCGGCTCGCCACCGTCGACGAGTCCGGCCGCCCCCATCTGGTGCCGGTCGTCTTCGCGCGGCACGGTGCCGACGGGATCGTCACCGCCGTGGACCACAAGCCCAAGACCACGCCCCGGCTCAAACGGGTGCGCAACATCGCCGCACAGCCGTCCGTGAGCCTGCTCGTGGACGAATACGACGAGAACTGGGACCACTTGTGGTGGGTCCGGGCGGACGGAGACGCGCGGGTGATTCCCGCCGACGCGGCGGTCATCGAGCCGCTGTGCGCGAAATACCCGCAGTACCGGGAACGCCCGCCGAGCGGTCCGGTCATCTTCGTGACCGTCTCACACTGGACCGGCTGGCAGGCGGCCGCCCTTTAGACGCGGAATTTCCGCATGTCAAGTCCCGAGCTGTCGGAACGTGACCCTGCCGCGCGCCGCGGGCCTACTGGAAGCACGAGCTCGACCGGAAACACCGGACAGGAAATCCGAGCTCGGTGGCACGGAAAGTGCCCTTCGCTTCAGGAGGAGAAAGAAATGATCCGCAAGACGCGCAACGCCGGTACCGAGGAATCCCGTCCCAAGCGCCGCCTGGGTGCGGCGGCGGTCCTGGCCTCCGCGGTGGCGGTCGCCGGTGGTGTGGTCCTGCCGGCCGCGGTGGCCACGGCGGCACCGATGCCGAAGGCGCCGGTGGCCGACGCCCACCTGTCCAAGGAGCTCAAGAAGAACTGCGGCAAGAAGCCGCCGGCGCACCATACGCAGGGCCGCGTGTACTCGTGCTGGGCCAACAACAAGCAGTACCACTGGGACGAGAAGTACCACTGCTACTACTACCTCGTCGACGCGCACCGGTATTACTGGGACTGGGACCACGACTGCTATTACGTGGTCAAGAACCACCACAAGTACTACTGGGACCACTACTACGACTGCTACTACGTCGTGCACAAGCACCATAAGTACTACTACTGGGACTCGTATCGCCAGTACAACTACTGGGAGCACAACAAGCACGAGAAGCACTGGGACCACTGGGGCAGCGACAGCTGGAAGAAGCCCGAGTGGGTGGAGAAGCACGACAAGGAACACCCGGACGACAAGGGCAAGGACAGCGAACACGGCCAGCCCCCGGCCAAGGGCCCGGACGGCACGGACACGACGGGGACCCACGGGAAGAGCCCGAATGAGGGGACGGATCCCGGGACGGATCAGGGGACCGACCACGGTACCGACCAGGGCACCGGTCAGGGGACGGACCATGGGACGGATCAGGGGACCGACCAGGGCACCGGTCAGGGAACGGGCCATGGGACGGATCAGGGGACCGACCAGGGCACCGGTCAAGGAACGGACCATGGGACGGATCAGGGGACGGATCAGGGGACCGACCAGGGCACCGGTCAGGGGACGGACCATGGGACGGATCAAGGGACCGGCCAGGGCACCGATCAGGGAACGGATCAGGGGACCGACCACGGTACCGATCAGGGCGGGACTGACCAGCAAGGTGGGACCGATCAGGGTGGTGCTCCGGCTGACGACGGCGGTAGCGACCAGGGTGGGCCCGCTGACCAGCCTGCGGATCAGGGCGGTGCTGACCAGGGCGGCACGGACCAGGGCGGGACTCCTGCCGACCAGGGTGGGGCCGACCAGCCCGCCGACCAGGGTGGGGCCGACCAGCCCGCCGACCAGGGTGGTGTGGACCAGGGCAGCGGTGCTGACCAGGGTGGGAGCGCCGACCAGGGCGGTGGCACGGATCAGGGTGGCGCGGCCGATCAGGGTGCTGTTCCTGACGGTGGTGACCAGGGTGCCGGTGCTGACCCGGCGGCTCTCGTCGGCTGAGATGTAGGGCCGAGCGGTGGGTGAAGGTCTTCCGACCTTCACCCACCGCTCTTTCGCGCGCGTCGGTCGCCCAGCGGGACGCCGCCCCTCTGGATACGATTTGTAAAGGTTTGACACGCTACGGGGTGGACATGCCATGGCGACGCGCATCGCGGGTTACGAGGTCGAGGGCGAGATCGGGCGGGGCGGAATGGCCGTCGTCTACCGTGCGACCGACCTGCGCCTGGACCGCACGGTCGCCCTGAAGCTGCTCGCCCCCGAGATGGCCCGCAACGACACCTTCCGCCGACGCTTCACCTACGAGTCACGGGTGGCGGCCGCCCTCGACCACCCCCACATCGTGCCGATCTTCGAGGCCGGCGAGACCGAGGGCGTGCTGTACATCGCGATGCGCTTCGTGTCCGGCCCGGATCTGCGCGGGCTGCTGGACAAGGAGGGCGTGCTGCCGTTGGCCACGGCGCTGCGGATCGCCGCCCAGATCGCCTCGGCGCTCGACGCGGCCCATGAGCACGACCTCGTGCACCGGGATGTGAAGCCCGGCAACGTGCTGGTGGCGCGGGGCACCGACAGCGACCACCCGGAGCATGTCTATCTCACGGATTTCGGGCTCACCAAGAAGTCGCTGTCGCTGACGGGGTTCACGACGGTCGGCGAGTTCGTCGGCACGCTCGACTACGTGGCGCCGGAGCAGATCTCGGGCCGCCCGGTGGACGGGCGGTGCGATCTCTACAGTCTCGCCTGCGTGGTCTTCGAGATGCTCGCCGGCGGTCCGCCGTTCGTCCGGGACGAGGACATCGCGCTGCTGTGGGCGCACCAGTACGACCGGCCGCCCGCGCTGAGCGAGGTGCGGTCCGGGCTGCCGCCGGGGCTGGACGAGGTGTTCGCCAAGGCGCTGGCCAAGGTCCCCGAGGACCGCTTCGGCTCCTGCCTGGAGTTCGTGGGCGCGCTGCGGCTCGCCGCGTACGGCGTCGTACCGGGAGAACCGGCATCGTCGGACCGTCCCACGGACCGGACCCCCACAGTTCGCCGGGGCACCGGGCCCACCCCCGGCCCGTCCACCCCCGGTCCGCCCACCTGGGCCCGCCCGATGTTCGGCCCCTAGCCTGCTCGGCCCGCCGGAGCGCTCACTCAGCCGTGAGGAACTGTTCCGCCCAGACGGTCTTGCCGGTGGTGGCGTGGCGGGTGCCCCAGCGCTGGGTGAGCTGGCCGACGAGGAGCAGGCCGCGGCCGCCCTCGTCGTAGGTGTGGGCCCGTCGCATGTGCGGGGCCGTGTTGCTGGAGTCGAAGACCTCGCAGGTGAGGGTGTGGTCGTCGTGGATGAGCCGGAGCCGGACGGGCGGCCGGCCGTACCGGAACGCGTTGGTGACCATCTCGCTGACGATCAGCTCGGTGATGAACGTGGCCTCCTCCAGCTGCCAGGCGACCAGCTGGTCGGTGGCCTGTTTGCGGGCGTCGGAGACGGCGGCGAGGTCGAAGGGCAGTTCCCAGGTGGCGACCCGGTCGGAGTGCAGGGCCCGGGTGCGGGCAACGAGCAGGGCGATGTCGTCGTCGGGGCGGTGGGTGAGCATGGTCGTCAGGACCCGGTCGCAGACGGTGTCCAGGTTCTGCGCGGGGCGGGCGAGCGCGGTGAACATCTTGTCCAGGGCTTCGTCGATGTCGTGGTCGCGGGGTTCGAGCAGCCCGTTGGTGTAGAGGGCGATCAGGCTGCCCTCGGGCAGTTCCGTCTCGAAGGACTCGAAGGGCAGCCCGCCCAGGCCCAGCGGGGGCCCGGCCGGCACGTCGAGGAAGCGGACGGCGCCCGAGGTGACCACGGCGGGCGGCGGATGTCCGGCCCGGGCGACGGTGAACCGGCGGGTGACCGGGTCGTACACGCCGTACAGGCAGGTCGTGCCGACGCCGCCGGCGGTCTCCTCGGCGTTGTCGGCGCCGGCTTCCTCGGCGGAGAGATGGACCACCAGGTCGTCCAGGTGGCTGAGGAGTTCGTCGGGCGGCAGATCGACGTCGGCCAGGGTGCGGACGGCGGTGCGGACCCGGCCCATGGTGGCGGCGGCCCGCATACCGTGGCCGACCACGTCGCCCACGACGAGCGCGACCCGGGTCCCGGACAGCGGGATCACGTCGAACCAGTCGCCGCCCACCCCGGCCTGGCCGACCGAGGGCAGATAGCGGGTGGCGATGTCCAGCGCCGCCTGCTGGGGCAGCGTCTGCGGGAGCAGGCTGCGCTGGAGGGTCATCGTGGTGGTGTGCTGGCGCTGGGCGCGCTCGGTGCCGTGGATGCTGGTGGCCGTACGGGCCGCCAGTTGCTCGGCCACCCACAGATCGTCCGGGTCGAACGGCTCGTTGCGAAGGTTCCGTCCGAACAGGGCCACCCCGAACGTGGTGCCGGACGCCCGGAGCGGCACCGCCATCAGCGAGTGCGCCCCACTGTCCCGGATCCACGCGGCCGCCAGCGGATCCTCCCGCGTCCAGCGGGTCACGACCTCGTCGTCGCTCGCGTACACCGTGCCCCGCCCCTCCGCCAGACACCGGCCCGACGGCGACCAGGGCGGGCAGCGCAGCACGTCGCCGGAGGGATGGGGGAGCGGCGGGCCCTGGGGCGCCGCCCGCACGGCCGCTCGTCGCAGCGCCGGGCCGTCGGCGGCGGGTGCACCGGGCCTGGCCGCGTCCAGCAGGTCCACGGCGCAGGCGTCGGCGAAGGCGGGGACGACGACGTCGGCCAGCTCCCGCGCGGTGCGCTGCACGTCGGAGCTGGTGCCGATCCGTACCCCCGCGTCGCTCAGCAGCAGCATCCGCCGCCATACCAGCTGCTCGGACGGATCGGAGTGGGCCGTCAGGGTCACCGCCCGCACCCGCCCGTCCCTGTCCGTCAGCGGGGCGAGCCGTCCGTGCCACTCGTGGTCGGGGTCGGCCGGGTCCAGGCGCAGGCGGACGTCCTCGGGGCCGCCGCCTTCCAGGATCCGCCGCATGCCGGCCTCGGCCTCGGTGCCGCCCTCGTACGGTGCGATGTCGGTCAGCCGCAGCCCGCGCATCGTGCCCTCGGCGAGGGACAGGCCGCGTTGCATCCCGACGCTGGCCAGCACCAGCCGCAGTCCCTCGTCGAAGACGGCGGCGACACAGGGAGACTGGTCGAAGGCCCATTCCCCGAGGGTCCGGTCGGGGGCGGCCGCCGGCGGCCCGGCGACGGCGGACACCACCCGCCACTCCGTGCCGCCCGGCCGCTCGCCGGAGAGTCGGCGGTGGACGAGTACGTCCCGGTCCAGCCGGTGCCCGTCCCGGTGGCGCAGGGCGGCGGTCCCGCTCCACCGCGGGCCGGCGGCCGCCTCTCGCCAGGTGTCCCCGTCCGGCTCGGCGAGCAGCCGGGTGGCGTGCTGCCCCAGGATCTCGGCGGGCGGGTAGCCCAGCAGCAGCGTGGCCCCGTCGCTCCAGCCGGTCACGGCACCCCGCTCGTCGACCGTGACCGCGGCGGTGTAGGTCCCCTGCGGTACGGCGTGGGTCTGCGCCCGGTTGCTGGGAGGGGTGGGACGTCGTTCCATCGCCGCTCATCCTTCGCGGAACCTGCACGGCCGGCTCTTCTCCCAGGATGGTCCCGGCCGACACGGAGCACCAATTCGCCGCCGTTACCACCCGGACGCCGCGGCCACGCTCGTCCCGGGTTCCTGTGACACACCTGTGACAGGCGGCGGACAGCGTCATGACGTCGGCTTGTCAGGGTTTTGTAAACGGACAAATCGCCTTTATCGGCCAATCCGGCAAGGGAATCCTCATGAGCTTCACCGTCGTCACCCAGCACACCGAGACCGCCGCCGTCGCGCTGGCCCCGCGTGAGCGCGAGACGCTGAAGCACATCGCCGCGGGCTGCACATACCTCCAGGCGGCACGGCAGATGGGGCTCTCCCGGCACACCGTCGACGCCTACCTCCGCCGGATCCGCGCCAAGCTCGACATCAACACCACGGCCGAACTCACCCGGCTGGCCATCTCGCTTGGCCTGTGAGATCCGCCCGGCCGTGACAGCGTGGGAACAACGGCTGAGCACGGTGTCCTGGAGGCGGAGATGACGGTGAACGGGCTCGGACTGGTGGTGCACGGGGGCCGGGCGGAGGCGGTGGACGCCGCCCGTACCGTACGGGCGTGGGCGGCGGAGCACGACGTGCGGTGCACGGACATCGACGTCTGGCACGACGGCGGACGGCACAGCTCCGGGGAGGAGGTCGCGGCCGCGGGCGATCCCGACCTGATCGTCACCCTCGGCGGCGACGGCACCTTCCTGCGCGGCGCCCGGCTCGCCGCCCACCACGACGCCCTGGTCCTCGGCGTCGACCTGGGCCGGGTCGGCTTCCTGACCGAGGTGGCGGCCTGCTCGGTGACGGAGGCGCTGGACGCGATCCGCGAGGACCGGTTCGCCGTCGACAGCCGGATGCTGCTCACCATGCGCGCCTCCCGCCGGCTGGAGGTGCCCTCCGACATGGAGGAGCTGATGCGCTACGGCCGCGGGCCGCTGCTGCCGCCGCCCGAGGTGCGCACCGACTGCGAGAAGGACACCGAGTGGGGTGTGCCCCTGCACATCACCGCGGTCAACGACGTCGTACTGGAGAAGCTGTCCCGGGACCGCCAGGTGTCCGTCGGCGTGTACGTCTCCGGTCGGCTGCTCGCCTCCTACTCCGCGGACGCGCTGCTGGTGGCGACGCCGACCGGCTCGACCGCCTACAGCTTCGCGGCCGGCGGGCCGGTCGTCTCGCCGTGCGCGGACGCGCTCGTCTTCACACCGGTCGCCCCGCACATGACGTTCAACCGGTCGGTCGTCACCGCCCCGAACGAGCCTGTCGGCCTGCGCGTCCTGGAGCGCTCGGGGCAGGCCGCGGTCAGCGTCGACGGACAGGTGCGGGGCGTCCTGGCGCCGGGGGACTGGATCGGTGTGTACGCCGCCCCGGCCCGGCTGCGGGTGGTCCGGCTCGCGCCGATGGACTTCTACGGCCGGCTGCGCGAGCGCATGAACCTCACCGACGCCCCGGCCGCGGTCGCCGACGGCACCCCCGCGCCCCTGTGGTCGACGCGGACGCCCCCGCCCGGTGACATGGCCCACCTCTCCCTGCTGCCCGCCGGCCTGCTGGACACCGAGCCGGAAGAGCCCTGCGTGGACGCGAAGGACGAGGTCGCCCCGGCACCCGGCCGCGGCTGACCACCGCCGCCCACGCCTCAGACACGACCCTGCTGCCCACCCCGGCGCCCCGGCCGGCGCCTCGCGGCCCACCCCGGCGCCCCGGCCGGCGCCTCGCGGCCCGCCCCGGCGCCCCAGGCACCGCCCGGCCGCCCGCCCCGGCGCCCCAGGCACCGCCCGGCCGCCCGCCCCGGCGCCCCAGGCACCGCCCGGCCGCCCGCCCCGGCGCCCCAGATTTCGCCGGGCCGCGCAGCGGGCGGCCGCCGAGGCGGCGGCAGGCGTCTGGCCCGCGTCGCCTCGGCCGGCTCGACCGTGGGCCGGCCCCTGACCGGCGTGCGGACGCCGGTCAGGGGCGGACGCGGCGGTGCTCAGTAGCGGCCGCCCACCGTCTGTGCGGCCAGCCCGTCCAGCGTGGCGACCTCCTCGGCGGTCAGCTCGATGCCCGCGGCGGCCACGTTCTGCTCCAGCCACTTCACCCGCTTCGTCCCCGGGATCGGCACCACGGGCACACCGAGCCGCGCGCCGCGCGCGTGTACCCAGGCCAGCGCCAGCTGCGCCGGGGCGACATCGCGCGCCTGGGCCAGCGCGCGGATGGCGTCCGCGATCGCCTGGTTGTCCGCCGTCTGGAAGCGCGGCAGCCGTCGGCGGGCGTCACTCGCCGGCAGGGCGGTGACGTCGACCGTGCCGGTCAGGAAGCCCCGGCCGAGCGGCGAGTACGCCACCAGCGCCACGCCCAGGTCGCGCAGGGCGTCCCCGACGGTGGTCTCCACGTCACGGGACCAGATCGAGTACTCGCTCTGCACGGCCGCGACGGGGTGGACGGCACTGGCGCGCCGCAGCAGTTCGCCGTTCACCTCGGAGAGGCCGATGTGCCCGATCTTGCCCTCCTTCACCAGCTCCGCCATGGCGCCGACGGACTCCTCGATCTCGGCGGTCTGCGGCGGCCGGTGCAGGTAGTAGAGGTCGATGTGGTCCACGCCCAGCCGCAGCAGGGAGGCGTCGCAGGCGCGCTTGATGTAGCCCGCCTCGCCGCGCAGCACCCAGGTGTCGCTGCCGGTGCGGTCGATGCCGGTCTTCGTGGCGAGCTGGACCTGGTCGCGCCGGCCGGCGATGGCCCGGCCCACCAGCACCTCGTTGTGTCCGAAGGCGTAGGCGTCGGCGGTGTCGATGAGGGTGACGCCCAGGTCGAGGGCCCGGTGGACGGTGGCGATCGCGTCGTCCCAGCTGGTCGGGCCGTACCCCTCGCTCATGCCCATGCAGCCGAGCCCCTGGGCGGAGGTGGTGAGGCCCCCGAGAGAAACCGTGTCCACGGCATGTCTCCGTTCGATGTCGGCGGTGCGTGCGATAACGGATACCGGAGGATCCTCCGGTAGTGGGGACGCTAACGGAGGATCCTCCGGTAAGCAAGTGGGAAGAATGCCGGGTACGGTGACCGGCCTGGAGGGGAGTACCGCATGAACGGACAAGGACCCGCACGGCCCGTGCGCGCCCACGCCCGCCGCAACCGGGAGAAGCTCGTGGCGGCGGCCCTGGAGGAGTTCACGCGCACCGGCAAGGACGCGCCGCTCGACAGCATCGCCAGGGCGGCCGGCGTCGGCATCGGCACCCTCTACCGGCACTTCCCGACCCGGGAGTCCCTCGTCCTCGCCGCCTACGAGCACGAGGTGGACCAGTTGTGCGCCGTGGGGGGCGAGCTTCTCGCGGCGCTCCCGCCGGACCGGGCGCTGCGCGAGTTCATGGGCCGGCTGGCGGGCCTGCTGGTGACGAAGCAGCACATGTCCGAGGCGCTGCGCAGCGCCGGACCCGACGGCGGGGAGTCGTACGCGAAGGTCTACGACACGATCGGCACCCTGTTCACGGCGGGCGTCGCCGCCGGGACGCTCCGGTCCGACATGGAGACCGGTGACGTGGTGCGGGCCATGGGCGGCCTGCTGCGCCTGGACGTGGACGGGGACTGGAAGGGGCAGGCCGAGCGCCAGATCCGGCTCCTCATGGACGGCCTGCACACAGGAGCTCCGGCCCGCGCCGAAGGGCACGAGCCGGAGCGGTAGAGCCGGGAACGGTCAGTCCGTGGACCGTACCGTCGGCATCGCGAGCGCGACCGGCCCGCTCTTGCAGGAGTCGTGGCAGTCCTTCTCCAGACTGCAGCACAGCGAGCAGATCGCCCCCGAGTGGAACGGGCAGCCCGCCACGTCCGGCCGCTCGAACTCGGTCGTGCACACCGTGCAGGTCAGCACGGCCGCCGACGGTAGCCCGTCCGCGCCCAGCAGCGGCTCCGCCAGGTCGTCGACGCGGGCGATGTAGTACTTCCCCTTGGTCAGCACCGCGAACAGCGGCGAGAGCACCATCGCCAGGAACAGCGCGATGAACGGCGAGTACGCCTTGCCGTACTCCCCGAACGCGTTGAAATAGGCGGCGATCGAGACCGCCGACGCGATCAGCATCGAACCGAAGCCGACCGGGTTGAAGTTGTGCAGATGGGCACGCTTGAACTCGATGTACGACGGGCTCAGCTTCAGCGGCTTGTTGATGACCAGGTCGGCGACGACCGCGCCGATCCAGGCGATCGCCACGTTGGAGTAGAAGCCGAGGACGGTGTTGAGGAAGCCGAAGACGCCGCCCTCCATCAGGGCCAGCGCGATGCCGACGTTGAGGAAGATGTAGACAACGCGCCCTGGGTGACGGTGCGTCAGCCGCGAGAAGAAGTTCGACCAGGACAGCGAACCGGAGTACGCGTTCGTCGAGTTGATCTTTATCTGGGAGAGGATCACGAAGAACGTGGCCAGGCCCAGCGCGACGGGCGCGGCGAACGTCTTGAAGCCGGACACGTACTGCTGGATCGGCTCATTGGCTTTGGCCAGGCCCACGCTGCCGGCGATGTAGAAGGCGAGGAAGGCGCCGCCGATCTGCTTGGCGGCCCCGAGCACCACCCACCCCGGACCGGCGGAGAGCACCGCACCCCACCACTTCCTGCTGTTCTCGGGCGTCTTGTCCGGCATGAACCGCAGATAGTCCACCTGCTCACCGATCTGAGCGATCAGCGACAGCGCCACACCGGCACCCGCGCCCACCCCGAGCATGCTGATGCTCGAGCCGGTGGGCGAGTTCCCCGCGAAGTGCGTGAACTCCGAGAACTTGCCGGGCTCCTGGATCGCGATCGACACGAACGGCGCGACCATCAGCACCAGCCACACCGGCTGCGTCCACACCTGCATCTTCGACAGCGCGGTCATGCCGTAGATGACCAGCGGCAGGATGATGACCGAGCAGATCAGATAGCCGACGGCGAGCGGGATGTGCAGGCCCAGCTCCAGGGCCTGCGCCATGATCGAGCCTTCGAGGGCGAAGAAGATGAAGGTGAAGCTGGCGTAGATGACCGAGGTGAGCGTCGAGCCGAGGTAGCCGAAGCCCGCGCCCCGGGTCAACAGGTCCATGTCGATGGAGTACTTGGCCGAGTAGTACGAGATCGGGATGCCGGTGAGGAAGATGACCACCGCCGCGGTCAGGATCGCCACCATCGCGCTGGAGAACCCGTTGGAGATGGCGATCGAGCCGCCGATGGCGAAGTCCGCGAGATAGGCGATACCGCCGAGCGCCGTGGTGGCCACCACGTACGGGGTCCAGCGGCGGAAGGACTTCGGCGCGTAGCGCAGCGAGTAGTCCTCCAGCGTGTCGTTCTTCGCCCAGTCGTTGTAGGTCCGTTTGCCGTCCGACCCGCCGTCCGCCACGGCCGGCGGCGCTTCTTTCCCGACGATCTCCGTCACGACTCTGCCCTCTCTCGTCCCCGGTCGTTTGCACGGAAGAGTCGCGGCGCGCTGTTTCCCGAACGTTTCACCTGCTTTAAAAGACAAAGCTTGATACTTCCCGTGGGAAGTATCGGCTGTGCTCGGGGAGTTGGGCTCAGAGCTGGGCGACGATGTGGAAGTCGAAGGCGTCCGCCCGCGCCAGATACAGCCGTTGCGCGAGATGGTTGCCGTGCAGCCGTACGACACCGCGCGGGCCCTCGTACGACACCGAGTCCCGTACCGCGCAGATCGTCCGCACGTCCAGCGACCGGGCCCGCTCGGCCAGCGCCGCCAGCAGCCGTACCCCTTCGAAGCACGACTCGCCCGGGCTGCCCACGACGGGTGCGTGGGCACCGAACCGGGCCGCGTGGCGGGCGCTGAAGTCGAGGCTCTCGGCGGTCGCGAGGGTCTCGAAGAAACCGGCCGTCGCCCACAGCCCGTCGGTGCCCTCCGCGCCCGTGGCCAGCAGGATGTTCTCGTCCATGTGGGTGCTCAGCCTGAGACACCGCTGGTGCAGCCCGTAGCCGGCGAACGCCCGGTTGAAGCGGGCCGCGTCCGCCCCGACCAGCAGCATCAGCACCGCGTCCGCCTCGCACCGCTCGACCCGGCGCAGCACCGGCCCGAACTCCTCCGTCCCGAGCGGCACGAACACCTCGTCCCGCACCCGGCCCCCGCACTCCCGCGCATACGCCCGTACCGTACGGGCGGTCACCCGGGGCCAGACGTAGTCGTTGCCCACCGTGCACCAGCGCCGCACCCCGGCCGCCTCCGCCAGCAACCGCATCGCGGGCAGCAGTTGGGCGGCATCGGTCTCACCGGTCAGGAACACGCCGGGAGTCCGCTCGCCGCCCTCGTACTGGGCGGTGTAGACATAGGGCACCCGGCCCGCGATCCGGGGCAGCAGCGCCTGCCGTACCGCCGACGTGTGCCAGCCCACCACCCCGTCCACGGCGCCCGGCGCGACCAGGGACCCGACCTCGGCCGCCACCCGCCACGGCGGCGCCCCGCCGTCCACCGTGACCAGCCGGACCTCCCGGCCCAGCACACCGCCCGCGGCGTTGAGTTCCTCCACGGCGAGACGCGCGGCCGACTCGCACGACGGCCCGAAGACCCCCGCCGGTCCCTGCAGCGGCACCACCAGGGCGACGACCAGGGGCGAACCCGAGGGGCCGCTCGGCGGTGCCCTGTGCATCAGGCCACCTCCGTGCGGGCATGGGGAGCGGATTCCGGTCCCGGGCCCCGGCACCCTCGCGGAGGCTCGTATTCTGCGGGCACAGTAGACCTACCGGAAGGACACCGGCAATGCCGTCCGTACCCTCCTCGCCGGACCTCGCCCACCTCCTCAGCCACGCCGAGCGACGCGTCGTGCAACGGCTGGCGGCGGTGCTGGCCGAGGAGGGCTGCACGGTCGAGGAGTGGCGCGTGCTGTCGATCGTCGGGGACGGACAGGGGCATCCGATGTCCGAGATCGCCGAGTACGCCCTGATGCCGGCGCCCAGCCTGACCAAGCTCGTGGACCGCATGGTCGCCGGCACCCTGGTGTACCGCCGTCCCGATCCGCACGATCGCCGCCGCGTCCTGCTCCACCTCACTCCGCGCGGCGACGACCTGTACCGGCGCGCCGCCCGCCGGGTCCGTACCGACCACGCCCGGCTGCTCGCCGAGACAGCCGACGGGGGAGCGCTCGCCCGGCTCCTGCCCCGACTCACGGCGGCGGCCGACGCCCGGACGGCCGACGCCCGGACGGCCGACGCACCGAGCGCGGCCCGGCCCGCCTGACGCTCGCGCGCGGGTTGTCAGTCCTCGCAGCCGCTCTCGCAGCCGCTCTCGCGGTGAGGTGTCACCACCCGGTGAACAGCAGATGGTTGATCAGCAGCGCGAGCAGCGCCTGTGCCGTCAGCCAGGCGCGCGGCCGGGGCAGGAACGCGCAGGCCGGGAGCAGCCACATCGCGAACGGCAGCCAGATGCGCTCCGTCTCCGCCTTGCTCATCCCGGACACGTCGGCGACCAGCAGCGCGAGCAGCGCGACCGCCGCCAGGAAGGCGAGCCGGGTCGGTACGGAGCCCGCCGTACGGCGGTGGACGAGCGTGGCGGCCGCCCGCCGCAGGCCCGCCACCGTCGCCAGGCCGATGACGATCACCGTGCAGGCCAGGTTGGCCCACACCCAGTAGCCATACGGGCGGGTGCCGCCGATGCCCTGGTAGTAGCGGGTGACCAGCAGCCGGTACCCCTCCCACCAGTCGAACCCGGCGAGCGTGAACACGACCGGGACGACCGCCGCCCCCGCCACCAGCAGGGCGAGGACCACCGGCCGCGCCCGGACCCGGCGCCGGCCGAGCACCAGCACCGCCGCCCCGATCAGCGCGAAGAGCGTCAGGCCGTACGACAGATAGCAGGTCAGGCCGTACAGCAGTCCCGCGCCCGCCGCCCATCCCACGGACCGTCCGGTCACCGCCAGCACCAGCAGCGCCACCGCCCAGGCGGCGACCGCCGCGAAGTACCCGTCGGCCGACGCGCCCACCCACACCGCGGCCGGGGCCATGGCCAGGAAGGGGGCGGCCCGCCGGGCGAGCCGCTCGTCGGCCAGGGCCCGCACCGTGACCAGCACGGCGACACAGGCCGTGGACCCGACGGTGATGCACCAGGCACCCGCCCAGCCGCCGCCGTGCAGCCCGAGCCGGTCGAGGAGGACGAAGGTGAGGGTGGCCGCGGGCGGATGTCCGGCGATATGGGCGGGCCAGGGGGACGGGGTGCCGCTCACGATGTGGCGGGTGAAGTCGCGCAGGGTGGCCGGGATGTCGTGGAAACGGCCGATGACCGTGAGGTACTCGTTCGGGCTGGTGAGCCGGCCGGCCACACCCCGCTGCCAGCCGTCGACCAGCGCCAGCGACCAGGTCCAGGCCAGACAGGCGCCCCAGGCCGCGGCGA
Source organism: Streptomyces sp. NPDC051105 (assembly GCF_040682795.1). Classification (NCBI taxonomy): domain Bacteria; kingdom Bacillati; phylum Actinomycetota; class Actinomycetes; order Kitasatosporales; family Streptomycetaceae; genus Streptomyces; species Streptomyces sp. NPDC051105. The sequence continues at coordinate 298,973 of NZ_JBFBBR010000001.1, read as the reverse complement.
GCAGCCCGCGCCAGGGCAGCCGTACGGCGAGGTTCGGCCCGTACGCCACCAGCACGGCCGCGACCAGTACGGCGGCCGGGGTGCCCGGGCCCACGTGCGGGTCCCAGTCGGCGAACAGCGGCGGCCAGTGCACGAACAGGACGCGGTAGGCGTCCTGGAGGTGCCGGCCGACCAGGACGGCGACGAGCACCAGCAGAGCGGCGGCGAGGACGGCGTAGAGATCGGCGGGGCGATCACGGTGGGGGGCGCGGGTCACACCGGAACGCTAGGTCGGCGACCGGGCGAACGACTGGATCAGGTGGCTGACGTCAGACTTTCGTCATGGGTCGCGCACCCGTTCCCCGGGTTCTCCCCGCCTACGGTCGGACCATGCGACACGACGACCCCCGGCTTCCCACCTCACCCGGCTTCTGGCGCAGCCCGCTGCGCGGCACCTGGTTCACCTCGGTGCTCGGCCTCGTGCTGCTCGTCGGCATCACCGTGCTGTTCGTGACCGGACTGGTGTCGTACGCCGCCTACAACCCGGACCTCGCCCCGGTGAACGACCAGACCCCGGACAAGGGCATCCTCGGCTTCTACCTGTTCTCATGGCCGACGAACCCGTCCTGGCTCTACCGGCTCACCCAGGGCCTGCACGTCACCCTCGGCGTCACCCTGATCCCGGTGCTGCTCGCCAAGTTGTGGTCGGTGGTGCCGAAGCTGTTCACGCTGCCCCCGGCCCGCTCGCTCGCCCACGCGCTGGAGCGGATCTCGCTGCTGTTGCTGGTCGGCGGCGGCCTCTTCGAGTTCACGACCGGTGTCCTCAACGTCCAGCTCGACTACGTCTTCCCCGGCTCCTTCTACCCCCTGCACTTCTACGGCGCCTGGGTGTTCTTCGCCGCGTTCGTGGCGCACGCGGCGCTGAAGACCCCGACCGCGCTCCGGGCGGCCCGGCAACGGCGGCGGGACGAGGCCGAGTTGGCGCCCATCCGGTCGGACGCGCCGACCGTGTCCCGGCGTGGCGCGCTGTGGTTCGTCGGCGGGGCGTCCCTGCTGCTGCTCGTCACCACGGCCGGGCAGAGCATCGGGGGCGCGCTGCGGCGCACCGCCCTGCTCGCGCCGCACGGCGGAGCCGACCCCGGCAGCGGGCCGAACGGCTTCCAGATCAACAAGACGGCCGCGTACGCCGGGATCGACGCCAGGGCGACCGGAGGCGAGGCCTGGCGGCTGGTCGTCGCCGGACGCGACGGCCGGACGGTCCGCCTCAGCCGTACCGAACTCCTCCGACTGCCCCAGCACAGCGCCGCGCTGCCCATCGCCTGCGTCGAGGGGTGGTCGACCGCCGACCAGTGGTGGCGCGGGGTGCGGCTGCGCGACCTCGCGGCACTCGTCGGCTACGACGGCGACCCGCCGGACGTGCTCGTCGAGTCGCTCCAGCTGCACGGCGCCTTCCGCCGCGCGGCCCTGCGCGCCAACCAGGTCGCCGACCCGCGCTCCCTGCTCGCCCTCCAGGTGAACGGCGAGGACCTGTCCCCCGACCACGGCTACCCGGCGCGCGTGATCGTGCCTGCCGCGCCCGGTGTGCTCAACACCAAGTGGGTGGCCCGGATGACCTTCGGAGACCTGTGATGCGCTCGCCCCGACCCGTCGGCGCCCTGCTGCGACGGCTCCGCCTCCCGCTCGGCAACCCCCTCCACATCCTGCTGCTGGCCTGCTCGTTCGCGCTCGCCGCCTATGCCGGCGTACGGCTGCTGTCCGGCGACTGGCTCGGGGTGACGCTGTGGGTGGTGGGGGCGGCCCTGCTGCACGACCTCGTCCTGCTGCCGCTGTACTCACTGGCCGACCGTGCGGCCGTACGCGGGCTGGGCGCCGCCGGGCGCCGGGTGGGGGCACCGTCCGCGCCCTCGGGACCACGGGGGAGGGAGAGGGCGATGTACGTCCGCGTCCCGGCCGCGCTCTCCGCGCTGCTCCTGCTGGTGTGGTTCCCGCTGATCAGCGGGATGGTGGCCGGGCACTACCGGACGGCCACCGGCCTGACCTCGGACGGCTACCTGGCCCGCTGGCTGCTGATCACCGCCGTGCTCTTCGGCGGCTCGGCGCTGCTGCTGGTGTGCCGGCTGCGCAGGGCGACGAAGCGGCGCCCGCCGGCCGCCCACTGACCGGCCCGCTCCCAGCCCCACGCGTACCCCAGCAGGGCCGCGGTGCCGAGCCGCGCCCAGAGGAAGGGAGCGCCGACCGCCTCATGGGCGTCGGTGAGGTGGACATGGACGCGTTCGTCGACGTCCACCGGTGCGGTCTCGGCGATCAGCAGGCCGCCGGGAGCGAGGAGTTCGGCCACCCGGTCCAGCAGGTCGCGCGGGTCACCGCCGATCCCGACGTTGCCGTCCATCAGCAGGACGGTGCCCCAGCGGCCCTCGCCGGGCAGCGGCTCGAAGACCGAGCGGCGCAGTGCCTGACCGCCGAGGCGCACGGTGTGGTCGACGGCGGCCGCGCTGACGTCGATACCGAGGACGGTACGGCCCCGGGCGGCGAGTTCGGCGACGAGCCGCCCGGGGCCGCAGCCGACGTCGAGGACGGCGCCCTCACAGCGGTCCAGGACCTCCCGGTCGACCGGGTCGGCCCGTGCGCACCAGCGCTCGACGTCCAGGGGCAGCAGCCATCCGTCGGTGCGGCGCAGGAACAGCGGGCCCCGGCCGGTGCGCAGGGCGGCGGCATAGGGGTCGGCGCCGGTCCAGGCGAGGGGCGGCGATGTGGTCATCGGCGGGCCGTCCCGCCGTGCGCCGTGCATCGGGCCAGACGGGCGGCGAAGCGGCCGTGCGGGACGAGGGCGGCGACGGCGGCGGCGTCCGCGGCGGTGTCCACGTCCCGCAGCCGCGGCAGGTCCTCGACCCGCAACCCGGCGGCCACGAGCCGCCGCCGCTGGACCGCGCCGGTCTCCGGAGTGGACATCGGCACCCCGCGCAGCAGCGCGGGGTCCGGGTCGGCCAGCCCCAGCGCCCAGAACCCGCCGTCCTCGGCGGGACCGAAGTACGCGTCGCAGTCCGCGAAGTCCACGGTGAGCAGGGCCGGGGTGACCTGGGGGGTGTCCATGCCGATGAGGAGAGCGGGGCCGGTGCAGCCGGCGAAGGCGTGCGCGAGCCGCTCGTCCAGCCCGCCGGCGCACTGCGGTACGACGTCGAAGCCGGGCGGCAGCCAGGGGCCGGGGTTTCCGTCGAGTACCAGGACGCGGCGGGTGGCGGCGGTCCCGGCCACGGCACGCAGGGTGTCGGCGAGGGCCGCCTCGGCGAGCGCGGCGGCCTGCTCGGGGGAGTACGGCGGGGTGAGCCGCGTCTTGACCCTGCCGGGGCGGGGCTCTTTCGCGATCACGAGGAGGGTGGTCATGTGGGGGTTCCTTGGCTGGTTCTCGTGGGTGGGGGCTGGGGTCGGGTGGGGGCGCTTACCGGCGCTTGCAGGGCGCCGCCCGCGCCCACCCGTGCCGACCTGGGGGCACCTCCCAGGCCTTTGAGGCGCTGGGGGAGGCACGACTGCCCGCGGCTATGACACGGCTGGGGAGCGCCCCGTCAGGGGCGCGAGGCTGTATCGATGGGGGCTCCGCCGCGTGGGCGCGCTCAGCCCCCACCGACCCGCACCCGAGGCTGCTCCTTCAGTACCCGACTCATGTCCCGCACCGCCTGCCATGTGCCGCGCCAGGTCCCCGTCACCTTGGACGTGCCGGTACGCGGCCGGTACGGCACCTCGCGTTCGGTGATCCGCCACCCCGCGTCCGCCGCCCGCACCACCATCTGCAGCGGATAGCCACTGCGCCGGTCGTCGAGCGACAGCGCCAGCAGCGGTTCACGCCGCGCCGCCCGCAGCGGACCGAGGTCGTGCAGCCGCAGCCCGGTTCGGCGCCGCAGCATCCGCGCCAGCGCCAGGTTCCCGGCCCGGGCGTGCGCCGGCCACGCGCCCCGGCCCTGCGGGCGCCGTCGGCCGAGCACCAGGTCCGCCTCGCCGTCGCGGACTTCGCGCACGAACGGCACGAGGAGCCCCGGATCCAGCGAGGCGTCGCAGTCGCAGAAGCAGACGATGTCGGCGGTCGCGGCGGTCAGTCCCGCATGGCACGCCGCGCCGAAGCCGCGCCGCGCCTCGTGGACGACGGTCGCGCCGAGCGCCCCGGCGATGTCCGCCGAGCCGTCCGTGGAGCCGTTGTCCACCACGAGGGCCCGCCAGCCCGCCGGGATCCGGCCGAGCACCCAGGGCAGGGCCTCGGCCTCGTTCAGACAGGGGAGGACGACGTCCACGTCGGTCGTCGGGGAGGTTGGTGAGGTGGTCACGGTTGTCACCCTACGAACGTGAACCGGACATACCGGGCGTCGGCTCCTTACGAAACGCGGACGTCGGAACCGGCGGCCCCACCTCCCCGGTTTCTTACGAAACACGGACGTCGCACCCCGTGCCCACCCTCGGGCGCGACACCCGCGACGGCCCGGTGCGAGGGTGGGGGCATGCAGCAGCCGTACGAGCTCACCGAGGACCGGGCCGCCCCGGCCGCCACCCGGGTCCTGGTCGTCGACGACGATCCGACCGTCGCCGAGGTCGTCACCGGGTACCTCGACCGTGCCGGGTACCTGGTCGACCACGCCGAGGACGGCCCCACCGCCCTGACCCGGGCCACCGCCCGCTGGCCGGACCTGGTGGTGCTCGACCTGATGCTGCCCGGCATGGACGGCCTGGAGGTCTGCCGGCGGCTGCGCGGCCACGCCCCCGTCCCGGTCATCATGCTCACCGCGCGCGGCGACGAGGACGACCGGATCCTGGGCCTGGAGGTCGGTGCCGACGACTACGTCACCAAGCCCTTCAGCCCCCGCGAACTGGTCCTGCGGGTCGAGTCGGTGCTGCGCCGCGCCCGCCCCGCAGCCGCCGCGCACTCCTTCTCCACCGCCGGAGTCACCCTCGATCCGGGCGCCCGCCGGGCCACCCGGAACGGCGTCGAACTCGCCCTCACGCTGCGCGAGTTCGACCTCCTCGCCTTCTTCCTGCGGCACCCGGGGCGGGCGTTCGGCAGGGAGGACCTGATGCGCGAGGTGTGGGGCTGGGACTTCGGCGACCTGTCCACCGTCACCGTCCATGTGCGCCGGCTGCGCGCCAAGGTCGAGGACGACCCGGCCCGGCCCCGGCTGATCCAGACGGTGTGGGGTGTCGGCTACCGCTTCGACCCCGCCGCCGCCGAGCAGGAGGTGGACTGACATGCGCGACACCCTCCTGATCGCCCTGTACGCCCTGTCCGGCGCCGCCCTCACCGGGCTCGCCGGAGCGGCCGCGCTGCGCCTGCTCCGGCGTCGCTCGCTCACCCTGTCGATCGCCGTGGTCGCCGCCGTCGGCGTGGTCGCGATGCTCGCCGGCACTCTGGCCGTCGCCTGGGCGATGTTCCTCTCCTCGCACGACCTGTCGGTGGTGACGACGGTGGTCGCGATGGCGGCCGCGGTCTCGCTCGCCAGCGCGCTGATACTGGGCCGCTGGGTCGGCGCCCGCAGCCACGAACTCGCCCTCGCCGCCCGCTCGTTCGGCGAGGAGGGCGACTTCGCCGTGCCCGCGGTCCCGGCCAGCGCGGAACTGGCCGAGGTGAGCCGCGAGTTGGCGGCCACCAGCGCCAAGCTCGCCGAATCCCGGGAGCGGGAACGCGCGTTGGAAACCTCGCGTCGGGAACTGGTCGCCTGGATCTCGCACGACCTGCGCACGCCACTGGCCGGTCTGCGCGCCATGTCGGAGGCGCTGGAGGACGGCGTCGCCACCGACCCGGACCGCTATCTGAAGCAGATCCGCACCGAGGTCGAACGCCTCAACGACATGGTCGGCGACCTCTTCGAGCTCTCCCGCATCCACGCCGGGACGCTCGCGCTGAGCCCGAGCCGGATGTCGCTGTACGACCTCGTCGGCGACGCCCTCGCGGGCGCCGACCCGCTGGCGCGTGAGCAGGGCGTACGGCTGGTCGGCGACCGGGTGGAGCCGATGCCCGTCGAGGTGGACGGCAAGGAGATGAGCCGGGTGCTGGGCAACCTGCTGGTGAACGCCATCCGCCGGACGCCGCCCGACGGCACGGTCGCGGTCGCCGCCGAGCGCGGTCCCGAGGGTGTCGTCCTGTCGGTCACGGACGGCTGCGGCGGGATCCCCGAGGAGGACCTGCCGCGCGTCTTCGACACCGGCTGGCGCGGCAGCCACGCCCGGACGCCTCCTGCCGGAGCGGGACTCGGCCTCGCCATCGTGCGCGGGATCGTGGAGGCCCACCAGGGGCGGGCCACCGTGCGCAACATTCCGGGCGGCTGCCGCTTCGAGGTGGTGCTGCCCACGGCCGCTTCCTGATCGTGGGCAGCACCACCGGTCCATCCGGGGCCCACGCGCCCCGCATCCCGTCCTGCGGCGCGAATCCGGGGCCTACGCGCCCCGCATCCCGTCCCGCGCGAACTCCCGCATCCCCTCCGCGAACCCCACCTCGGCCTTCCAGCCCAGCTCGGCCCGCAGCCGCGAGGAATCGGCCGTGATGTGCCGTACGTCCCCGAGCCGGAACTCCCCGGTGACCACCGGCATCGGCCCGCCGTATGCCTCGGCCAGCGCACGGGCCATCTCGCCGACGGTGTGCGGCTCACCGCTGCCGGTGTTGTAAGCGGTCAGTGCACCCGGCTCCGGCTGTGCCTCCAGGGCGACCGCGTTGGCGGCGGCCACGTCCCGGACGTGCACGAAGTCCCGGCGCTGCCGCCCGTCCTCGAACACCCGGGGCGCCTCACCCCGGGCGAGCGCCGAACGGAAGAAGGAGGCCACGCCCGCGTAGGGGGTGTCACGGGGCATCCGGGGCCCGTACACGTTGTGGTAGCGCAGCGACACCGCCGAGCCGCCCGTCGACCGGGCCCAGGCGGCGGCCAGATGCTCCTGGGCCAGCTTGGTGGTGGCGTACACGTTGCGCGGATCGGCCGGCGCGTCCTCGGCGACCAGCCCCGGTACCAGTTCGGCGCCGCACACCGGGCAGTGCGGCTCGAACCGCCCGGCGTCCAGATCGGCGACCGCGCGCGGCCCCGGCCGTACGACACCGTGGCGCGGGCACTCGTACCGGCCCTCCCCGTACACGACCATCGACCCGGCCAGCACGAGGCGCCGTACCCCGGCCTCGGCCATCGCGGCGAGCAGCACGGCCGTACCGAGATCATTGCGGGAGACGTACTCCGCCGCGTCCCCGAACCCCACCCCCAGCCCGACCATCGCGGCCTGATGGCAGACCGCGTCCACGCCCGCGAGCGCCCGCCCGACCGCCGCCGGATTGCGTACGTCGGCGCCAGGATCGTCGCGCACGTCGAACACGACCGCGTCGTGCCCGTGCGCCGTCAGCGCCTCGACGACATGGGACCCGATGAACCCGGCACCGCCGGTGACCAGTACTCGCATACGGCCACGCTAGGCCCGCGCCGCCGCCGCACCACGCGACCGCGCCCGCACGTCACGACTCCGTAAGAAGGGCCGTACCCACCCTTCCGGGTCTGGTGCCGGGCGCGGACCGCGTTCCCCGATCGGCTGCCGCCCCTACGCCTTGGGGGGCTTGACGGCGATGTCGAGGTAGAAGGCGTCGATGCTGCGCACCGCCGTCTCGAACTCCGCCAGGTTGACGGGCTTGGTGACGTAGGCGTTGGCGTGGTGGTGGTACGCGCCGGTCACGTCGTCGGGGGCGACGGACGTGGTCAGTACGACGACCGGGATGGTCCGCAGCTCCGCGTCCTCCTTCACCACGGCGAGGAACTCGCGCCCGTTCATCCGGGGCATGTTGAGGTCGAGCACGATGAGGTCGGGGCGCTCGTTGTCCGGGTCGCGCAGGTAGTCCAGGGCCTCGATGCCGTCGGAGACCTTGGTGAGATTGCGCGTACCGCGCTCGGTGAGGGCGTCCTGGATGAGCATCGCGTCGGCGACGTCGTCCTCGACCAGCAGCACGTCGTACGGTCGGATTGCGGCGGCAGCCATGATTCAGGAGCTCCGGGGTGTGGGGCGGGTCGAGTGGTCTGTGTTGTTGGTGATCAGCCCGGGCCAGCGGCGCCGAGCCCCTTGGCGGCTCATGCTCACGGCCCGGCCGATCTCCGGGTAGCCGGCTCCGCTCTCGGCGGCGGCGTGGGCGGCCTGGTCCTCCAGGTGTCTGACGGTCTGCTTGACACCGGCGAGTACCCGCAACCGCAACAGAGCATGCCGACGGGCCTCGGCCGCCGTGTCGACGGGGTCCGCCGGGCGGCGGGCGGTGTCCTGCGTGAGCAGCCGGGTGAGTTCGTCCACCACCAGGGTCACCAGCACGTCCGTATCCCCACTCGGGAGATCGGGAGGGGGGAAGGGAGCGGGCATGGCATCACCCTAGGGCGTTGATCCAGGTAGGGACAACATGCGTTGTCGGGCCCCGGGTACAGTGTGGTTGCCGCGCGCCCAGGCGCGGCCAGGACGGCCGACCGAGGGAGCAGCCCACCGCTATGACAAGCAAGCCGTCAGGCGTCGTGGGCGCGTTCGCGGGCTGGACGACCCGGCGCTGGCTGCGGGTGGGCGTGGCCGGCACCCTGATCGTCCTCGCGGTACTGGGGTCGCTGGGTGGCTGGGCCATGTGGCGGACCTCGCAGATCACGGCCGGGCTGGTGGACCGGCGGTCCCCCGCCCTGGTCGAGTCGATACGGGTCGAGGAGGCGCTGGTCAACCAGGAGACCGGCATCCGCGGCTACGGTCTGTCCGGCCGGCGGGACTTCCTGCAGCCCTACGCGCAGGGCGTGGCCGGCGAGCAGGCGGCGCTCAAGCGGCTGCGGCCGCTGCTCGGCGACGACGGCCGGGCCCGCGCCGACCTGGCCGAGGTGGAGCGACTCGCCGGGACCTGGCAGGAGCGCATCGCGCGGCCCGTCTCCGCGGCCTCCCCCGAGCAGGCCGCGAAGATCAGCACGGCACGCGCCGATGAGGGCAAGACCGCGTTCGACTCCCTGCGGCGCGCGATGACACGTCAGCAGGCCCACCTGGAGCAGGAACGGGAGTCGGCGACCCGTCAGCTGCGGCAGGCGGTGACCCTGCGGAACTGGATGTTCGCCATCATCGCGGGCGTCATCGCCCTGGTGGCCGGACTCGTCTTCGAAGGCCTGCGACGCGGTGTCACCGGCCCGCTCAGCAGGCTCGGCTCCGCCGCTCGTGACGTGGCGCAGGGCCGGTTCGACCGCACCCTCGACGGCACCGGCCCCGCGGACCTGCGCCGGCTCGCCTCCGACCTGGAGTCGATGCGCCTGCGCCTGATGGCGGAGCTGCGGTTCAGCGAGGAGGCCCGCGGGCTGCTGGACGAACAGGCGGAGGACCTCAAGCGGTCCAACACGGAACTGGAGCAGTTCGCCTACGTCGCCTCGCACGACCTCCAGGAACCGCTGCGCAAGGTGTCCAGCTTCACCCAGCTCCTGCAACGGCGTTACGGGGGACAGCTGGACGACAAGGCCGACCAGTACATCGCCTTCGCCGTCGACGGCGCCAACCGCATGCAGAACCTCATCAGCGACCTGCTGGTCTTCTCCCGGGTCGGCCGCGTCCACAACGAGCAGCGGACCGTGGACCTGGAGGAGGTGCTGAGCACGACGATGGACGACCTCAGTGTGCGCGTGGAGGAGACCGGCGCCGAGATCACCCACGACCCGCTGCCCACCGTCCTCGGGGACGCGACCCAGCTGGGCATGCTGCTGCAGAACCTGCTGTCCAACGCGATCAAGTTCCGCCACCCCGACCGGCCGCCGCGGATCCACGTCGGCGTGACGCCGGCCGAGGGGACCTGGGAGTTCGAGGTCCGCGACAACGGCATCGGGATCGAGCCGGAGTACCAGGAGAAGGTCTTCGTCATCTTCCAGCGGCTGCACACCAGGGAGGCCTATCCGGGCACCGGCATTGGCCTGGCGATGTGCAAGAAGGTCGTGGAGTTCCACGGCGGCACCATCTCGATCGACCCCGGCAACCGGCCGGGCACCCGCGTCGTCTTCACCCTTCCCGCCCCACCCGCCCTTTCCGCCCCCACGGCCGCGACGGCCGTCCCGGACAGAGAGACACAGTCGTGACCGGTCCATCCGCAGGCCGTGGCGAGCAGTACGACGTCCTGCTGGTGGAGGACGACGACGGGGACGCCCTCCTGGTCGAGGAACTGCTCCACGACACCGATCTGCCGCACACCCTGACGCGGTGCCGCACCGCCGCCGAAGCACACCGGGCACTCGCGGCCGGTCCCGTCGACTGCGTCCTGCTCGATCTGCATCTGCCCGACGCCGCCGGGGTGGAGATGATCCAGACCATCCAGGCCGGCACCCACGCCGCGATCATCGTCCTGACCGGCCTGGACGAACCCCGCGCCGGAGTCGAGTCCCTCGCCGTCGGCGCCCAGGACTATCTCGTCAAGGGCAAGGTCGATCCCGACCTGATGCAGCGCGCCGTCCGCTACGCCGTCCAGCGCAAGCAGGCCGAACTCGCCAACGCCGCCCTCCAGCTCGGGCGGCTGCGCGCCGAGGAGAACGCCCGCCTGGAACGCGGGCTGCTGCCCGACCCACTGCTGTCCTCGACCGCCGTCACCGCCTCCAGCCGCTACTACCCCGGACGGGCCCAGGCCCTGCTGGGCGGTGACTTCCTCGACGTCGTCCAGACCGACGACGGGCAGGTCCACGCGATCATCGGAGACGTCAGCGGGCACGGCCCGGACGCCGCCGCGCTCGGGGTCTGCCTGCGCATCGCCTGGCGCGCGCTCACCCTCGGCGGCCACCGCGCCCAGCACCTGCTGCGCCTGCTGGAACAGATACACATCGCCGAACGCGCGGGCAGCGACCTGTTCACCACCTGCTCCCTCATCACCCTGGACCCACGGGCCGCCACCCTCACCCTGCACCTGGCCGGCCATCACGAACCCCTGATCGTCACCCCCGACGGCACCCGGCAGGTCACCGCCGCCCACGGAATCGCGCTGGGCATCGCGCCCGGACTGGGCGACTGGCCCGCGACCACGCTGGCGCTGCCCGCCGACGGAGCGCTCATCGCCTACACCGACGGACTCGTCGAGGGCTTCGCGGACGGTTCCGGCGCCCGCCTCGGAGTGGACGGCCTGCTGCGCATCATCGACACGCTGCACTCGCCCGATCCCGGTACCCACCTGGACCGGCTCATCGCCCGCACCCGCGCCCTCAACGCGGACCGCCACACCGATGACCTCGCCGTCCTGCGCCTGGACTGGAAAACGGGGGCGTCCGCAGGCCCGGCTCACTCCTCCTGAGGGGTCTTCGCCAGTTCCGCGTTGAACTGGGCGCCGGTCAGCAGCGCCAGGTTGGACAGCCACAGCCAGACCAGGAAGATCACGACGCTGCCCAGCGAGCCGTACAGCCGGTGGTAGCTGCCGACATGGGAGGTGTAGGCGGTGCAGCCGAGCGAGAAGACCAGCAGGAGGGCCACCGCCAGCACACCGCCCGGCGCCATCTTCCCGACGGGGCGGGAGAACTCCGGGCCCGAGTGGTACAGGACGAGCACCGTGACGACGGCGACCGCGACCACCAGCGGCCAACGGAGCGCATGCCAGGCGGCCTGCGGCCCGGTACCGAGATTCAGCGCGCGGCCCAGGAACGCGGCCAGGCTGCCGGTGAGGAACAACGCCAGAACGGACGTGAGCAGCAGCAGGATCAGGACCAGGGCCGTGGTGATGATGCGGGGCGCGGTCCGCCAGAGCGGCCGGTGCGAGCTGGTCCGGTGCATGGCGTGCAGCGCCCGACGGAAGACGCTCAGATAGCTGGACCCCGACCACAGCGCCCCCGCGCCGCCCAGGACGATCAGCGCCCATGCCGCCGACGACTGTCCGGTCATCTGCCGCAGGGTGCCGCGCAGCAGGGCACGGGACGCGAGCGGGGCGGCCTGCGTGATGCGGTCGATGACCTCCGGCTTGGCCGTGGGGATGGTCAGACCCAGGACCGAGAGGATGACCAGCAGCACGGGGAACAGGGCCAGGACCGCGTAGTAGGTCAGCGCGGCGGCCCAGTCCGTGACGTCGTCGTTCCAGACGGCCACCGGGGTCCGGCGCAGCGCCGCCCACCACCGAGCCCTACGGCCGCCCGCATCCTTCATGGGACGGATGCTCTCACTCCCCGGTGCCCGGGGCGGGCAGCGGGTGGTCTCGGTGTCGGCGGGTGGCCCGGACATGGAGATGGTTCAGGGCGTCCACCACCACGGTGTTGTCGTGCCAGAGCAGCCAGCGGCCCACGTCGGCGCCGAGTCGCTCCAGCGCGGCCAGCTGGGCCGGCGCCAGCTCGTGCAGCGGGTGTTCGTGGTGGGAGGAGATCATGCCGACCACGGCCCCTCTCGGGCTGACCAGGGGGACGCTGTGGCAGGCGCGGCTGCCGGCCTGCAGGATCACCTGCCGGGAGCGCTCGTCGAAGGTGTCGCAGGAGCCGACGTCCTTCACGGTGACCTGCCGCGCCTCCTCGGCCGCCTGCGCGCACGAGGTGGTTCCGCTGTCGACGAAGGTGAAGTAGTCGGTGAACTGCCGGTTCAGCCCGGTGTGCCGCACCATGCGCAGCAGCCGGTTCTCCACCAGCTGCACGTTGCCCATACGGGTCCCCGTGATGCGCAGTGTGCGCCGCAGCGCGGCATCGAGGACCGTCCCCTGGCCGTTCGGATTTCCGTTCAGGTCCAGGGCGGGCAGCGGGGGAGGGCCCCCGTGCGGACGGCCCGCGACCCATCGCGGGGCCGTCGCCTCGGGGACCGGAAGCCGGACGACGGCAGCGGCGAGGGTGTGCAGTTTGAGGTTGAACCGCTGGGACGCGTCGCGCAGCAGCTCGAACGACTCCTCGCGCGAGGAGAGCCGGTAGTACGTCAGCAACAGCGCTTCGGCGCGAGCCACACCGGCACGCGCCAGTCGCCTGTTGCGCTCGTCCAGAGCCCGCTGCTCCTCGGGCTCGTCGGTCGGCGGCGCGGCAGGGGTGTGGGGATACTCGGCCATAGGCAGACCTCCTCGTCCGGCAACGGGATCGCGGCGCCGTCCCGCCGCCCGCGCCGGGACACCGTGCCAGGATGTCCGCAGCCCGAAGCGCGCCGATCGGGCACTCACCGTACGCATGCCCCGTACGCGCTCCGACAGACCACCCGCTCCCACCACCCCGTCCCCGGTGTGCCGGAGTCTCCCGCCGCGATGAGTTCCGGCCGGCGCGGGAGTCTGTTCAGGTGACCGTCCCAGAACGTCGGTCACGCCTCGTACGACGCTGACCGGCACCTGACACCACGGAGGACCCCATGTCGCCCACGCCCGACGAACCGACCAGCGCGCTGCCCGGCCGCCCGCCCGTGGTCGACCTGGCCACCTGGCAGGCCGCCCGTGACGAGCTGCTGATCCGCGAGAAGGCCCACACCCGTGAGGGCGACGGGATCGCCGCGGCCCGCCGCCGGCTGCCGATGGTGGAGTTCGACGGGACGGTCGAGGTCGTCGGACCCGACGGCCCGGTCCCGTTCCTGGACCTGTTCCAGGGCCGCGACGAGCTCGTGGTCTACAAACACATGTGGCACGACGGCGCGCCGCACCAGGGACAGTGTGAGGGCTGCACCACCACGGCCTGGCACCTCCAGGACGCCTCCTACCTCAACGCCCGCGGTGTGTCGTACGCCGTCCTGACCACCGGCCGGTGGCAGGAGGTGGCCCCCTACGTCGAGTTCATGGGCTACACCCAGCCCTGGTACTCGGTGCGCGACGTGGCGGGGCCGGCCGGCGAGCCCATGGGTTACCTCACCAGCTACCTGCGCGACGGCGACCGCGTGTTCCTCACCTACTCCACGACGGGCCGTGGCAACGAACGGGTCAACGGCTCCCTCGGCCTGCTCGACATGACGCCCTACGGCCGCGGCGAGGCATGGGAGGAGAACCCCGAGGGCTGGCCCAAGGGGAACAGCCCCTGCTGGTCCTGGCGCTCGGACGCGGACGGGAACGCCACCTGGGGCCCGACCAGCCGCCCCGTGCCGCAGTGGACCCGCCCCGGCGCCACCCCCGTGGAGACCCTGGGCCGGCACGGCCACCACCACTGACACCGGCCGGGGCCACGTCACGGCACCGGCGCGGTCAGGCGGGCTGCCACAGTTCGATCCGGTTGCCCTCGGGGTCGGTGACCCACCCGAACCGGCCGACACCGTCCATGTCCTGCGTCTCCTCGGCCACGTCCGCTCCCGCGGCGCGGAGCTGCGCGAGCATGGCGTCCAGGTCGCGGACCCGGAAGTTGAGCATGGTCTGCTGGGTGCGGGATCCGAAGTAGTCGGTCCCGGACTCGAAGGCCGCGAAGACCGTGGGCCCGGCCTGCTGGTGCCACAGCCCGTGGTCGTCGATGTCCAGGCCCAGGCGGTCGCGGTACCAGGCGGTCAGGGCCGCCGGGTCCCCGGCCCGCAGGAAGTACCCACCGATTCCAAGCACACGTTCCATGGCGTCATCTTGCCAGCACGGCGAGGTGCGGGCAGCGGGCACGGCCGGGCGCCCGCCGGCGTTCGCCACGGCCGGGGCGACAAGGCGGCAGAGGGAATCGGCCGGCAGACGCGGGGGGCCGGCGGGGTCCGGTGGCCCGCCGCCACAGGTCAGACGCCGTCCCACCGCAAGCTCCTGGACGAGGTGACGGCAGGAGCGTGAAGGGGGCGGTCCCCGGCGGCATGGTGAGCACAGGGCGGTATTCGGGGAAGAAGCACCCTTTCACGCCACCCTCAAGGAGAGTCGCCACGTGCGTTCCATCCTCGCTCCCGCGCTCGGCTGTGTCGTCGGAGCACTGGAGAAGACCCCCGGCCCGGCCGGGGTCACCCTGCATCGCGCTCCCGGCCCCGGACGCGCCCAACTGGCGGACACCCCGTACGAGTTCATCAGCACCGTGCCCTCGGGAGTGCGGCTGGAGATGCTCACGGACGCCACCGTGATCGAGCTGGACGCCCGGATCACCCAGGTCGTGATGACGGGATCCGAGCCGTCCGACGCGGTCTTCGACCTGGTCGTCGACGGTGAGCTGCGGGCACCGGTCACCTGCTCCGACCAGACCCTCATCCACGTCGACCCCGCCACCATGGCCCCGGAGGAGCACCCGGCCCCACCGGCCACCCTCCGGTTCGGCCTCGGCGCCGAGCCCCGGGAGCGCCGCGTCGAGATCTGGCTGTCCCACTCACGGGCCACCCAGCTCGTCGACGTCCGGGTCCCGGAGGAGGCGTCGGTGCGACCGGCTCCGGCGAGCGGCCCGGTGTGGGTGCACCACGGCAGCTCGATCAGCCAGTGCTCGGAGGCGGACCGCCCGACCGGCACCTGGCCGGCGACCGTCGCCCGGCGCGCGGGCCGCTCCCTCGTCAACCTCGGCCTCGGCGGCGAGTGCCACCTCGACCCCTTCATGGCCCGGGCCATCCGCGACCTGCCCGCCGACGCGATCAGCCTCGAACTGGGCATCAACATCGTGGCCGGCGACACCATGCGGGAACGCACCTTCGTCCCGGCGTTCCACGGCTTCCTCGACACCGTCCGCGACGGGCACCCGGAGACACCGATCCTCGTCATCAGCCCCATCGTCTGCCCCGCCGTCGAAACCCGGCCCGGCCCCACGCTGCCCGGCACCGACGGCAAGGTCCGCACACTCGACCGCCCCGCCGAACTGACGGTGGGCGCACTGACGTTGACCCGCGTCCGTGAGCTGCTGGCCGAACATGTGGAGCGACGCCGGAAGGCCGGTGACCACCGGCTCCACCTCATCGACGGCACCACGCTCTTCGGCCCCGAGGACACCGCCGACCTCCCCGACGGCCTCCACCCGAACGCGGCAGGCTACGCCCGCATGGCGGAACGCCTCCTGCCCCGGGCGTTCGGCGAGGCGGGGCTGTTGCGGTAGGACGCAAGGCCGGACGGGCCGGTCCCGTGACGGATGTTCACAGTCCGACTGGACCCGCAGATTTAACCGCGCACCCCTTGTTACGTCATTTCTACGCGCGTAACCTCAGCCGGTCGCATGGATCCCACCGGTCGAAAGCATGTCATGTGCCCTCTCTCCGGCGGACGTTGAAGGAGTCATCCTCGTGCAGATTCACAGACCCAGCGCATCGCGTGTAGCCGGCGCCGCGTTCGTGGCCGCGGCGGCCACGGCGGCCGTCATCGTGGCGCCGCTGCCCGCCGCGTTCGCCACCCCGTCGGCGAACGCGGTCATCTCGGAGGCGTACGGCGGCGGAGGCAACTCCGGGGCGACGCTCACCAACGACTTCGTGGAGCTGGCCAACCGCTCCACGGCGGCCTACTCCCTGGACGGCTACAGCGTCCAGTACCTCCCGGCCTCCGCCTCCGCCGGTTCGCTGTGGCAGGTCACCCCGCTCACCGGCGCGCTCCCCGCCGGCGGCACCTACCTGGTCGGCGAGGGCGCGGGTGCGGGCGGCACGACCGCCCTGCCGGCCGCCGACGCGACCGGCAACACCGCCATGTCCGCCACCGCCGGCACCGTGGCCCTGGTCAAGGGCACCACCGCGCTGACCTGCAAGACGGCCGCCGACTGCACCGGTGACGCCAATGTCGTGGACCTCCTCGGCTACGGCACCGCCGTCGTCCGCGAGGGCACCGCCGCGCCGGCGACGAGCAACACCACCTCCGTGTCCCGGGCCGCCTCGCTCGCCGACACCGACGACAACTCGGCGGACTTCACGGCCGGTACGCCCACCCCGACCAACAGCGCGGGCGACACCGCGAGCGGCGGCACCGGCGGTGGCACCGGCGGCCCGACCGCGCCCGGCGCCTTCCGCATCCACGACATCCAGGGCACCACCCGTATCTCGCCCCTCAAGGGCCAGAGCGTGGTGGGCGTCCCCGGCATCGTGACCGCCGTCCGCACCACCGGCAGCAAGGGCTACTGGATCCAGGACCCCACCCCCGACGCCGACCCCGCCACCAGCGAAGGTCTGTTCGTCTACACCGGCTCCGCCACGCCCACCGTCTCGGTCGGCGAATCGGTCCTGGTCAGCGGCAAGGTCTCGGAGTACTACCCGGCCTCCGCCGCCCAGTCGGTCACCGAGCTGGGCAGCCCGGTCTCCACCACCCTCTCCACCGGCAACGCCCTCCCGGACGCGGTCGCCCTCAACGCCTCCACCATCCCGGACGAGTACACGCCCACGGCCGGCGGCGGCAGCATCGAGGGCCTCACCCTCCAGCCGACCGTGTACTCGCAGGACTTCTACGAGTCCATCGAGGGCATGCGCGCCTCCGTCTCCGACGCCCGCGTGGTCGGCGCGACGAACACCTACGGCGAGATGTTCGTGACGGCCAAGCCGCATGAGAACCCCACCCAGCGCGGCGGCACCCTCTACGGAGGCTACGACCAGCAGAACACCGGCCGTATCGAGATCGTCGCGGCCGACGGTACGACCCCCGTCATGAACGTCGGTGACAAGCTCTCCGGCACCACCACGGGCCCGGTCGACTACTCCGACTTCGGCGGCTACCTGCTCGCCCCCTCCGCCGCCACCACCGGCACGGCCGTCGACAACGGTCTCCAGCAGGAGGTGACGCGCAAGCAGACCCACGACGAACTGGCGCTCGCCACCTACAACGTGGAGAACCTCGACCCGACCGACAGCGACGACAAGTTCACCCGGCTCGCCAAGGGCGTCGTCAAGAACCTCTCCTCGCCCGACATCGTCACCCTGGAGGAGATCCAGGACGACAACGGCGCGACCGACGACGGCACCGTCTCCGCCGAGGAGACCCTGAAGAAGTTCACCGCCGCGATCGTGGCGGCCGGCGGCCCGAAGTACGCCTGGCGGTACGTCAACCCGGTCAACGACGAGGACGGCGGCGAGCCCGGCGGCAACATCCGCCAGGTCTTCCTCTTCAACACCAAGCGGGTCTCCTTCGTGGACCGCGCGGCCTCCGGCGACGCCTCCACGACCGCCGTGTCCGTGGTCAAGGACCGCAGGGGCCAGGCCCATCTGTCCGCCTCCCCGGGCCGTATCGACCCGGCCGGCGCCGCCTGGACGGACAGCCGCAAGCCCCTCGTCGGCGAGTTCGTGTTCCAGGGCCAGACGGTCTTCGTCATCGCCAACCACTTCATCTCCAAGGGCGGCGACGACCCGATCCACGGCCGCTACCAGGAGCCGACCCGCTCCTCGGAGACCCAGCGGGGGCTCCAGGCCGAGGAGGAGAACGCCTTCGTCGAGTCGCTGCTCGCCGCCGATCCCCGGGCCCAGATCGTGGCCGCCGGCGACCTGAACGACTTCGAGTTCTCCGACGCGGTCAAGACCCTCACCGACGACGGCAACGACCTCACGGACCTCATCAACACCCTGCCGGTGTCCCAGCGTTACAGCTACGTCTACGACGGCAACAGCCAGACCCTGGACCACATCCTGACCAGCCCCTCCATCACCCACTACGACTACGACGTCGTCCACATCAACTCCGAGTTCGCCGACCAGGCGAGCGACCACGATCCCCAGGTCGTCCGGATCGACGTGAAGAACTGCGGCAGGAAGGCCCACCAGCCGAACCCGCACAAGAGGTAACGGCAACGGGTGCCGGCACCGCATCCCGCTGTCGCTGAACCCGTCTTCGTCCCGCAGCGGGAGGAGAACCCGGATCCCGACGACGAGGCGGTGGTCGTCATCGCGCGCAGCACCCAGGAGGCGATCGTCGTCAACCTGCCTGGTCTGTACGCCCTTCCGGCCGACGGGGGATGACGGTCATGCCCGCCTCGCCTCCGCGGCCGTGACTCAGGTGCGCGGAACGGCTTCCAGGAAGTGGTGGAGGGAGGCGGTCATCCGGGTGACGAAGGCGTCGCGGGTCCGGTCGGGGACGAGGTCGAGGGAGAGGTAGGGGTTGAGGTCCTCCAGCTCGACCAGGAGAAGGGAGCCGTCCGGGGCCCGGCAGGCGTCCACGCGCTGGATGCCGTGGTCGAGCGTGTTCCAGTCGATGAAACGCCGGGCGAAGACGAGATCGGCTTCGGTGGGCTCGTACGGTTCGAGGACCCAGCGGCGGCCGGGGTCGGGGGCGTACAGCGCGTACTGGAAGGCGTCGTCGACGTAGTAGAAGGACACCTCGTAGCGGAAGTCGACGCGTGGCTGGACCAGGATGTCGCCGTAGGCGAGGTCGGCCAGCCGGTCCCGGGCCACGAAGGTCAGGCCTATGGAGTCCGCTCCCGTCCTGGGCTTGACCGCGTACTGGTCGCTCTCGGGCAGGCGGTCCAGATGCTCGGGCCGGTCGACGGTGGGGATGACCGGGTATCCGGCGGCGGTCAGGTCCGGCAGGTATCCCTTGCCGGACATGTCGCCCCGCCCGTGCAGTGGGTTGTAGACCCGGCTGCCGCCCGCCCTGGCCCGGTCGCGGAAAGCGTCGTACTCCCGCTGGTAGTGGAGTGCCGGACCGCTGTTGCGGACCACGACCGCGTCGAAGCGGTCCATCAGGGCCGCGGCGTCGAGCGGATGGCACAGGGCGATGTCGAAGTCCCCGCGGAGCCGGGAGGTCAGGAACACGTCCTCGTCGCCGTACCGACGTCCGCGCGCCGGATAGGCGAGGTCGGTCACGTACAGCAGGCTCGGGCGGGCGGACATGGGGTTTCTCCTCGGCCGGTGGTCACGCGTGCGGTCAGCCGATGGTGGCACGCTCCCGGCGGGGAGCCGGGCCGCCCCCCGATTCGGTCGCCCCCCGGATCCGCGAGTCGCCGGGCGGCGGCCTACGACCGGAGGCGGGCGCCCGGACCCAGCCGGGCGGTGACTTCCGCCGGGGCGAGGGCGGCGTGGTCCGCGGAGCACTGGACGACGACGCGGACCGGAGCCTCGCAGCCGGTGTGACGAACGTCCAGCGGCGGACTCTCCCCGGGGTTGAGGGCGTAGGTCTCGCCCCACTGGGTCAGCGCCATGAGGACGGGCCACAGGTCCCAGCCCTTGCGGGTCAGCCGGTACTCGTTGCGGGCGCGGCTGCCGGGCTCCCGGTAGGGGACGGTCTTCAGGACGCCGGCCGAGATCAGCTTCCGGAGACGGTCGCTCAGCACCGCCTCCGACAGGCCGATATGCCGGTGGAAGTCGTCGAAGCGGCGGACCCCGTTGACGGCGTCACGCAGGATCAGCAGCGTCCATTTCTCTCCGACCACGTCGAGCGTGCGCTGGACGGGGCAGTTCTCCGTGCTCGCCTCAAGCCACTCCATGACGCCATCGTAGGCCCCTGACTTCGTCATTGACAGTCAGGTGAGCCGGAAGCTAGCTTCATTTGAAAAAGTCAGAGCGATCAGTCTGGCGGATCGGTCAGATGGATCAGTCAGACGGATCAGTGAGATGGATCAGAGGGAAGGGCTCAGCGCTGTGGGACGGACACGTACGTATCAGTGGGACGATCCCGCGGTCCTGGCGGAGGCCGCCGGACGCATGGCCGGTATCGACTTCCTGCGCGAGCTGCAGGCCGGACGGCTGCCGAGCTCGCCGATCAACCACACCGTCGACTTCGGGCTGGACGAGGTGGAGCCGGGGCGGGCGGTCTTCTCCATGACGCCGGGTGAGGAGCACTACAACCCGATCGGCAGCGTGCACGGCGGCATCTTCGCCGTCCTGCTGGACTCGGCCGCGGGATGCGCCGTGCAGTCCACTCTTCCGCAGGGCATGGCCTACACCTCCCTCGACCTGACCGTGAAGTTCCTGCGCCGCATCACCGTGGAGACCGGCACGGTGCGCGCCATCGGAACGGTGGTCAGCAAGGGCCGTCAAACCGCCCTCGCACAAGCGCAGTTGGTCGACGGGACGGACCGGCTGCTCGCCCATGCCACCAGCAGCTGCATGCTCTTCCCGGTGCCGCCCCCGCGCTGAGCCGCGAGCCGGAACGCCCCCGGAGCGCCGGTTCGAGGCGCCCGGGGCCGAGCGCGCCCCGGGGTGACCCCAGGGCGCGCGGCACCGTTCCTCCGCCTCTTCCGCCCCTTCCGCTTCTTAGGCCGACCGGCCTCTTTCGCGTCCTATGCCGACCGGCCTCAGTGGCCGGCCGCCCCCTCGGGTGCGCTGTACGCCGGCTGCTGTTCGGCTGTTCCGGCGTCCGTGCCGGACCGGCGGCGGCCCGGTGTCCACAGGAGGGCGCCGGAGGCCAGGCCGAGGGCGGCGAGAAGCCACCAGACCCGGTGGAAGGAGTCGACGGCGGTGGCCGTGGTGGGCGTGCCGAGGACGGCGACGAAGAGGCTGATGCCGAGGACCGCGCCGAGCTGGCGGAGGCTCGCGTTGATCGCCGAGCCGAGCGCGAACCGCTCCGGCGGCAGTGCCTGGACGGCGGCTCCGGACTGGACGGGCAGGGTGAGCCCGACACCGAGGCCGGTGAGCAGCGCCGCGGGCAGCCAGTGGGTGGTCCAGTGCGGGGTGGCGCCGGCGAAGACCGCGGTGAGGGCGAGGCCGGCCGTCCAGAAGAGGGCGCCGAAGGTGAGCACACGGCGCGCCCCGTGGGCGTGGGAGAGGCGGCTGGCGGTGCGTGCCACGGCGGTGACCACCAGGGGGCTCGGCGCGGTGGCGAGGGCGGCGCGCAGCACCGAGTAGTGCCACACCGTCTGCAGGAAGATGATGTTGCTCAGCAGCATCCCGTAGAAGGCGGCGGCGAACACCAGAGTCGCCGCGTTGACCAGCCGGAACTGCCGCACCCGGAAGAGCGCGAAGTCCATCACGGGCTGTGCGGTGGCACGGTCGCGCACGACGAAGGCCGGGAGCAGCAGCGCGGCGAGCACGAAGGCGCCGATCACCCGCGGGTCGGACCAGCCCCAGTTCGGGCCCTCGATGATGCCCAGGCTCAGCGCGGCGGGCATCCCGGCGATCAGCAGGACGCCGAGCGGGTCGGGCAGGCCGTGGGCGTGCGGGTCGCGGGTCTCGCGCAGCAGGCGCAGCCCGAAGAAGGCGATCACCGCGCAGATCGGCACGTTGACCAGGAAGATCCAGCGCCAGGAGGCGTACTGGGTCAGCAGGGCGCCCAGGGTGGGGCCGAGCGCGGCGGCCGCCGCGCCCATGGAGCCCCAGGTGCCTATCGCGACCGGCCGCCGGGCCGCCGGGAACTCCGGGAGGATCAAGGAGAGCGAGGTCGGAGTGACCAGGGCGGCGAACGCCGCTTGCAGGGCCCGCCCCGCGATGAGCATTCCGGCGTTCGGGGCCAGCCCGCACAGGGCGCTCATCGCCGCGAAGCCGGTGATGCCGATGAGGAAGACCCGCTTGCGCCCGTAACGGTCGGCGAGCCGGCCGGCCGGGATGAGGACGGCCGCGAAGACCAGGCTGTAGGCGTTGAGCACCCACGCCAGATGGCCGGCCGTGGCGTGGAAGCTGCGGCCGATGGTCTCGAAGGCGACGTTGACGATCGTGGTGTCGAGGAACACCACGAACGCGCCGAGGCTGCTCAGCGCCAGCACCCGCAGCGCATGCCGGCGGGCGGCCGCGTCCTGGACCGGCTCCTGTGTCGTCGCTGACCCGGCAGGCGCGGCCGTGGAGGCCCCCTCGGGTACGGCCATGGTGTCCTCACCTGTGAGTTTGATTCTCCTACTGACTGGTCGCGACGCTACCCCGAGTGGGTCGTGAAACACAACCAACCAGGGGTAACGTGGGCTCATGAACGTACAACCGCAGCAGGCCGGGGAGTCGCAGACGGGCAGCGCACGGGCCGTCACCGAGCCGCTGTCCTCGGTCATGGCGGACATGCCGGTGGGCGTGCGCCCCTGCTCGATCGCCGCCGCACTGGGGATCGTCGGCGAGCGGTGGTCGCTGCTCGCGCTGCGGGAGATGGCCTACGGCGTGCACCGCTTCGCGAAGATCGCCGGCTACACCGGCGCACCGCGCGACATCCTCGCCGACCGGCTGCGCAAGCTCGAAGCGGCGGGCGTGATCGAGCGGCGGCAGTACAGCGAGCACCCTCCCCGTCACGAGTACCACCTGACGCAGGCGGGACAGGAGCTCTTCCCCGTCCTGATCGGCCTGCTGCAATGGGGCGACAGGTGGGCGGTGGACACCCCTGCCGTCGCCTTCCGGCACGAGTGCGGTCATCCCCTGCGGATGGAGTCCGGGTGCCGGCACTGCGAGGGGGAGATCACCCCGGAGTCCCTCTTCCCGCACCTGCCCGACGCGCACTCCTGACCTCGGCGCCCCGGCTCGTCACTCGGACCCGGCGACGGACCGTCCGGGTGGCCCACCGGTCAGCGTCCTCGCCCACCGGTACTCGCAGGCACGCCCCCACCTGTCACGGCCGGGTCAGCGGCGCAGTCCGAGGGCCTCCCGCCCCGCGTAGCGTGCTTGCGCCCCCAGTTCCTCCTCGATGCGGAAGAGCTGGTTGTACTTGGCGGTGCGGTCCGAGCGCGACAGTGAGCCGGTCTTGATCTGGCCGCAACCCGTGGCGACGGCGAGATCGGCGATCGTCGTGTCCTCGGTCTCGCCGGAGCGATGGGAGATGACGACCGTGTACCCGGCGCGGTGGGCGGTGGCGACCGTCGCCAGCGTCTCGGTGAGGGTGCCGATCTGATTGACCTTCACCAGAACGGAGTTGGCGATGCCGTCGCGGATACCGGCCCGCAGCAGCGTCTCGTTGGTGCAGAAGACGTCGTCTCCGGTGAGCTGGCAGCGGTCGCCGAGCCGGGCGGTCAGGTCGCGCCAGCCGGCGTGGTCGTCCTCGGCCATCGGGTCCTCGATGGAGGCCACGGGGTAGCGGTCGACGAGGGCGGCGAGGTAGTCGGCGTGTTCGGCGGGGGTACGGCGGACGCCCTCGCCCGTGTAGTCGTAGCCGCCGTCGCGGAAGAACTCCGAGCTGGCCGGATCCATGACGAGCGTGATGTCGGTGCCGGGCTTGTAGCCCGTCTGCTCGATGGCGCGGACGACGAAGTCCAGGGCCTCGTCGGCGGTGCGCAGGTCGGGAGCGAAACCGCCCTCGTCGCCGACGTTGACACTGTGGCCGGCGGCCAGCAGGTTGCCGCGCAGGGTGTGGAAGACCTCCGAGCCCATGCGGACCGCCTCGGCGAAGGTGGCCGCACCGATGGGCGCGATCATGAACTCCTGGAAGTCGAGCGGATTGTCGGCGTGCGCGCCGCCGTTGACGATGTTCATCATCGGCACCGGCAGCAGCCGGGCGTCGACTCCGCCGACGTAGCGGTACAGCGGCTGCCGGTGGGAGGCCGCGGCGGCCTTGGCGGTGGCCAGGGAGACGCCGAGCAGGGCGTTGGCGCCGAGCCGTGACTTGGTCTGCGTGCCGTCCAGCTCGATCATCGTGCGGTCGACGGTCGCCTGGTCCTCGGCCTCCAGTCCGGTCACGGCGTCCGCGATGCTCTCGTTCACGGCGTCGACGGCGCGCCGAACTCCCTTGCCGTGGAAGCGGGTCGGGTCGCCGTCGCGCAGTTCGACCGCTTCGCGGGCGCCGGTGGAGGCGCCGGAGGGGACGGCGGCGCGGCCCAGTGAGCCGTCCTTGAGTTCCACGTCGACCTCGACCGTGGGGTTGCCCCGGCTGTCGATGATCTCGCGTGCGACGACCCGGCTGATGGCGGTCACGATGCACTCCTCACGCTGGGCCCGTGCGCTGACGGGCAGTAAGTTCCATCGAGAAACAAAGTGAGTCCCGATAGGGAACTTACTATGGGTACATGAGGATGCACAACGCTGACGAGACCTGCGGGATCGCCCAGGCCGCCATGGTCCTGGGGGACTGGTGGAATGTTCTGGTGCTGCGCGAGGTCGCCCGCGGCCATGTCCGCTTCGACGCGCTGGCCGCCGAGATCGGCCTGTCCCGCAAGGTGCTCACCGAGCGGCTGGGCCGGCTCGTCGCCCACGGTGTCCTGCACCGCAGCCTCTATCAACGGCGGCCGGTGCGTTACGAGTACCTGCTCACCGACGCCGGTGCCGGGCTGCTGCCGCTGCTCGTCGCGATGCAGGACTGGGGTGACCGCTGGGTGCTGGGCGACGGCGGCCTCACCGCGACGGCGGCGGCGGACGGTGCCGAACACGCCCGCGTGCACTCCCTGGTCGGCACCCGACTGCCCGACGGTCTCGAACTGCCCGCCGCCCAGGGCCCCGGCGTGCCCCTGGTCTCCCCGGACGCCCCGGCGACCGTGCTGTTCACCTACCCCGGCACCGGAGTCGAATGGGGCGAGCCGCCGATCCCCGGCGCCCCTGGCTGCACGCTGGAGAACCGGCTCTTCCGGGACGCCTGGCCCGAATTCCGGAAGGCGGGCGTGGAAGTGCGCGGGATCAGCACCCAACTCACCTACGAACAGGCGGAGTTCGCCCGCGCCGAAGAGGTCCCGTACCCCCTGCTCTCCGACGCCGCCCACCCACTCGCGGCGGCCCTGCGGCTGCCGACCTTCCGCAGTGCGGGCCGACTGCGCCACAAACGCCTGATCCTGGTCGTCGACGCCGAACGGACCGTACGGCACGCGCTGTTCCCCGTCGACGACATCCCGCACGCCGTCGCGGAGAGTCTGCGACTGGCGGCGAACCGCGCTGCCGCGGACGGGAGTCGACCGGGCGCGGGCGGATGGGGTCAGGGGGCCGCGGGATCCGGTTCGTCTGCTTCCGCTTCCTGGTAGGAGTAGCGCTGCCGCTTCCACGCGTCGGCGATGTCGTGGCAGCCGCGTTCCTCCCAGAAGCCGCGCCGGTCGGCGGTCACGACCGGCGTCACCCGGTCGCGAGGGACACCTCGGTCGACTTGATCAGTGCCACGACCGGCGAACCGGCTGTCAGACCGAGGTCGGCGACCGCGTCCTTGGTGATCGCCGAGGTGAGCTCGCCGCCGTCGACGGTGACCTTGACCGTGGCCATCGCCCCGCCCACGGCGACATCGCTCACCGTGCCGGGCAGCCGGTTGCGGATGGACAGCCCCGTCACGGGGCCGGTGGCGAGGGCGACCTCGGTGGACTTCATCATGGCCCGGACGGCCGACCCCTCGGCGAGCCCCAGGTCCTCGACCGCCTCCAGGGTGATCGCGGCGGTGAGGTCCTGGCCGCCGTCCAGGCGTACCTTCACGGTCGCCATCACCTCGCCGGCGGTGACGGCGGTGACGGTGCCGGGGATCTGGTTGCGGATGCTCAGGCTCATGACGAGGCGCCTCACAGACAGAAGGACGGACGGGGGCGAATTGCCACACTTTGTATGGATCGGTGAATCCACAAACTAGCCGCTTCGGCAAACGTCCGTGGTGGCTCCCGTCGCATCCGCCACCCGCGTACCCGCCCGGCCCTGGCACATCCGAGAGGGCTGTACGCCATCGGTGCCGCGCTCACCGCGGCGAGGTCGACATGGCAGTGTAGTTCAATTTGATTGACTCGTGAGTTCAGCCAAACGTACCTTTCCTGCTATGGCTGATGATGAACCCACACGGGCGGCCCGACTGCTGGACGCCCAGGCCAAGGCCGAGCGGCTCTTCGCCGAGATGGAGAAGCGAGGGCTGGTGGCGCCGGGCGAAGGAGAGCGGGCGGTCAGCGACCGCGTCCGTGACCTGGCGAACGAACTCTTCGGTACGACCCGGCACTGGCACAAGCGGATCGTGCGCTCGGGCCCGAACACGCTCAAGCCGTACAAGGAGAACCCGCCGGACCGGGTGATCGGCGCGGACGACATCGTGTTCGCCGACTTCGGGCCGATCTTCGAGGAGTACGAGGCCGACTTCGGGCGGACCTTCGTCCTCGGCGACGACCCGGTCAAACGACGGCTCCGCGACGACCTGGCGAAGGTCTTCGCCGCCGGGAAGCGGTTCTTCGAGGCCGATCCGGACATCACCGGGAAGCAGCTGTACGCCGAGGTGGAGCGGCTGGCCGCCGAGGCCGGCTGGGAACTGGGCGGCTGGCACGCCGGCCACCTGGTCGGCGAGTTCCCGCACGAGAAGATCGACGGCGCGGACACCGAGTCGTACATCGCACCCACCAACGACACGCCGCTGCGCCGCACCGACAAGGCGGGCCGCACCTGCCACTGGATCCTGGAGATCCATCTCGTCGACCGACAGCGGGAGTTCGGCGGTTTCTACGAGGAGCTCCTCACGCTCTGATCCGGCCCGGGCGGCGTCCGGCCCGGGCGGCGTCCGGGCCGGGCGCGCCGCGTCGACGCTCCCCAAGGAGACCGCCGATCGGGACCTCGCGTTCTCCTCGGCCGTCGATCCGGACCGGCCCGAAGCCGTGCCGCGACCGCGTGCCGAAGCGGCCGGACACGGTGATCGCCGCCGGGTACTTCCCGCACGGCGTGTTCGGGAGTCGGACGGCACCTTCGGCAGTGTGTCGCCGCTCCGGCCTAGGGTGATGGCTCGGAGGACCGGCCGGGTCGGCGGGTGAAACGTCGTAGACCCCGTCGCGTGGGCCTGAGCGGCTGGTCCTCGGGGGCGATCGGGTTCTGGCCCGCGGCCAGGGCCGGTGCCGTGGCCGGGGCCGGTACGGACCGGCCGTGCCGTTCGAGCCGGCCCCGGACGGCCTGGGCCATGGCCTGGTGGGACGGTTCCCGCAGCAGGCCCTCCGACGACAGGTGCTCCCACATGTGCAGCAACTCCTGTCCCCGGGTGGCCACCTGGCCCTCGTCGATCAGCCGCTGCCACGCCGCGGTGGCACGGGCCACCTCGGGCGCCGCCCGGTTCAGATCGGTGCGGCAGCGGATGCGTGCGACGGTCAGCGCGAGGACGGTGGAGAGCATGTAGTCGCCGCGCTGATACGCGAGGTACGCCTCGATCGCCCGTGCCTCCAGCGAGAGTTCGTCCTCCGCGCCCCTGCGCAGCGTGAGGTGCTCCCGCAGCGCGCTGGCGAGGACGAACGCGGCGTGCAGCTCCTCGCGCTGCGCGTGCTGGATGATGCGTTCGACACGGGCGAGCGGAGGAAACGACTCCTCCTCCGCGGCCGTACGCTCGCGCCCGGGCGGCAGGTCCTCCTCGTCGGCGATGGTCCGGCTGGAGCCGTCGGGATACACCCGCAGGCGGGCCACCTGCTGCACGGTGCGGTCGATGACGGTGGCCGCCACCGGGGCCCGCAGGGTGCGGGCGAACATGGCGATGGCGTCGAGTATCGCCTCGTTGGGGGGCCGTGTGCCGCCCATCTCCAGCAGATGGCCGTTGACCACCGTCGACCCGTCCTCGGCCACATAGGCGTCGAGCCGGATCAGCGGCGGTGCGCTGAGCGCGGGCAGGTTTCCCTCGTTACGGGGGGTCAGCGAGTAGGTCATCCGTTCAGACTCCGGGTCGGACGACACCGACGATGGGCATGGAGGCGGCCGGTGCGGTCGTGACCGTGCGTCCGGGCCGCGGGGCGTGGACGATCTGCCCGCCCCCTATGTACATGCCCACGTGCGTGGCGTCGTAGTAGATGATCAGGTCTCCGGGCCGCACGGAGGCCAGGCTGACCCGGGTCAGCCCCTGCCACTGCGCCTGCGAGGTACGGGGTATGGGGTGCCCGGCAGCCGCCCACGCCGTGGAGGTGAGTCCCGAGCAGTCGTACGACGAGGGCCCCACGGCGCCCCACACATACGGTTTGCCGATCTGCGCCATCGCGAAGTCGACGGCCTTCGCGGCCGCTCCGCTCGCCTTCGTCCGGCCGCCGCCCGAGCCGGAACCGGTCGAGGTTCCGCCTGAATCGGGCCCCGTCCACTCGGACTTGGCCTGCTGCGCCTCCTCCTTCTCCAACTGGGCCAGTTTGCGGGTCTGTTCCTTCTTGAGTCCCGCCTCGATCCGCTCGGCCTCGGCGATCTTCTTCTCGATCTTCCCTTTCGCCTCGGCCTTGTTCGCGCGGCTGCTCTTCAGCTCCCGCAGCTTCTTTGCCGCGGCGTCGGTCTGCCGGTTCAGCTCCGCGCGGGCGCTCTTCTGGCTCTCGGAGACGTTGACCAGATTCCGCAGGGCCTGACGGGCCTGGGAGGCGTCGTTCAGAGCCTGGTCGGGGTGGTCGCCGAGCAGCAACTGGATGCCCGTGGAATCGAGATTGCCCCCGCGGTACTGCGTCCGGGCGGCCGCACCCGCGAGGTCGTGCAGATCGTCCAGCCGGTCCTCGGTGCGGGCCAGGTCCTTGCGGAGCGACGTCAGCCGCTTCTCCTGCTCGGTCGCCTTCACGTCCGCGGTGTTGTAGGCCTCGGTGGCCACCTCCGCCTCGCGGTAGAGGCCGTTCAGCTCGTTGTGGATGTCCTCGATCGACTGGTCGTCGCGTGGATCGGGTGCGCCCGGCGCCGCGTAACTCGGGCCGGGTAACAGGGTGATCGCACAGACGAGGGCTGCTATGGCGGCACGGCCGCGCAGCCGTCTGCCGCCGGTCGACACGTTCATCGGCTCCATCTTCAGAGGTCGCGTGCAGGCGGCTCAGACGGGTGACTTGCCCCTCCCGGTCGCCACCGCGGTTCTCACGGAGGACCGTTCGAGCCTCGAACACACTACCTCCCCCTGAACGGCAGCCCCTTGTATCCCCACACGTGTCGCAAACAGCACACGTTGCCCGAGCGGGTGCCGGCTTCTCCGGAGCCGGTCCCGGAGCCCCGGGAACTCAACGACTCGGAGAGCGACTGGTTGCCGGGGCGGAGTCGGAGGGCCGCAACAGCCCGCGAGCCGGGCTGGATCACGAGACGTCGCCGTCAAGGACTGACCCCGTGGAGGGGTCAGAGGCCGAGCGGCGGCGACGCCCGGAGGCGATCAGCGTGTGTTCCCTCGGTCAGGGCGTGCCGTGTCCTACGCCCAGCAGCCGTTGACCGTGGCGGCGAGGCCGTCGAGGGCGTCCTTGGTGGCGGCCGGGTCGGCGGTGGAGTTGTTCTCGATGAAGGAGAAGATCTTCCAGCGTCCGTCTCCGGCCTTCGTCAGTCCGCTCAGCGCGATCGCGCCGGTGAGCGTGCCCGTCTTGGCGCTGACCTTCCCGACGGCGCACTGGGAGTCCGCGGTGTCGAACCGGCCCCACTCGGGGCCCAGCGTCGAGCCCGCCTCCCCCGCGACGGGCAGACCGTCCACGATGTACTTCAGGGTCTGGCTGTTGGCGGGGTCGTCGGCCAGGTCGAGGATGTCGGCGATGGTCTGTGCCGGGATGCGGTTGGCACGGGACAGTCCGCTGCCGTCGTGGATCACCAAGTTGTCCAGGGACACGCCGTACCGGCCGAGGATCTGACGTACGACCGCCGTGCCGTCCTCGAAGGTGGCCGGCCGGCCGGCGGCGAGCGCGGTCGTCCGCAGCAGGGTCTCGGCGATGTCGTTGTCGCTCACCTTGAGCATGTGCTCCACGATGGCCGACAGCGCGCCGGACCGGTGCTGTGCCACGGGGACGGTTCCGGTGCCGGCGACGCCGTGGGTGACGCTCCCGGTGA
Organism: Streptomyces sp. NPDC051105; assembly: GCF_040682795.1. Classification (NCBI taxonomy): domain Bacteria; kingdom Bacillati; phylum Actinomycetota; class Actinomycetes; order Kitasatosporales; family Streptomycetaceae; genus Streptomyces; species Streptomyces sp. NPDC051105. The sequence goes on along the minus strand of NZ_JBFBBR010000001.1, from coordinate 268,760 downwards.
CGGTGACACCCTGCTTGGCGAGGAGCCTGGCGAAGGTCTGACCGGCGTCCAGGGACGTGTCCGTGACGTGGTGGCCGTCGACCACCAACGCCCGTACCGGGGCGACGGAGTCGGGGTAGTAGCCGTCGTTCCAGCCGGTGGCGAGCGTGGGCTCGGGGAAGAGGCTGTCGTCGACCTGCACCTTGACCGAGGTCAGGCCCGTGCTCTTCAGGCCGGCGACGACGGTCTTGGCCATCGCGTCGAGGTCGGCGGAGGTGAGGGTGCGGTCCCCGCCTCCGACCAGGGTGAGGGTGCCGGCGCCGTAGACGACCTTCGTGGTGAAGCGGTGGTCGGGGCCGAGGACCGTCAGCGCGGCGGTCGACGTGGCCAGCTTGGTGTTGGACGCCGGCATCAACGCGGTGGTCGCGTCGTGACCCCATACGACCTTGTTGGACTCGGCGTCGATGACAACACCGCTCAACGTGCTGCCCAGACGGGTGTCCTGGACGCGGATGCCGAGGTTGTCCGCGATCTTCTGCTCGGCGGGGTCGAGCGCGGCGGCGGTCTTGGAGACGGCCTTCTCGGCGGCGAAGGCCGACGTGCCGAACAGGATCGTCCCGGCCACGGGGGCGGTCACCGCGATGACCGCGGCACGGCGGATCGCCGGACTGATCGTTCTGCTCTTGCGGTGGCGTCCGCCCGCGCTGTCGACGGAGGGCGAGTTCAGCATGGGGGCCTCGGTACGGGGTGGGTGAGTGGGGGGAGCGGAAGATCCAGGGATCTTGGAAGGGAAAGTAACAGCTGTAACTGGCGTTACCCACGGGTACGTTGTGAAGCGGGGGAGCCTGGCTGGTTTGCGACGGTGCCGGACTTCCGGGGTGGCTCCTTCGAGGCGTCGGCGAGGCCGTCCGCGGCATGGATGCGCGACCGCGGCATGGATGCGTGACGACGAGCCGACGCGTCGCCGATGCGCACCGGACCTGCTGACGTGCGGTTTTCACCGAGAGCGGGATGCCTTCCTGTGAGCTGTAGGATGATCCGACTCTGTGGCGTGCGACGACGAGAGGTACAGGATGGCCGGCGGTTCGAACGCCACGACGACAGGTGTCCCTCGCACCGGCCTCCTCTCGCAGGCCGTCCGGCCTCGGCGGGGGCGGGGCGAGCCCTGGCTCGCGACGGTCGCGGTCGTCTTCACGCTTGCCCAACTCGTCCTCGTACGGCCGGATCTCGGTCTCGGCTGGGACGAGACCGTCTACGTCAGCCAGGTCAGCGGTCACGTTCCCGCCGCCTACTTCAGCGCGCCCCGCTCCCGCGGCATCTCGTTCCTGGTCGCCCCGATCGCGTCGTGGTCCGACTCCACCGTCCTGCTCCGGACCTACCTGGCCGTCCTCTCAGGCCTGGCCCTCTACTTCGCCCTGCGCGTCTGGCGAGGCCACTTCAGGGCCGGCGTCCTGGCTTTGGCCGGCGCCCTGTTCGCCTCGTTGTGGGTGACGCTGTTCTACGGCCTTCAGGCCATGCCCAACTACTGGGTCGCCATCGGCGCCCTGGCCTGCGTGGGCTGCCTCCTGCGCGCCCGCGCGAACGCCCGCGACCGGGCGGCCTGGTGGGGGCTGTTCGCGGGCGCGGCGCTGATGGCGTGCATGCGCCCGATGGACGCGGTCTACGTCGTGCTGCCCCTGCTCGCGCTCTCCCTGCGCCGCCCGCGCCTGCTCGCCGTGCTGGCCGTGGGGCTGGTGGCGGGCGCCGGCGAATGGGTGATCGAGGCATACGTGAGCTATGGCGGCCTCGCACAGCGCCTCTCCGACGCCTCCGACATTCAGGGCGGCCTCGGCTGGCACCTCGCGGTCGTCGACCAGCTGCGCAGCCTCGGCGGACGTACCCTGTGCCGGCCCTGCACCGGATCGGTCCCCAACCCGGCGGTGACCCTGTGGTGGTTCGCGCTGCCGCTCCTCGCCGTCCTCGGCGCGGTGGTCGCCGTCCGCACCCGGCGCGCGCTGCCCGTCCTGCTCCCGGGGGCCTGCGCCGTCACGGCCGCGGTCCCCTACCTGTTCCTCATCGGCTACGCGGCCCCCCGGTTCCTGCTGCCCGCCTACGCCCTGCTCGCCCTCCCGGTCGCCGAGGGCCTGGCCCACCTGGTCACCGCCCCGGCCCGCAGGGCCGGGCGCACCCTGGCTGTCGGCCTGGTGGCGGTCGGCCTGACAGGGCATCTGGGCGTGCAGTACGTCGTCCTGGAGCACACCGTGCACAGCTCCGCCGCCTCCCGCGCCGACTGGGCCCGCACCGCCACCGCCCTCCATGACCTCGGTGTACGGCCGCCATGCCTGCTCAGCGGCTACGAAGCCGTGCCCGTAGCCTTCTACACCGGCTGTGACTCCGCCCAGACGTCGGGGCACGACGCCAGCATGACCAGGGCCGAGCTGACGCGCGCCGCTCACCGCACACCCTTCGCCGTCCTCGTTCCGCCGGGAGGCCGTCCGCCCAGGTACGCGCGCACCTGGCCCAAGGAGCGGGCTGGCGTTCTCCGGGCGTACGTAGCACCCGAGGTACGGCAGGGAAGGTGACCGTCACGAGAGCCTGCCAACCACCGTGGGCAGGCGCCCGTACGTCTACCTGGGCATCACCCTGATCGTGCTCGCCGCCGCCGGTTGGATGCTCGCCGCGCACCGGGCCACGCGGGACAGGTGAAGGAGAGCCGCCCGACAGCGCCGATGACCATGCCGGGCGGGGGCCGTGGTGGACTCGGCCGTATCGGGCGGCCCGATACACCACCGCCGTCACCGGAGAGCGCCGCGACGCCGATGACCCGCTGCGATACGCCTGAACGGGTGCAGGCTTCTCGTTCCCCCTCCCGCTGCCCCCACTGCTCCGCCGGGAAGGCGTTTCTTCGCTCCAAGGGCGTTGACGCACACCACGCGACGACGAACACCACTGGTACGTCGTGCCTCACGTTTATGTGCGGGAACTCGAGGCTCCGTCCGGCCGACTACTGAAGCGATACGGCTTCAACGGCGTCTTCCGCACGACGGTTCGATGCGACCAGGAAGGTCGAGCATGGCCGAGATCCGACAACCGTCCCACCCTGCCGACGCGACCGCCCGCAGGCTGCTGCCGCCCCCGGCGCTGTGCGGCTTCCTGCTGCTGCTCGCCCTCGTGTTCTCGGCGTCCTACGCCGTCGGATCGGCCGCCGGTCCGGTGGCCCCCGGCATGCACGGGACCGGTAGCGCCGGAAGCGGCGGAGAGGGCGGTGGCGATGGCGGGAGTGGCGGGAGTGACGGGAGTGACGGCGGCATGGAGGACATGCCCGGGACGGACGGGAGCACGCAGGACATGCAGAACATGCCGGGGACGACGGACGGGAGTGGCCGGTGACGGCGGGCGAAGCGGTGGCCGGCCTCACGGTCACGGACCTCACCGTCGGCGGGATGACCTGCGCGGCCTGCGTGCGGCGGGTGGAGAAGAAGCTCGCCAAGCTGGACGGCGTCACGGCCACCGTGAACCTCGCCACCGGGATGGCCCGGGTCAGCCACCCGGCGGCCGTCGCGCCGGAGGACCTCGTCATCGCGGTCGAACAGGCGGGCTACCAGGCCGCCCTGCCCGTGCACGAGGAGAAGGAGACCGTCGAGGACAGCACGGACGACGGATCTGCGGCCGCCGCCCGCCAGGATCGCGAGCGCCTCCTCGTCACCGCGCTGCTCGCCGTCCCGGTCCTGGTGCTGTCGATGGTGCCCGCCCTTCAGTTCCGCAACTGGCAGTGGCTGTGTTTCGCGCTGGCCGCCCCGGTGGCGGCGTGGAGCGCGTGGCCTTTCCACGACCGCGCGCTACGAGGGCTGCGCCACTCCGCGGCCACCATGGACACCCTGGTCTCGCTGGGCGTGGTGGCGTCGTTCTCCTGGTCGGCGTACGCGCTGTTCCTCGGGGGAGCGGGCGAGCCGGGGATGCGGATGCCGTTCAGTCTGCTGCCGTCCGCGTCGGACGGCACGGCGCACGTCTATCTGGAAGCGGCGGTGAGTGTGCCGCTGTTCGTGCTGACCGGACGGTACCTGGAGGCGCGGGCACGCCGGGGGACCGGCGCGGCCCTGCGGGCGCTGGCGGGTCTGGCGGCCAAGGAGGTGTCCGTCCGCGACGAGCACGGCGAGCGGTTTGTCCCCATGGAGCAGTTGAGGGTCGGGCAGGTCTTCGTCGTGCGCCCGGGGGAGCGCGTCGCCACCGACGGGCGGGTGACGGAGGGCAGTTCGGCCGTGGACCTGTCCCTGGTCACCGGTGAGAGCGAGCCCGTGGAGGTGAGCCCCGGCTCGGCGCTGGTCGGCGGGGCCGTCAACGCCGGTGGGCTGCTTCTCGTCCGGGCGACGGCCGTCGGCGCGGACACCCAGCTGGCCCGGATCACCCGGCTGGTCACCGAGGCCCAGGCGGGCAAGGCGCGGGCGCAGCGGCTGGCCGACACGGTGGCCGGGGTGTTCGTGCCCATCGTGCTGACGATCGCGGTGACCGTCCTCGGGTTCTGGCTCGGCGCCGGCGCCGACCCGCAGGCGGCGCTCACCGCCTGCGTGGCCGTCCTTGTCGTGGCCTGCCCGTGTGCGCTGGGGCTCGCCACCCCGACCGCTCTGATGGCCGCCACCGGGCGCGGGGCGCAACTGGGTGTGCTGGTGAGCGGGCCGCAGACCCTGGAGGCGCTCCAGCACGTGGATACGGTCGTCCTGGACAAGACCGGCACCCTGACCTCCGGTCACATGACCGTCGCCCGGGTGACCACCGTGCCCGATGGCCCGGCACCGGAGGAACTGGTCCGCCTGGCCGGAGCGGTGGAGCGGGGCTCCGAGCATCCGATCGGGCGGGCGGTCACGGCGTACGCGCGCCGCTCGGCGGACCAGGAGCCGCTGCCGGACGTGACCGGCTTCACCGCCGCGGCGGGGCGGGGTGTCACGGGGCGCGTGGCCGGTCGTACCGTCGAAGTGGCCGTCCCCGACGGCGAGCTGCCGCCCGTGCTGGCCGAGGCTCTGGCCGCGGCGGAGGGCGAGGCGTACACGCCCGTGGTGGTCCGCGTGGACGGCCGGGCCGTGGCGCTGATCGCCGTCGGCGACCTCGTACGGCCCGGCAGCTACCGTGCCCTGGAACGGCTGCGGCGAATGGGCCTGCGCCCGGTGCTCGCCACCGGGGACCGCGAGGCTCCCGCGCGAGCGGTGGCGCAGGCACTCGGGATCGACGAGGTGCACGCCCGCTGCTCCCCGGAGGACAAGGCCGACCTGGTCCGGCGGCTGCGGGAGGAGGGCTGCCGGGTCGCGGTCGTCGGCGACGGTGTGAACGACGCCGCCGCGCTCGCCGGCGCCGACCTGGGCATCGCCATGGGCAGCGGCACCGACGTGGCCATCGGGGCGGCCGACCTGACCCTGGTGCGCGGCGACATCGAGGCACTCGTGGACGCCGTCGGGCTGGCCCGGCGCACGCTCGGCACCATCCGCGCCAACCTGCTGTGGGCCTTCGGCTACAACGTCGTCACCGTGCCGCTCGCCATGGTGGGGCTGCTCAACCCCATGCTCGCCGCCGCCGCGATGTCGGTGAGTTCCGTGCTGGTGGTGGCCAACAGCCTGCGGCTGCGCGGCTGGCAAGCGCAACCGACGACCGGCGGCGGCCGGGGACGCGGGGCGCGACCCGGGAAGGCGGCAGTTCGGTGAGGTGGACGGCTACGGCCCCTGGTGACCGGCGGCGGCTGAAGGACGGCGCGCTCGCCGCGCTCGTTTCCGTCGCCGCGTGCGCCGTGGCCCTGGCGGGCCTGACCGCCTGGACCGGCACCGGCAGGGCGGGCAGCCCGGCGCGTCTGAGCGTCACCGAAGGACGCGTCCTGTTGCCGTCCGCCGGGGTGGCGGAGACGGCCGCGTTCTTCCGTATCGAGAACGAGGGCGGTTCGGCCGACAGCCTGATACGCGTGACCTCGCGCGACGTCCCCGGCGGCATCACGCTCGCCCGGCACCGCATGAACGAGGGGAACGCGGCCTACCGCGCCGCCGTCGACTCCGTCGGGATACCGGCGGGCGGGAGCGTCGCGATGTCGCCGCAAGGGGTGGACCTGACGGTGTCCGCTCCGGCCGGGAAGTGGAGTTCGGGTGATCTGGTGCCCTTCACCCTGGAGTTCCGGCACAGCGGGCGGGTCAAGGTCCTTGCGGTGGTGGGGCGTTCGGGAAGTGCCCCGTTCCAGTAGTCGTGCTGATCGGCCGTTGAGTTCCCGGATGCAGGGTGTGAGGTGCGTCACTGGCCGGCTGGTGAGTCGGAGGGCGGGTGCCCGCACGTACCCCCTGACGACGACCAGTCGCCGGGTGCGAGGATGGGCGGGCTATGACTGTCCGAGGGTGGTGCCGTGCGCTGCGGGCCGGTGTGTTCGCCGCCGTCTGCGTGCTGCTCGCCGCCCTCGGTCACGTGATCATGTCGGGCACCTCCGTCCCCTGGTGGGCCATGGCCGCCGGCGCGGCCGGAACCGGCACGGCAGGCTGGCTGCTGGCCGGCCGTGAACGGGGACGCACGCTGATCGTCACGGTCGTGACGGTGGCGCAGGCGGTGCTGCACGAGGCGTTCTCGCTGGCGCAGACGGTCACCCCGGCGACGGTGCCAGGCCAGGGCACCGCGGCCCGTGCCCCGGGTTCCATCACGAACATGAGCGGCATGAGCGGCATGGGCGGCATGGGCGGCATGGGCACGGGCGGCATGGACATGGGCTCCACGCCCATGGGCTCCCTGCACATGGACCCGATGGACATGGGCTCCATGGCGCATGCCATGACCGGTGCCCCACACGCGCACGGTATGGCGGGCATGAGCGGCGCCGCCACGTACGGCATGTTCGCCGCCCACCTCCTGGCCGCAGTCCTGTGCGGGCTCTGGCTCGGGTACGGCGAGCGCGCGGTCTTCCGCGTCCTGCGGGCCGCGGCCACCCGGCTGGTGGCGCCGCTGCGGATGCTGCTGGCCGGACCCGCGCCGCTCCCACGCCCGCTCGCGGGCAGGCGCCGCGCCACCGACGTCCCGGCTCCGGCGCGCCTCCTCCTGTGCTGCTCGCTCACCTCTCGGGCCCCGCCCACGGGTGCCGCTGTCGCCTGAGACAGCCGGAACCACCGGGGCCGCACGTCTCGCCTCCCGTCCTGCCGCGTTCGCGCGCAGTTCCTTCTTGCCGGCGCTGCACACCGGCACGTCCCTCGTGCCGCCGCGCGCCGACACCTCCTGACGGGCCCCGGGCATCGCCGTACCCACCGTGTACGGACGCACCCCACGTCCCGGTGCGCCGCCGCTCCCAGCGGCCGGCCCCCGGACGTCCTGACGACCCGAGAAGGACATCACGTGACTGCTCCCGTCCTGCCCGCTTCCCGGGCGAAACGAGCCTCGACGGACGCGGCGGCGACCGCCTGGGCGCTGGCCGCCCGTAGCGGCGACCGCCACGCGGCCGAGCATTTCGTCCGCGCGCTCCACCACGACGTGCTGTGCTACGTCGCCCACCTCAGCGGCGATCCCCAGACCGCCCACGACCTGACCCAGGACACCTTCGCGCGGGCCTTCGGCAGCCTGCACCGCTTCGAAGGCCGGGCCTCGGCCCGTACCTGGCTGTTGTCCATCGCCCGTCGCGCGGTGGCCGACAGCTTCCGGCACGCTGCCGCCCGGCCGCGGCTCGCCGACACCCCCGACTGGCAGGCGGCCGTCGAACGCGTGCAGCCGAGTGGCCTTCCGGGCTTCGAAGACGGCGTGGCCCTGCTCGACCTGCTGGAGGCGCTGCCCGACGAACGCCGTGAGGCGTTCGTCCTCACCCAGGTGGTCGGCCTGACCTACGAGGAGGCCGCCGGCTTCACCGGCTGCCCCGTCGGCACCGTCCGCTCCCGGGTGTCGCGCGCCCGGGCGGCCCTGGAACGGCAGCTCCTGGAGGCCGAGGCACCGGCCGCCCTGACGGCCTGACACGACGGCGGGTTGGTGCTCCCCGGGGAGGGAGCGCCAACTCCGGTGCGAGGTCGGGGCTGTGACTGTAGAAGATGTCGACGTAGTCGGTGCCGAGATCGCGCAGGCTGTGGTCGAGCGAGGCCAGGAGCGACTTGCGGGAGCCGCCCCTGAGGTAGGGACTCGGACCCAGTGGGTTGCCGGCCTTGGTCGGCAGGATGAGCTCGTCCGGGTAGGGCGCGAGGTCCTTCCGGAGCACCGTGCCGGAGAACTTCTCGGCGGCGTGCGGCGGCGGATCGGCGCATTGACATTCCGGTCGATCACTCGGAGACTCGGTCGCATGCCCGAGGTCCTGATGCTCACCAGCGAGCGATGCGTCGACCTCGTACGGGTGTCCAGCGCCCAGTGTTGATCCTCTGGTCCCCTTCGCCAGTCCACTGTCGCGTGCTGCCGCGTCCGCTCTGACCCGCGAGGACGTGAGTCCCGATCGCCCCGGGCGCTCGACGCCGATCCGTGCACAGTGCCTCAGACAGCGTCCCCGTCTGCCTTCTGACAGCCGCCACCCCGCACAGTGATCGGAAGCATGATGAGCCCGGAATTCCTCTGGTACATCCCCAACACCGTCGAGCCGGGACATCGCGGTGACGACACGACGACCGGCTGGGGCTCCGTCGAGTACTCCACCGGCCTCGCCCGTGCGGCCGAGGAACACGGGTGGGGCGGCGCACTCCTGGGAACGGGATGGGGCCGCCCGGACACCTTCACCGTCGCCACGGCGCTGGCCGCCCGGACCACCACCTTCAAGCCCCTGATCGCGGTCCGCCCCGGCTACTGGCAGCCGGCTCACTTCGCCAGTGCGGCGGCGACCCTCGACCAGCTCAGCCGCGGCCGGGTCCTGGTCAACATCGTCAGCGGACTGGACAACCTCGCCGCGTACGGGGACACCCGCAGCGATCCCGCACAACGCTACGACCGCACCCGGGAGTTCCTCCATCTCGTACGACGCCTGTGGACCGAGGAGGACGTGACGTTCGACGGCGAGCACTTCCAGGTCGGCCGGTCCACGGTGGCCCCACGCCCGTACGCGACCGGTGCGAGAGCGCATCCGACGCTCTACTTCGGCGGTGCGTCCGAGGCCGCCGAGCGGGTGTCGGCGGCGGAGGCGGACGTCCAGCTCTTCTGGGGCGAACCGCTCGACGGACTCGCCGGACGGATCGACCGGCTCAAGGCGTTGAGCGACCAGGTGGGCCGCAGGCACGAACCACTGGAGTTCGGGCTGCGGATCACCATGCTGGTGCGCGACACCACGGAGGAGGCGTGGCGTGCGGCCGAGGAGCGGGTCTCGAGGATGGCGGCGGACGGGGGGAAGGAACTGACCTGGGTGGGGGACCGCAGGACCGCCGTCGGACAGCGGCGGCTCTTCGACCTCGCCGCGCGGGGCGAGGTGCTCGACACCTGCTTGTACACCACGCCCGGCAGGTTCGGCGGCGGGGGAGCGGGGACCACCTGGCTGGTCGGCTCCGCCGCCGACGTGGCCACGGCGCTGGACAACTACCGCAAGCTCGGCATCACCCACTTCGTCCTCTCCGACACCCCCTACCGGCAGGAGATCGGCCGCATCGGCGACCAACTGCTGCCCCGGCTGCGGTGACCACACGATGGCTCGTCCCAGGGCCCGTCCCTGAAAAGGCCGCAGCACCGGAAACGGCCGCCGCACCGGGGAAAGCCGTCACCCCCCGATGCCACCGACATCGATGAGAACGGATGCGTAGTGAGCGCGAAGCAGCCCAGAACACTGAAGACCGTGACCGGAGCCGGTGGCACGTCGGAGACGTACGACCTGGCGATCGACCCGGCCCGATCCACGCTGGACACCGCCGTGCGGGTGGCGAAGCTCGCCGAGGCGGCAAGGTTCGACGCGCTGTTCACCGCCGATCTGCTCAGGTTCGACGCCCAGGGCGCGATCGGCTCGCAGGAGCCGCTGGTCTTCGTCTCGGCGCTGAGCCAGGTGACCACGCGGATCGGCCTGATCGCGACGGTGTCGAGCACCTTCCACCACCCGTTCAACCTGGCCCGGCTCTTCGGCACCCTCGACCACGTCAGCAACGGGCGGGCCGCCTGGAACCTGGTGACCTCCTCGATCGGTGAGGAGAACTTCGGCGCCGGCGAACTGCCCAGCCCGGAGGAGCGTTACGCGCGCGCCGCCGAGACACTGGACGTGGTCAACGCGCTGTGGGACAGCTGGGAACCCGGCGCGCTGACGGCCGGTGCGGACGGGAAGGCGGTGCTGCGGCGCGACCGAGTACACCCGATCCACCACTCCGGCCGGTTCTTCACCGTGACCGGCCCGCTGAACATCCCGCCGCTGCCGCAGCGGCGCCCGGTGCAGATACAGGCGGGGCAGTCAGCGGCGGGGACGGCGCTGGGCGCCCGCTACGCGGAAATCGTCTTCACGTCGCTGCCCACCCTCGACCACGCTCTGGACTTCACCCGGAAGATCCGCGACCAGGCCCGGAGCCTGGGACGGGCCGACGGACTGCCGCTGATCTTCAGCTCGTTCCACGCCACGTACGGGGCCACCGAGGCGGAGGCGAAGCGGCTCGTACGCGAGAAGCGGGAGTCGATCGACTTCGAACGCGGCCGTGCCCAACTGGCCGACATGCTCGGCGGCGGAGTCGACCTGTCGGACCTCCCGCTCGACGCGACGCTCCCGGAGAGCCTGCTGCCCGACGTGGCGTCGGTGAACCGCCGCCGCGGCCGGGTCGACATCTTCACCGGCTACGCGCGGCAGGGCTACACGCTGCGGGAGCTCATCGTCGCGGCGCAGGACACCGGACACTGGGCGGCGGCGGGAACGCCCGAGCAACTCGCCGACGCCGTCGAGGAACGCTTCCGCGCAGGCGTCCTGGACGTGATCTCGCTCGGCGGACTCGCGGACCCGCGCCAGCACGACTTCGTCGTCAACGGCCTCCTGCACGAGCTGCGCAAACGAAAGATCGTCGCCGCCGACTACACCGGCACCACGCTCCGTGAGAACCTCGGACTCGAACTGCCGGCCCGCGACATCGCACCTGTCCGGGTCTGACCCCGGCCGAGAGGCGGCCCGGCTGGGCGAGGGCGCCGACGCCGTCATGCTCCCGGGCCGCCCATGGCCGCCCCCGCATCGAGGCCACGTCCACAAACGCCGGCACGGCCGCGTGGGGCGGCGTCGGTGTGCGCGGGCGGCCGAGGGGGAGCCGCCAAAGGCGGCCGTGGGGACCCGCAGGGCGTGTTCCGGAAGGTCCGGTTGTCAGGAGGCAGCGGCAGCGGCAGCCTGCTCCGGCTCGGAGACGGTTGTGGGCTCGTCGGTTCCCGCTTCGTGGCGTCGGGTGAGGTGGCGGTCCAGCAGAACGCTGCCCAGGTGGCGACCCCGAAGGCCGCGCCGATCCAGGCCGTACCCGCCAGCCCCGATCCCGTGTTGATCACGAGGCCGGATGCCAGGGGGGGGCGACGGCGATGCCGACATCCCGTCCGGGGCACCCGTGCGGACGCCTCGCGCGCCCTACTGAACCTAGGTCTGACGGGTCCACCCCCCGGCCCGTCATGCCGCTGTAGTGGTATCACTGGATGCATGGATCAAACCGACGAGCTCGGTGACTTCCTGCGCTCGCGCCGGGCCCGTCTGCGTCCCGAGGACGCGGGGGCGGCTTTCAGCGGCGGTGCGCGCCGGGTCCCCGGACTGCGCCGTGAAGAGGTCGCGCACCTTGCCGGGGTGAGCACGGACTACTACGCCCGCCTCGAACAGGGCCGGCACCCCCACGTCTCGGAGACGGTACTGGAGGCGGTCGCCCGCGCTCTGCGCCTGGACGACACCGAACGCGGCTACCTCTTCGAACTCGCCCGACCCAGGACACCCCGCCCGGAACGGCGCCGTCCGGCCCCGCTACCGCGCGTGCGTCCGGCGATCCACCAGATGCTGGACGTCCTCAACGATGTCGCGCCGGCCCTGGTCCTCAACCACCGCAGCGACGTCCTGGCGGTCAACCAGCTCGCCAAGGCGCTGATCACGGACTTCGACGCACTGCCGCACCGCGACCGCAACCTCGCCCGATTCGTACTGCTCCACCCCGCCGCCCGTGACCTCTATCAGGACTGGGACCGGGTCGCGGAGGCGTTCGTCGCCAGTCTCCGTCTGGCTGCCGGACGCCATCCCGACGACCGCCTGCTGAACGAATTCGTCGGGGAGCTGTCAAGCAAGGTTCCCGAGTTCGCCACCTGGTGGGCCGGCCACCGCGTGGACCAGTGCGCCCACGGCACCCGGCGCCTCGTCCATCCCGTGGTCGGCGAACTCACCCTCTCCTACGAGATTCTGGCCCTGCCCGCCGACCCTGACCTGAGTATCTGCCTCTACACCGCGGAACCTGGTTCGGCCTCTGCGGAGACGCTCAGCATGCTCGCCGCCTGGAGTGCCCCGACGGGGCTACGAGGGCGCAGCTCCTCCGAGGCACCCTCAAGTTGACTCCCAAGGTCGTCCGGTCTCGATGTCGCCGTGCACCGTGCTCTCGACGCTCGTCAGCCGTCCGTCGGCGAGCCAGTGCGACACCTCGCCCGGTCGTGCGGGAAGTGGTCGCCGAACATCGGCAGGCCGCTTGCGGACTCGGCGCGGGTCGCCTCGTCCTCCCAGACGTCCCAGTGTTCGGCCAGTCTGCCGTTCTCGACGCGTACCACGTCGGCCACGACGGAGGCGGTCTCGCCGGTGCCTGAGAACCGGCCGTAGAACATCACGTAGTCGCCCTCGGCGACCGCGAGCTGGTTGTCGTAGCGCAGGGCCGCGGGCAGTGCGCGAACGAGGTTGAACAGCCCCTCCCGCCCCGGCGGGATGTGCCGGCTGTGCTGAACGTAGTCCTCGGACCAGAACTCCTCCGCGGCCGTGTAGTCGCGCTTGCCGAAGAGTGTGTCGAAGGCCCTCAGGACGAGTTCTTTGTTCTGCTCGGGTGTGGACATGCCGTGCTCCAGAGGATGTTGGTGATGAGTGCCTCGGCCGTCGTCATCTGTGCGGCTAGGCACGCTTCGCACTGACGCCGGCGAGGCGGCGCCAGTGGGTGAGCGGCGGCGTCTCGCCTCCCTCGTCACTGATCGGCCGCCTGTTCCTCATCGGCCGGACGGTGCCTGGGAGGGCGCGGCCTCGTGTGTGCTCGTCGGCGTGGTCCAGCTGGCGAGCAGGCGGAGTGTTTCCGCGGAGGCGGAGCCGGGTTCGGTGGTGTAGAGCACGATGCTCTGGTCAGGGTCGGCGGGCAGACCCAGCGTTTCGTAGGAGAGGGTGAGTTCGCCGACCAGGGGGTGAACGAGGCGTTGGGTGCCGTGGGCGCACTGGTCCACGCGGTGGCCGGCCCACCAGGTGGCGAACACGGGAACCTTGATGGATAGTTCCCCGACGAGTTCGTTCAGCAGGCGGTCGTCGGGATGGCGTCCGGAGGCCAGGCGCAGACTGGCGACGAAGGTCTCCGCGACCCGGTCCCAGTCCTGATAGAGGTCACGGGCGGCGGGGTGGAGCAGTACGAATCGGGCGAGGTTGCGGTCGCGGTGCGGCAGTGCGTCGAAGTCCGTGATCAGCTGTCTGGCCAGGTGGTTGGCGCCCAGGACGTCGCTGCGGTGGTTGATGACGACGGCCGGTGAGACGTCGTTGAGGACGTCCAGCATCTGGTGGATCGGCTGCCGCATGCGTGGTGCGCGGGCGGGACCGCTCCGGTGGCGTCCGGGTGTCCTGGGCCGGGCGAGTTCGAAGAGGTAGCCGCGTTCGGTGTCGTCCAGGCGCAGAGCGCGGGCGACCGCCTCCAGTACCGTCTCCGAGACGTGGGGGTGCCGGCCCTGTTCGAGGCGGGCGTAGTAGTCCGTGCTCACCCCGGCCAGGTGCGCGACCTCTTCACGGCGCAGTCCGGGGACCCGGCGCGCACCGCCGCTGAAAGCCGCCCCCGCGTCCTCGGGACGCAGACGGGCCCGGCGCGAGCGCAGGAAGTCACCCAGTTCACCGTTGTCGTTCATGCGGCCAGTGTGCTCCCCGCAGCGGCGGGACGGGCCGGTGAAGGTGGACCAGTCAGACCTAGGTTCAGATGGGCGCGCTTGGAGCGTCCACGCGCATGCAGAGCGGCCATGCTGGATGAAAAGCGACGACCTTCTCCCGCGAGGATGCCAGAGGAACCCGGAGGGCCTCCCTGCATGGCCGGAGAAGGGAGCGGCTGTCCTGCACCGCTCCGCTGTCGCCTCGAAGACCGCGTTGCCGCAGGCCAGGCCCGAGCCGGCCCTCACGCGACCCCTTGGAACCCCCTCACAGGGCCCCTCTCCGCCCCAGCCCTGGGGCGGGCCGCTCGAAGGAGATCACCATGACCGAGTTCGCGCCTGTACCCGACTTCGCCCTGGGCCCGGACATCCCGGAGTCCGGGTATGTCGTCCAGGACCTGGGCGGCGGTGCCCACTTCGTCACCCAGGGGATGATCAACACGATGTTCGTGGAGACGAAGAACGGTGTCGTCCTCGTGGACGCCTCACCGTTCCTGGGGGACAAACTACTGGAGGCGATCGAGACGGTCACCCCCAAGCCGGTCACCCATCTGATATACAGCCACGCGCACGCCGACCACATCGGGGCGGCTGACCTGCTGAAGCGGGACGGCCTGAAGATCATCTCCCATGAGATCACCGGCGAGTTCATCAAAGAGGTCAAGAACGACGACCGGCGCCCCCTGCCCACCGAGACCTTCAGTGGCCGCCGCAAGGAGATGGACATCGACGGGGTGCGGTTCGTCCTCGACTACACGGGAGACTGGCATCAGGCCGGCAACCTGTTCATCCACCTGCCGGAGCTGAAGCTCATGGGAGCGATGGACAGCTTCACTCCGAAGAGCGCGCCGTTCTTCCGCCTGTACTTCTCCGCGCACGTGCCCGCGTACTTCGACGCCATGGACCAGTTGCTGGAGTATGACTACGAGACCATCGTCACCGGCCATATGGCCCTGCCCGGTACGCCCGAGGACGTGGCGACGAACCGGGAGTACATCCGGGACCTGCGCGCCGCTGCTTCCGAAGCACTGCGCACGGTCGACATGAGGGAAGCCTCGGCTGCCGCCAAGGTGCCGGCCGACAACAAGCAGGCGGAAATCAAGGTCTGGATGGATGCGGTCACCGCCCGCGCGGCCGAGCTGATGCCGTCCTGGGAAAAGCGCCTGGGAGGAACCGACATCTTCCTCTCCGACAACCTCAACGCCACCGCGTGGAGCGTCTTCATCGACTAGGACGACGCCCTACGGATGAGGGGCGAACCGCGGTGATCGCGTTCGTCGCAGTCGACTTCGCAGGAGGGATGCCGCATGCTTCCGGCGACGAAGCCCTGTCTGACGGGTCTGTGACGGACAGGGGCGAGCACTCGTTCCAGGGCATGTGGGGCGGGGCGATCTCAGTGACGCGGAGTGGGCCAGGTTGAAGCTGCACTTGCCGAGCCCACTCCCGAACCAACAGATCACCCCGCCCTACACCAGCCGGAACGATGCGACTGCCGACCTGGTCACACAACCCATCGGACAGTGCCTGGGGTCCGCCAGGTCAAGCCAGAGCGTCTTCCACGGTGGTGCGCACGTCGAGCACCGTGTCGGCTCCGGTCATCTCCAGGATGCGGAGCAGTTGGCGGGCCGGCGCGGCCACGCGCAGCTCGGTCAGCTGCCGGATGCGCAGCAGCAGGTTCAGGAGGGTCGAGTCCGCGAAGGAGAGGCCGGAGGCGTCCACCACGACTCTGGGATGCTTTTTGGCTGCGATTTCCAGCGCCTCGGCCAGTGGTGAGATTGAGCCCAGGTCATAGGCGCCGTTCGCGACGATGACCCAGGCCCCGTCTCGTTCGTACTGCACTACCGTGGCCGACCTGGTGACAAAGCCATGGACAGACGCGAATGGCGTCTTGTCGTTGTCGTCGGCGCGACTCATACGGCCAGTATGCGCGCGGGCTGTAACGTCGGGATTACGCGTCTCTCCAGGGTTGTCCATGCTTCCGTAGGTCCTGGGATCACCCGCTCGGCCGAAGCGGGCCCCTTCCCCGTGTGCGGCGTCCCCCGTTCGGTCGCACGGTGGACGGTGGCCAGCTTGCCGTCAGCTCTCAGCCGTGATCGCCAACCACACTGGCGCCTCCGCGCCGCGTCACTGGGGCTGTCGGCGGCGTACCTTGACGGCGGGCCGTACATCGGGCGGTCCCCACGCCCTGACACGGCGCGTCGTCCACCGAACCGGCGGCCCCGCTCACCCATGCGGCCTACCCGAGGATGCGGCGACGTCGGCTGTTGACGACGCTGGCCAGGGTGCCTGCGCAGAACGGGACCGTGTACTGACCGCGTCTCGGCGCTGCGGGAACGAATGCAGCATCGCAGCACCCAGAAGGAGGCCGTCTTGGCACCGTTGACCCGAATTCCGCTTGATGGCGGGGGCTGCATTCTGGTCGAGGAACCAGCAGGTGTGCTGGAGGGACCGGTGAAGGCCGGCCGTCTCGGCGAGGCCATTGGTGAGCTGCCCAGGACGCTGCAGGAAGCACTTGCGCCGGTTACGGAGGCGGCTCGCGCCACACTCGACCAACTGCGCAAGGCCCGTCCCGATGAGATCGCGGTCGAGTTCGGTGTCGACCTCGCTGCCACGGCCGGGGCAGTGATCACCAAGAGCCAAGCGAGTTGCCATCTCAAAGTGATCATGTCGTGGAAGACGAAGGACGACACGGGTCCTCCTCATCCAGACGCAGGCGCAGGCTGATCCGATGGCCGACACCGCGAAGACACCCGACGGGGGCATGGCGTGCCTACCCGCTGCCGTGGCACAGGTCCTCGGACCGGACGGCGAGGTCGCCGGGGCCGGCTTCCCCGTGGCCGACGGACTGCTGGTCACCTGCGCCCACGTCGTCGGGCTTGCCGGAGGGGGGCCCGGTACAGAGGTACAGCTGCGCTTCCCCCACCTGGATGGTGGCCCCCGGGTAAGCGGGCTCGTCCTGAAAGCGTTGTGGCGTGCCTCGGAGGACGAGGATGTGGCGGTCGTCCGCCTGAGCAACACCCCGCCCGGTCTGAGGCCGTTGTCGCTGGGCTCCGCGGCCGGCTGCAGCGGCCACAAGGTGCGCTCGTACGGGTTCCCCGCACAGGCTCCGCAGGCGGGGCACCTCGGCTTCGGTGAAGCCGGGGATCTGCTTCCGCCCTCCCCTCGGCGGGGCACCCACCTGCAGTTGACCGACGCCAACGATCTCACCACCGGCTTCAGCGGCGCGCCGGTCCTGGACCAGGAGACCGGGCTGGTCATCGGCATGCTCACGGAAATCACTGCCCCCGACGGCTACCAACGCGGGCAAGGGGTCGCCTACGTCACTGCCACGCAGACGTTGCGGGAGATCGTGCCGGAACTCACGGTGCAAGAGGTGTGCCCCTATCGGGAACTGGAGCCCTTCACCGCAGAACATGCCCGATGGTTCCAAGGCCGTAAAGACGCGGTGCGGCAGGTGGTTGCGAACCTGGCCGGGCAACGGCGGCTGACACTGCTGCTCGGCCCCTCCGGCTCGGGCAAGTCGTCCCTGGTCCAGGCCGGTGTCCTGCAGGCGCTGGCCGCTGGTGAGCTGCCCGGCAGCGACCGCTGGCTGCCCGTCATCGCCCGGCCTCGGCAGAACCTGTTGGCGGAGATCGAGCGCGCTGGACTCCCCGGGGCGATCACGCAGGGCATCGCTGCGGCTGTCAGCCGCAGGCTCTCGGCGGAGAATGGTTACGAGCGCGTTCTCCTGGTCGTCGATCAGTTCGAAGAGCTGTTCACCCAGCCCGGCCATGGCCAACGGCAGGACGGCCTTTCCGCCGTGGAACAGATCACCGCGGCCGTCGCCTCCGCGGTCGGGCTGAGCGTCATCCTGGTCATGCGGGACGACTTCTACCCCCAGCTGGCGGCCCGGGTCCCCAAGTTGCTGGAAACCGCGATGCCAGGTCTCTTGAATGTCCCGGGCACCCTGAGCCAGCAGGACCTGTACGACATCATCACCCTTCCCGCCCAGGACGTGGGACTTCGTTCCCAACCAGGTCTGGCGGAACAGATCGTCACGGATGTCCTGGCCATCACCCCCGAAGCGGCCGCGGCCCGCCAAGCACCCGTCACCGTATTGCCGCTGCTGGAACTCACGCTCAGCCAGCTGTGGTCGCGGCGCCAGGACGGATACCTCACGCACGAGGCCTACCGGCGCATCGGAGCGGTCAGCGGAAGCCTGACCACATGGTGTGACAGCGCCCTCAACCGGCTGCCTCCCGAGCAACACCCGATCGCGCGGCGCATCCTGACCTCTTTGGTGCATCCGGACGATCCCAGCCGCAACGTACCCGCCGTACGTGCCCAGCTGCCCCTCGACGAACTACGCCACCTGGCGGCCGACCCCGACGACGCAGCCGACGGGCACGTCGACGATGTCATCGGCGTCCTGACCCTCCATCGCATCATCACCACCCAGATGCTGCGCTCTCCTGAAGGGCCTGACACTCCTCCGGGCGAGCCGGTGGCCGAACTGATCCATGACGCACTCATCCGTGAGTGGGGCACTCTGCGCGAATGGGTCGCCCAGGACCGTCTCTTCCATGAATGGTTCAACCGGACCCGTGAGCGGCGAGCCCTCTGGGCGGCGACATCCGACCCGGGAGAGCTCCTCAGCGGAGCAGCGCTCGCCGCAGGGCTCGACTGGTCACGCAAATGGCGCCTGCCAGACGACATCAAAGCCTTCCTCACGGCCAGCGAGCAGCGGCAGCAGGCCGCCATCCGACGCAGCAGGCGCCTCAACGCCACCCTCGCGTCGCTCCTCGTCCTCACGCTCCTCGCCGCAGCAGGCGTACTTTGGCAGTGGCGGACAGCCGTCGACGAGCGACAGGCAGCCCTGTCCCGACAGCTCGCCACCCAGTCCGGCACCCTCATCGACACGAACCCCGACCTCGCCTCGCTGCTCGCCATCCGGGCCTACCGCGCCAGCCCCACCCCTGAAGCCCTCGCCAGCCTGGAGAACGCAGCAGCCCTGCCGCTGAAGCAGCGCCTGCCGGGCCATACAGATGGGGGCGCGGCGGTGGCGTTCAGCCCCGACAGGCGCACTCTTGCCACCGCCGGCGAAGACGGAACGGTCCGGCTGTGGGACGTGTCCACCTGGAAAGTCCACGCCACACTGCCGGGCCACACCGACAGGGTCTCGTCCATGGCGTTCAGCCCCGACGGCCACACCCTCGCCACCGGCAGCACCGACAAGACGGTGCGGCTCTGGGACATGGACGCAGAGGAGTCCCGCGCCACCCTCCGCGGCCACACCAAGGCCGTGACGTCGGTGGCCTTCAGCCCCGACGGCAGCACTCTCGCCACCGGCAGCGACGACGCGACCGTGCGGTTCTGGGACGTGACCAAGGAAGTAGGTGTCGCCACCCTACCCGTCAGCGCCGATTACACCGTGACGTCGGTGGCTTTCAGCCCCGACGGAAGCGTCTTCGCCGCCGGTAGCGCCGACGCGACGGTTCATTTGTGGGACGTGAACTCGGGGGAAGACCTCGCGGCGCTCACCGGCCACACCGCGCCCGTGTTCGATGTGGCCTTCAGCCCAGATGGGAGGACCCTCGCCACCAGCAGCGACGACTTCACAGTGCGGCTGTGGGACATGGCCACCAAAAAACCCCGCAGCACACTGACCGAAGAACTCCAACGTGTGTTCTCGGTGGCCTTCAGCCCCGACGGCAGCACCCTCGCCACGGCAGGCGAGGACAAGACAGCACGGCTGTGGGACGTGAACACGGGAAAGATCCGAGCCGTTCTCAGCGGTCACACCGATCCTGTGCTGTCGGTTGCGTTCAGTCCCGACGGGAGCACCCTCGCCACCGGCAGCGAGGACGCGACGGTGCGGTTGTGGGACCTGAGCAGCGGATATGCCCGCGCTCCCCTCAGCGGTCACACGCAACCCGTCATGTCCCTGGCGTTCAGTCCCGACTCGAACACCCTCGCCACCGGCGGCGCCGACAAGACCGTACGGCTGTGGGACCTGGCCAGCGGAAAAACGCGGGCCAAACTCACCGGCCACACCGAGCAAGTCTCCTCTTTGGCGTTCAGCCCCGACGGCCACACCCTCGCCACCGGCAGCACCGACAACACGGCACGGCTGTGGGACCTGACCACCCGAAAAGTGCGGGCCAAATTCACCGGTAACACCGACGCAGTTCTGTCCGTGGCGTTCAGTCCTGACGGAGACACCCTCGCCACCGCCGGCGGCGACAAGAAGGTACGACTGTGGGACGCAGCCACCGGAAAGCTCCGCGCCACTCTGCCGGACGCCACCAGCGGTTTGTGGTCCATGGCATTCAGCCCCGACGGCCGTATCATCGCCGCCGCCGGCGACGACAAAACGGTGTGGCTGTGGGACGTCGCCACCAGAAAGGCCCGGGCCCCCCTGATCGGCCACACGGACAGAGTCCATTCCCTGGCGTTCAGCCCCGACGGGAGCACCCTCGCCACTGGCAGCACCGACAAGACAGTACGGCTGTGGAGCGTCGCCACCGGCAAAGCAAGGGCTCCCCTGACGGGTCACACCGCCAGGGTCTGGTCCGTGGCCTTCAGCCGCGACGGGCGGACCGTCGCCTCCGGCAGCGACGACTTCACGGTTCGACTGTGGGACGTACACACCGGAAAGACCCGCGCCACCCTCACCGGCCATACCAACGCGGTGACGTCGCTGGCGTTCAGTCCCGACGGGCACACCCTCGCCAGCGGAAGCGGTGACACCACTGTGCGGCTGTGGAACTCGGTTCTTCCCGAGCCCGATGCGGCGATCCGGAAGATCTGCCAGGCCGTCCATCGCGATCTGGCCGCGGACGAACGGGCGTCCTACCTGTCCGGACAATCTGATGGGCACGTCTGCCCATCAGGCTGACACGTCAAGGTATGGAAGCGCGGGCGCCGGTGACGATCATTGCCCGGCCGGTGAGGTCGACGCCGGCGATGACGTCCATGGCGGTGCTCGAGGCCGTGAACGGAGTTGCGATGCGCATGACTGTTGTCCACGTGGGTGACGTCTGCGCGGTGGGGGGGAACGGGCCGGGCCGGTCCGTCACGGCGGACCGGCCCGGCACTTGCTGCCGCTAGCCGCTGATCACGCGCAGGGGTTCTCCGTTGAGGAAGATGACGTGCGTGTTGAAGAAGGCGTCCAGGCCCTCGGGGCCGAGTTCGCGGCCGTAGCCGGACTGCTTGACGCCGCCGAACGGCACGCCGATGTCGACGGTGATGCCGTTGTTCAGGTTCACGGTGCCGGCGTGGATCTGCTGGGCCACGCGCAGGGCGTGCTCGGTGTCGGTGCTGTAGACGGCGCCGGACAGGCCGAACTCGGTGTGGTTGGCGATGCGGATGGCCTCTTCCTCGTCCCGGTAGGTCAGGACGGTCAGGACGGGCCCGAAGATCTCCTCTTGTGCGACCTTGGCGTCCGGTGACACGCCGGTGATGATCGTGGGGGCGATGTAGTAGCCGACGTCGTGGCCGGGGGCCCGGCCGCCGCCGACGGCGAAGGTGCCGCCTTCCTCTTCCGCGGAGGCGAGGTAGTCCAGGACCCGCTCGTAGTGCTTGCGGGTGACCATTGCGCCCACGTCGGTGGCCGGGTCGCGGGGATCGCCGACGGTCAGCTTGGCGAACGCCTCGGCGAGGGCGGCGACGATCTCGTCGTGACGGTGCTCGGGCACGATGAGCCTGCTGGGGTTGGTGCAGCTCTCCCCGTTGTTCCCGCAGACGCCGGGCACCAGGGTCTCGACGATGCGGTCCAGGTCGGCGTCGTCGAGCACGAGTGCCGGTGACTTGCCGCCGAGTTCGAGGGTGAGCTGCTTGAGGGTGTCGGCGGCAGCGGCGGCGATACGTCGCCCGACCACGGTGCTGCCGGTGAAAGTGATCTTGTCGACGCCCGGGTGGCGCACCAGGTAGTCGCCGCCCGCGGGCAGGGCGTTGACGATGTTCAGTACCCCGGCGGGCAGCCCTGCTCGCAGCGCGGCGTCGGCGAAGTAGCCCGCGCTCAGGGGAGTGTCCTCCGACGGCTTCATGATGACGGTGCAGCCGGCCAGCAGGGCCTGGGGGAGCTTGAACGCGGCGAGTGCGAGTGGTGCGTTCCAGGGGACGATGGCCGCCACGACGCCCACCGGCCGCTTCTCGATGCGGGCGCTGACCCCTGACAGGCCGGTGCGCAGTTCGGTCAGTTCCGTGGTGCCCGCCAGGGAGACGTAGTAGCGCAGCAGGCCGGGCATGGTCAGGGCCCCGCCGCGGCTCTGCCCGGCCGTCAGGCCGGTCTCCGCGACCAGCACCTCGGTGACCGGATCGACGTCCTTCTCCAGTTCGTCGGCGAACCTCGTCAGGATCTCGGCTCGCTCCCGCAGGGTCAGTCGCGGCCACGGACCGGAGTCGAACGCGGTACGGGCCGCGGAGACGGCCGCGTCGATGTCCTCGAAGACCGCCGCGGCAGCTGATCCGATCTCCTTCTCGGTCGCGGGATCGACGACCGTAATGCGCTCGCCCGAGGAGCCGGGACGCCAGGTGTTGTTGATGAACAGGTCCCGCTCGAACACGGGCGAGGAGGGCGAGTTTGTACTCATGACATACCTTCCGCTACGGCCAGTAATGAAAATAACTGGATGTTTACCATCTAGGCACGGGGTCCGGGATTTGTCAATAAACGGTTGGTTACCTTAGGCTG
Organism: Streptomyces sp. NPDC051105; assembly: GCF_040682795.1. Classification (NCBI taxonomy): domain Bacteria; kingdom Bacillati; phylum Actinomycetota; class Actinomycetes; order Kitasatosporales; family Streptomycetaceae; genus Streptomyces; species Streptomyces sp. NPDC051105. The sequence goes on along the minus strand of NZ_JBFBBR010000001.1, from coordinate 246,166 downwards.
GTGCCATGCCCTACGACTCCGCAGCAACCCGCGCAAAGATCCTCGTGGCGGCAATCGAGGAGTTCAGCGCGTACGGCTTCGCCGGTGCCCGCATCGAGCGCATCGCCGAGGCAGCGGGCGCCAACAAGCGGTCCATTTACGTGTACTACACCAACAAAGAGGGCTTGTTCGCCGCCGCCCTGCACAGGGTCATCAGCGAACTGAACGCCGCGGTGCCGCTCACCGAGGACGACTTGCCGGGCTACGCGGGCCGCATGTTCGACTACTTGACCAGGCGCCCTGCCGCGCTGCGCATGCATCTGTGGCGCCAGATGGAACGGCCTGAGCTGGGCCCCGACGCGGCGGACGTCTACAGCGAGAAGATGGCCCGGATGACCGCGGACTCGGCCGCCGGGCAGCTGCCGTCGACAGACCTGCTCGTCCTCATCACCGGGCTCACGCAGAGCTGGGTTCTCGCGCCGCGAGATCTCCTCACGGCTGTCGACGGCGCCGACCCCTACCGGCCGGAACGGCTGGCCGAGCACCGGGCCGTCATCGTCGAAGCCGCCCGCCGCCTCTGTGCACCCGCCCCAAAAGACGCAGTCGGCTCAGCGTAAAGACGCGGCTGCCTCAGCAGCCGCCCTGAGAGTGCCGGGGTTGTACCTGGCACACCGCATCGGATCCGGGCCTGCTGACCGCGAGCCCGGTGCCACTCCTCGCCGGGCGGCCAGAGCCCGAGTGGGCGTTGCTCGTGGCCGGCTGAGCGGAACCGGCGGCCAGGGCCTGGTCCGAGCCGGCAGCGTGGGAGGGCGAGGCCGGCCTCGGCGGACCGCCCATGCCCGCGAGCGCGCTCGGCGGGATCCTGATCGCCGAATTCACCGTCCACGCCTGGGACATGGCAGCAGCCACCGGACAACGGCTCACTATTCCCGCGGCCTTGGCCGAAGGCACGTTCGCTACATACTCGCGTGAGGCACCCCGCATGCGCGGTCTCGGCCTTCTGGATGCCCATTGGCGGGCGGCGAACTACCTGGCCGTCGGGCAGATCTACCTCATGTCCAACCCTCTACTGGCCGAGCCGCTGGCGCCTGAGCACGTCAAGCCGCGGCTGTTGGGGCACTGGGGCACCTCACCGCCGCCGGCTCCCCTGGCGCCGCCCGATCGCCCGTCGAGCGGTTGCTCAGAGCCAGTCCTTCCGCTTGAAGATGAAGTACAAACTGGTGCATACGGCTGCCATCAGGACGATGGCGAAGGGGTATCCGAACCCCCAGTGCAGCTCGGGCATGTGGGAGAAGTTCATGCCGTAGATAGTTCCGACGAGCGTCGGAGCGAACAGAATCGCGGCCCAGGACGAGATCTTCTTGATCTCCTCGTTCTGTTCGAAGCCCGCTTCGGCCAGCGCCCGCATCTCCGCGTTCTGTTGCTGGGTGACCAGGGTCGCGTTGACCGTGAGGATCTCCGTGAGGGCCTGGCGGAAGCCGTCCACGCGTTCGCTGATGTGAGTGACGTGGTCGGCGACGTCGCGGAGGTAGCGCTGGAGTTCCTCGTCCGTTTCGTACTTGGCGAAACCGGCGATCAGGCTGTGCAGCATGCCGACCAGGGGTCGGGTGGCGCGCTGGAACTCGACCATCTCGCGGGAGAGTTCGTAGATACGGCGGGAGACCTCCGGGTCGCCGCGGAAGACCTCCGTCTCGATCTCGTCGACGTCGTTCTGGACGCCCTCGACGACCGGGGCGTAGCCGTCCACCACCGCGTCGAGTATGGCGTAGAGGACTGCCTCCGGGCCGAGTTTGAGGAGGTCGGGGCTGTCCTCCATGCGGTGGCGGACCGCCGAGAGGTCCGGTGCCGCGCCGTGCCGGACCGTGATCACGAAGTCCGCGCCCACGAAGACGTGCAGCTCGGCGAAGTCCACCTCCTCCGGCGCGTCCAGATAACGGGCGGCGCGCAGGACCACGAAGAGCGTGTCGCCGTACCGCTCCAGCTTCGGGCGCTGGTGCGCCTCCATCGCGTCCTCGACCGCGAGCGGGTGCAGGTCGAACTCGGCGGCCAGGGAGAGGAGTTCGCCCGAGGTGGGGCGGGCCAGGCCGATCCATGCCATCCCCGCGGGCTGGTCGCGCAGTTCGCGGTACGTCTGCGCCAGGGTCGCCGGCGTCGACACCCGCACCCCGTCGCGGTACAGCGCGGCCTCCACGACGCTCGCCGGCTCACCCGGCCCTGCCGCCGACGCGGACTCCGGCTCCGGCAACTCGGCCGTGTCCTGCTCCGGCGGCAGGGTGCGGCGCCAGACGGACCTTCTGGTGTTCCGGCCGTTCCTGCCGTTCCCGGAGTTCTTCGAGACCGGGCTGGGGCGTCGCTCGGACATCGCGGCCGCCTCTCGATGGGACTGCGTCGGCGTTCTCGGTGTGATCGTAGTGATCAGGCGTGATCAGTGGGCCTCGGAGCAGGATATACGGGGCATACGGGCCCGGCGGAGGGAATCAAGGACGGGATTCGGTGAGAGAAGCGGACACGATCTGTCCCTGACGGACGTTACCGTGCGCGCTATGGCGAAGACGTCACCCGGCCCGGTGCTCGGCACCCGCGCCCTCAACCGTGCCACCCTCGACCGTCAGTTGCTGCTGCGCCGCTCACCCCGGTCGGTGAAGGAGGCCGTGGCGCATCTCGTCGGCCTCCAGGCGCAGAACGTGAAGCCGCCGTACTACGCCCTCGCCGCCCGCCTCGACGGCTTCGACCCCGAGCGGCTCTCTCAGCTGATGGCGGACCGGGAGGTCGTGCGTATCGTCACCCTGCGGTCGACCATCCACACCCACACCGCCGACGACGCCCGCACCCTGCGCCCGCTCGTCCAGCCCGCCCGGGACCGCGAGCTGACCGCCTTCCGCAAGGGCCTGACCGGCGTCGACCTGGACCGGCTCGCCGCACACGCCCGTGACCTGGTCGAGGCCGAGCCGCGCACCATGGCCGAACTGCGCCAGACCCTCCTCGCCGAGTGGCCCGACGCCGACCCGGAGTCGCTCGCCGTCGCCGCCCGCTGCACCCTGCCCCTCGTCCAGGTCCCCCCGCGCGGCCTGTGGGGCCGGTCCGGGCAGGTCGCCCTCACCACCGCCGAGCACTGGCTGGGCCGCCCCGCCGCACCGGCCCCGGCACCGGACGGCACCGTGCTGCGCTATCTCGCCGCCTTCGGCCCGGCCTCCGTCAAGGACATGCAGACCTGGGCCGGACTGACCCGGCTGCGCGAGGTCTTCGAACGGCTCCGGCCCCGCCTCCTCGCCTTCCGGGACGAGAACGGAGTCGAACTCTTCGATCTGCCCGACGCACCCCGCCCCGATCCCGAGACCCCCGCCCCGCCGCGCTTCCTCCCCGAGTACGACAACCTCCTCCTCTCCCACGCCGACCGCACCCGGGTCATCCCGCCCGAGCACCGGGGCCGCCTCTGGCAGGGCAACCAGCCCCACCGCACCCTGCTCGTGGACGGTTTTCTGGCGGGCGTGTGGAAGCCGGTGGACAACGCCCTGGTCATCGAGCCCTTCGCGCCGCTGAGCCGGGCCCGGCGGACCGCCGTGCTGGAAGAAGGCGAGCGGATGCTGGCCGTCCTGCACCCCGCGACGTCGTACGACATCCGGTTCGGGACCGTCGTAGCCCGGTGATCTCTCAGTTCGGTCCGTTCGGTCCGCTCGGTCCGCTCGGTCCGAGCGTCGTGGAACGCCTCCCGCGCCACTCGTTCGGAGCACGTGCGAACGCGGCCTCTGGAGCCGGGGCCGTGGAACTGCGGCAGCTCAGCCATTTCGTCGCCGGCACCGAGGAGTTGCACTGCGGGACGGCCGCCGACCGGCTGCGCGCAAGCGGCCGGGCCGGGACATGGATAGGGGGCGCTGCGGGCTGCTCGTGGTAGCCCGCAACGCCCCCTGGTCACTCACCTGAGGGAGGCTCAGGAGGTCTTCTGGTTACGAGTTGACCTGTGTGGTCACCAGGTTCGAGAAGGTTGTCAGCCGGGTGTAGACACCCGGGTAACCGGCCTCCGCGCACCCCTCTCCCCAGGAAGTGATCCCTGCCAGGACGCCCCCGATGAGCAGGGGACCGCCGCTGTCGCCCTGGCAGGTGTCTACGCCGCCGGATGTGTATCCGGCGCAAACCATGTCGGTCTGGACGAAGTCCGAACCGTAGGAGCTCTTGCAGCTGGTGTCGGACACGATCGGGACGGTCGCGGTCCGCAGCTGGTTGGAGGAGCTGCCGTTCTCCGAGGTGGTGCCCCAGCCGAGGATGCGGGCCGTGGTGCCGGCCGCGTACACGCTGGTCTGGGAGGAGCTGACGTACGACGCCGGGGTGTACGACATCGCCGTCGAGAGGGTGAGGACCGACACGTCGTCGCCGTTGGTGGCGTCCGTGTAGTCCGGGTTGATCCAGATCTTGCTGACCCGGCTGACCGTGCCGTTGGTGCCGTTCAGGTTCGTACGGCCGCCGACCACGCGGACGCTGCTGGTGGACTCGCCCTCCATACAGTGCGCGGCGGTCACCACCTTGGTGGCCGACACCAGGGTGCCGCCGCAGAACTGGCTGCCGGACGCGTCCGTGATCTGCATCATGAACGGGTACGCGGTGGTCGTGGTCGTCGTGCCGCCGACGATCGGCTGGGGGGCGGCTGACGCGGTGGGGGACGCGATCAGCGCGGTCGCTGCGGCGGCAGCCGTCGCCGCCAGGACGGCGGCGGTCTTTCTGGCGCGGTTGAGCCCGAACATGAGTCTCCTCAGTGGGGGTTGCCGGTGGGGGGTCGCGCGGGTGTGGGGGGTGCACGGGGGTCGCGGGACCGGCCCCCGTATGCCCGGGCGAGCGGCACATCCATAAGCTAGAACTCGGAACCCCACCCTCCCAATGAGGGAACCCCCTAGGGGGATGGGGGAGGGAAAACCCTCGGTCCGCCTCAGTTAACCGGGAGCGCTCTCACTTCGCGCGCCGCCCTGCCGCCAAACGGACTATGTCCACCCGCGATCGGATGCCCAGCTTGCGGTAGACCCGGGTGAGCGTCGCCTCCACCGTCTTGACGCTGATGAACAGCCGGGCGGCGATCTCCCGGTTGGTGGCGCCCTCCATGACCAGCGCGGCGACCTGACGCTCCATCGCGGCCAGCCCCTCCAGGGCGGCGGCCGGCTCGGCCGGCGCCCCGACCGCCGGCTCGGGCTCGGGCTCGGACCCGGGGGCCGAGACGGCCTCGTCCACCTGACGCAGCCACGGCAGCGCCCGGCACCGCCGGAACAGCCGGGTGGCCTCGTCGTACGCCGTGGGGGAGCGCCGCTCGCGCAGCGAGGCCAGGGCGAACGCGGCCCGGGCCTCCTCCAGGCCGTAGCCCAGTTTGGCGAACCGGTCCTGAGCCGAGGTCAGCTGGGCGACGGCCGCCTCGTGCTCCCCGCGCGCCGCCCGGACGAGCGCCTCGGCCCGGTCGAGCACGGCGAGAACACTCTCCCGGCCGAGTCTGAGGGCGTGCTCCCGGGTACTGTCGATGACGTCCTGGGCCTCGGCCGTCTCACCCACCCGGACCAGCGCCTCGGCCAGGTCGCCCTGCCAGCGGCCGCGTGCCGGGTCGGTGATGCCGAGGCTCTGTTCCAGCTCCCGCACCCGGCGCAGCGAGCGTACGGTGCCCGCCGGGTCGCCCGCCACCAACTGGGCGTATCCGAGGGCGCCCAGGGCCCGGGACAGATACATGGTGTCGCCGTCCTGCTCGGCGTGGTCCACCGCCTCCCGGGCCAGCGCGAGGCCCCGGTCCACGTCACCGCCGGAGGCCTCGGCCAGTGAGGTGAGCATCGCGGAGGCGGTCTCGCCGATCCCGCAGTCGTGAGCCAGGTGCAGGCCCTCCCGGGCCAGGTCGAGGGCCCGGCCGCAGTGCCCGGAGCGCAGCTCGGTCTCGGCGAGCCCGCGCAGGAAGTGCACCTCGCTCTCCACCTGGCCGCGCCGGCGCACTTCGCGCAGCAGCGCGGTGACCGTGGCCCGGGCGTCGGCCAGCTGGTCGCCCATCACCAGCCAGCGGAACCGGGCGCTGCCCGCCCCGTTGTGATGGCACGACACGTTCGGGTCCTGCGGCTCCTTCAGGGCGCGCTTGATGGTGGCGGGCGCGGCCGGATGGCCCATCAGGGTCTCGACCTGGGCCTGCAGGGACAGCGCGAGCAGCTCGGTGCGCCGGTCGTCGCCGCGGGCCGCGAGGCCGGCGGAGTGCGCGGCCGCCTGCCGGGCCTCGGTGAAGTCGCCCTCCACGATCAGGGCGCGCCAGGCCAGCTGGTAGTGGACCAGGCCGAGCAGCCGCGGGTCGTCGCCGGCGTCGGCGAGGGCGTGCGGGAAGGCCGCGTCGACCTCGGTCATGGTGTGGCCGGCGGAGTCGATCACCAGGATCCAGGCCCGCACCCGGTCGGCGGGCCGGGTGGCGCGGGTGAGCACCTCACGGGCGATGTCCTGGGCGAGGTCGACCTCGCCGGCGCTGATCGCGTCCTCGGCGGCCAGCAGCCGGCGCTCGTCCGGGCCGGGCCTGTTGTCACCGGGGGTGTGCCGGGCGGCGAGCAGGCCGAGCTGTGCGGCCACCGAGGGTGCTCCCCGGTCCCGGGCCTGGGTCGCGGCCTCGGCGAGCCGGGCGGCCACCTCCGGGTCGGTGCCGGTGGCGGCCAGGGCCAGATGCCGGGCCCGCTCGATCGGGTCGGAGGCGGCCGTGGACAGCGCCGCGTGCGCGGCCCGGCGCTCCTGCGCGGGCGCCTCGGCGTACAGCGCGGCGGAGATGAGGGGGTGGGCGAAGCGTACGGCCGTGCCCTCCGGCTCGGTGGCCAGCAGCCCCAGTTCGGCCGCCTGGGCGCACTCGGCCTCCGCGTTCTCCCGGCCGGCCGCGTGCAGCAGGGCGTGCGTGGGCCGGGCGCCGGCACTGGCCACCAGGAGGGTGCGGCGGGCCTCGACGGAGAGCATGTCCAGGCGGGTGAGGACCAGGGCGCGCAGCGAGGTCGGCACCGGCAGCGGCTCGCCGGGCCGGGGCGGGGTCGGGTTCTCGGCGAGAGCGCGGCCGAGTTCCAGGGCGAACAGCGGGTTGCCGCCGCTGGTGCGGTGGATCTCCCGGACCGCGGCCCGGGTCAGCGCGGCGTGGCCGCGGTGGTCGAGGAGTTCGGCGACCTGCCCGCGGGTGAGCGGGCCGAGGCGGACGGCGACGGTGTCCGGGGGTGACGCGCGTAGGTGACGGTCGTACTCCTGGCCCTCCGTGCGGACCGCGCAGAGCAGTTGGACCGGGGTGCCGCCGAGGCGGCGGGCGGCGAAGCCGAGGAGTTCGGCGCTGGCCGGATCCAGCCACTGGAGGTCGTCGGCGACGATCAGTACGGGGCCCTCGGCGGCCAGCGCGCGCAGCGCGGAGAGGACCGCGAGGCGCAGGGCGAGGCCGTCACGCTGGAGGGTGGACTCGCCGCGGCCGGTGAGGGCCGACTCCAGGGCAGTGCGCTGGGCGCCGGGCAGCCGGGGCGCGACCTCGTCGAGGACCAGCCCGAAGAGGTCGGCGAGGGCCAGAAACGGAAGATGGGATTCGGACTCGGTGGCCGAGCACCGCAACACGGTGCGGGCGGCGCCGGCGTATTCGGCGTCCAAGGCCCCCAGGACGGTCGATTTCCCTATTCCGGCGGGCCCGTGCAGGAGCACGCTGCCGCCCGAGGCGAGCTGGTCACGGGCGGCCGAGAGCAGCTCCGCCCGGCCGATGACCAGGTCGGGGCGGCATCGGGCAGGCTCCTGGAAGTCCCGTCGCACGGTCACCGCTCCCCTCGTGTGTCGTGTTCGGGCCAAATTCTAGGCAACGAACCCTGAAATCCGGCCGAACGGCAAGGTGAGGGAAATAACAGCGGCCTTGCATCGGGCAATTCAAAGCGCGCATGCATGAATGGAATGGGTTCCCTCCGCTACGGCAACAACCCCGTCCGACGAGCCGCCGACACCGCCTCCCCCCGGGTGTGCGCGCCCAGTTTCCGCATCGCCGAGCGCAGATACCCCTTGACCGTCTCGGGTCGCAGCCCGAGCCGCTCGGCCACCGCCGCGTTGGTCGCGCCGGCCGCCACCCAGGCCAGCACATCCAGCTCCCGGGGCGCCAGCGTCCCCTCGGCCGCAGGTGCCGGGGTGGCCAGCAGTCCGCAGGCGGCGAGGAGTTCGGCGCGCAGCCGGGGGTCGGGGATCCGTGGGGCCAGCGCCCGGAGCGCGGCGTGCGCCTCTCGCACCTGCTCCCAGGCGCCCCCCGGATCCGGTACGCCGGCGGGTTCCGGCCGCGCCGCCGCCAGCAGGCCCCGGGCCTCGTCCCGTACGACGAGAGCCTGCTCCACGTCCCGTGCCGCCGCCACCGCCGCGCCCAGCGTGCGGTCGCCCAGCGGCTGGGCGGTGCGCAGCGCGCCGTACAGCACGCCCCGCACCCGGCGGCGTACCACCACGGGCACCGCGAGGACCGAGCGGATGCCCTCGGCCGCCACCGGGATGTCGTACTCGTGGCTGATCTTCCGGGAGACGGAGTAGTCGGTGACCGCGCACGGCCGGGCCAGCATGACCGCCCTGCCGCCCAGGCCGTTGCCGGAGGTGACCGCGAGCGAGCGCAGGGCGGCCGTGTTGGTGCCGGTCAGCTCACTGATCCGGACCTGCGGCCGGTCGGCGTCGACCAGCCCGCCGAAGGCGATCGGGAGCCCGGTGGCGCGCCGGAGTCTGGCCAGCGCACCGCGTATCTCCACCGCCCCCGCGACCTCTGCTGCCACCTGTCCTGCCCCTTCGACCCCGGCCTCGTGCTGTCCACACCCCCGTTCGGGGGTAGTGAGACCTGCATCACGGATTACACGATGCCAGAGAGCCGCCCGGCAATGGTCCGGTACCGAAGGAGACGCGTATGACGAGTGCGACGGAGGACTTCCGCAGGGCACGGGACTTCCTGCTGGAACACCGTACGGACTATGCCACCGCTTACGAGGGCTTCGCGTGGCCGCGTCCGGACCACTTCAACTGGGCGCTCGACTGGTTCGACGTCATCGCCGAGGGCAACGACCGCACCGCCCTGCACATCGTCGAGGAGGACGGCACCGAGACGAAGCTGTCCTTCGCCGAGCTGTCCGAGCGCTCCGACCGGGTGGCGAACCATCTGCGGGCGCGGGGCGTCGAGCCGGAGGACCGCATCCTCGTCATGCTCGGCAACCAGGCCGAGCTGTGGGAGACCGCGCTGGCCGCGATGAAGCTGCGCGCCGTCGTCATCCCGGCCACCCCGCTGCTCGGTCCGGCCGACCTGCGCGACCGCGTCGACCGGGGCCGGGTGAAGCACGTCATCACGCGCACCGAGGACGCCGCCAAGTTCGCCGAGGTGCCCGGGGTGTACACCCGGATCGCCGTGGGCGGCCTGGCCGAGGGCTGGGAGGCGTACGAGGACGCGTACGCGGCGTCCGCCGGCTTCCTGCCGGACGGGCCGACGCTCGCCGACGACCCGCTGATGCTCTACTTCACCTCGGGCACCACCGCCCGGCCCAAGCTGGTCGAGCACACCCACACCTCGTACCCCATCGGGCATCTGGCCACCCTGTACTGGATCGGCCTCAAGCCCGGCGACGTCCATCTGAACATCTCTTCGCCGGGCTGGGCCAAGCACGCCTGGTCGAACCTGTTCGCGCCGTGGAACGCGGAGGCGACCGTCTTCATCCACAACTACAGCCGCTTCGACGCGGGCCGGCTGATGGCCGAGATGGACCGGCACGGGGTGACCTCGTTCTGCGCTCCGCCGACGGTGTGGCGGATGCTGATCCAGGCCGACCTGACCCAGCTGCGCACCCCGCCCCGTGAGGTGGTGGCGGCCGGCGAGCCGCTCAACCCCGAGGTGATCGAGCAGGTGCGGCGGGCCTGGCACGTCACCATCAGGGACGGGTTCGGGCAGACCGAGACGGCCGTGCAGGTCTCCAACAGCCCCGGGCAGCCGCTGAAGACCGGCTCGATGGGCCGTCCGAGTCCCGGGTACCGCGTCGAACTGCTCGACCCGGTGTCGGGCGCGCCGGGGGCGACGGAGGGTGAGATCGCCCTCGACCTGTCGACGCGGCCGGTGGGCCTGATGACCGGGTACCACGGGGACGCGGACCGTACGGCGGAGGCGATGGCCGGCGGCTACTACCGCACCGGTGACATCGGCTCCCGGGACGAGGACGGCTACATCACCTACGTCGGCCGCGCGGACGACGTGTTCAAGGCGTCCGACTACAAGATCAGCCCGTTCGAGCTGGAGAGCGCGCTCCTCGAACACGAGGCGGTGGCCGAGGCGGCCGTCGTCCCGGCGCCGGACGAACTGCGGCTCGCCGTGCCCAAGGCGTACATCGTGCTGGCGGCGGGCTGGGAGCCGGGCCCGGACACCGCGAAGGTGCTCTTCGAGCACTCGCGTCAGGTCCTGGCGCCGTACAAGCGGGTCCGGCGGCTGGAGTTCGCGCCGCTGCCCAAGACCGTGTCCGGCAAGATCCGGCGGATCGAACTGCGCGAGGCCACGGCGGCCGGGTGGGCCGACGAGTACCGCGAGGAGGACTTCAGGTGAGCACCTCGTACACGCACGGCACGAGCGGGACCGTGCTGCTCGGCGACACCGTCGGCGCCAACCTCGACCGGGCCGTCGCGGCCTGGCCGGACCGCGAGGCGCTCGTCGACGTGCCGTCCGGGCGGCGCTGGACGTACGGCGAGTTCGCCGCGGACGTGGACCGGTTGGCGTACGCGCTGCTGGCGAGCGGGGTCGCCAAGGGTGACCGGGTGGGCATCTGGGCGGTCAACTGCGCGGAGTGGGTGCTGGTGCAGTACGCCACCGCACGCATCGGCGCGATCATGGTGAACATCAACCCGGCCTACCGCACCCACGAGGTCGAGTACGTCCTCAACCAGGCGGGGATCTCCCTGCTGTTCGCCTCCCTCAGCCACAAGAGCAGCGACTACCGGGCGATGGTGGAGGAAGTGCGGGGCAGGTGCCCGGAGCTGCGGGAGACCGTGTACATCGGGGATCCGAGCTGGGAAGCGTTGCTCCGGCGTGGAACCCCCGACCTGTACGAGGAGTTCCGGACCCGCAGGAGTGAGCTGTCCTGCGACGACCCCATCAACATCCAGTACACCTCGGGGACGACCGGCTTCCCCAAGGGGGCCACCCTCTCCCACCACAACATCCTCAACAACGGTTACTTCGTCGGAGAGTTGATCTCCTACACCGAGCAGGACCGGATCTGCATCCCGGTGCCCTTTTATCACTGTTTCGGCATGGTCATGGGGAATTTGGCCGCCACATCGCACGGTGCCTGCATCGTGATACCGGCCCCGTCCTTCGACCCCGAGGCCACCCTGGAGACGGTCCAGCGGGAGCGCTGCACCTCGCTGTACGGCGTCCCGACCATGTTCATCGCGGAGCTGAACCTCCCCGGCTTCGCCTCGTACGACCTCTCCACGCTGCGCACCGGCATCATGGCGGGCTCGCCCTGCCCGGTCGAGGTGATGAAGCGGGTGGTCGCGGAGATGCACATGGCGGAGGTCTCCATCTGCTACGGCATGACCGAGACCAGCCCGGTGTCCCTCCAGACCCGTATCGACGACGACCTGGAACACCGCACCGGCACGGTCGGCCGGGTGCTGCCGCACCTGGAGGTCAAGGTCGTCGATCCGGCCACCGGGGTCACCCAACCCCGTGGCGTGGCAGGTGAGTTGTGCACGCGCGGCTACAGCGTGATGCTCGGCTACTGGAACGAGCCCGAGAAGACCGCGGAGGCCGTCGATGCCGGGCGCTGGATGCACACCGGCGACCTGGCGATGATGCGTGACGACGGGTACGTCGAGATCGTCGGCCGGATCAAGGACATGATCATCCGGGGCGGTGAGAACATCTATCCGCGCGAGATCGAGGAGTTCCTCTACGCCCACCCCAAGATCCGTGACGTCCAGGTGGTCGGGGTGCCGCACGAGAGGTACGGCGAGGAGGTCCTGGCCTGCGTCATCCCGCACGACCCGGCCGACCCGCCGAGCCTGGAGGAACTGCGCGCCTTCTGCGAGGGCCGGCTGGCCCACTACAAGGCGCCGAGCCGCATCCAGATCCTGGCCGACTTCCCGATGACGGTGTCGGGGAAGGTGCGGAAGATCGAACTGCGCGCAAAGTACGCCGGGGGCCAGAGCGCCCCATAGGGGCGCGGGGAACTGCGCGACAAGCCCCCACCGGCCTGCGGGGGGGGTCATGAAGCCGAGCTGCGCAGTTCATCGGCGTGCCCGTTCATCGGCTGTGGCGTCCCCGTGAGGTCCAGCACGAAGAGCGGAATCCCCAACGCGTCGGCCCGCTCACGCGCGTCCTCGGCGTACCCCGCGAGGGAGAAGTAGACGCAGCCGGAGTCCTCCGTCATCGCCGTCAGCCACAGGCACTCCACGTCCCGCAGTGAGGCCGGCCGCACGGTCGGGTCCACCTGGGCGACCAGGCCGCGCGCGGCCAGGCCGATGCCGGACGGCGGCCGCTGGTCGGCGCGGCGTATGTCCCGGTAGCCGAGCCATCGCAGATAGAGCGCGGCGGCGGTGACCGCGTCGCGGGCGGTCCGGATCGTGACCGGCTGGAAGGGTGGCCGCGGCTCGGGATCCGGCGGGGGCGCCGACCCCGTCCCGGCGATCGGCACGCGCAGCACCGCCCCGCACGGGCAGCCCAGCTCCGGCCGCGGCCACTGGTCCCGGCGGCCGCAGGAGCCGCAGCTCACCGTCACCCAGTCCTCGTCCCAGGCGCGGTGCGCCACCGGCGTCGGCGCGGCCGTGCCGTCCAGGGCCGGGGTGACCGGGGCGCCGCAGGCGCAGGGGTACGACGGCGCGCTGTAGACGTGCTCGCGCCGACAGGCCGGACAGCGCACCGGCACGGTCTCGGACATGGCCCCACCCCAGGCGTCGCGTCGGTTCGGCGGTCCCATGGTGCTCCCGCCGGGGCCCGGTTGTCCGTCCCTTGACGACGTTCGTCACCACGCCTACATTGATTTCAGATAGTAGAAGTTAGTTTCCGTATTGCGGAATTATGCTCACCGCGGGGCGCGACGGGAGCAGGCATCCGACAGTCGAAGCAGGAGTACTCGATGGCTCGAATGACCGCTGCCCGCGCGGCAGTTGAGATCCTCAAGCGCGAGGGCGTCAGCGCCGCGTTCGGGGTGCCGGGCGCGGCGATCAACCCGTTCTACGCGGCACTCAAGGCATCCGGCGGCATCAACCACACCCTCGCCCGCCATGTCGAGGGCGCCTCGCACATGGCGGAGGGCTACACCCGGGCCCACCCCGGCAACATCGGCGTCTGCGTCGGCACGTCCGGTCCGGCCGGCACCGACATGATCACCGGGTTGTACTCGGCCACCGGCGACTCCGTCCCGATCCTCTGCATCACCGGCCAGGCGCCGACCGCGGTGATCCACAAGGAGGACTTCCAGGCCGTCGACATCGCCTCGATCGCCAAGCCGGTGACGAAGCTGGCGGTCACCGTGCTGGAGGCTGCCCAGGTCCCCGGCGTCTTCCAGCAGGCCTTCCATCTGATGCGCTCCGGCCGCCCCGGCCCGGTCCTGATCGACCTGCCGATCGACGTCCAGCTCACCGAGATCGAGTTCGACCCGGAGACCTATGAGCCGCTCCCCGTCTACAAGCCGGCCGCGACCCGCGCCCAGATCGAGAAGGCGATCGGTCTGCTGAACGCCTCCGAGCGGCCGCTGATTGTCGCGGGCGGCGGGGTCATCAATGCCGACGCCGCCGAACTGCTGGTGGAGTTCGCGGAGTTGACGGGGATCCCGGTCGTCCCCACCCTCATGGGCTGGGGCGTGCTTCCCGACGACCACGAGCTGAACGCCGGCATGGTCGGCCTGCAGACCTCGCACCGCTACGGCAACGCGACCTTCCTGGAGTCCGACTTCGTCCTCGGCATCGGCAACCGCTGGGCCAACCGCCACACCGGCAAGCTGGACGTCTACACGGCCGGGCGGAAGTTCGTGCACGTCGACATCGAGCCGACCCAGATCGGCAGGATCTTCGCCCCCGACTACGGCATCGCCTCCGACGCGAAGGCCGCTCTGGAGCTCTTCGTCGAGGTGGCACGGGAGGTGAAGGCGGCGGGCAGGCTGCCGGACCGGAGCGAGTGGGCCGCCGCGGCCCAGGAGAGGAAGGCGACCCTCCAGCGCCGGACCCACTTCGACGACATCCCGATCAAGCCGCAGCGTGTCTACGAGGAGATGAACAAGGCCTTCGGCCCGGAGACCCGGTACGTCTCCACGATCGGCCTCTCGCAGATCGCCGGTGCCCAGATGCTGCACGTCTTCAGGCCGCGGCACTGGATCAACTGCGGCCAGGCGGGCCCCCTCGGCTGGACCATCCCGGCCGCGCTGGGCGTGGCCAAGGCCGACCCGGAGGCCTCCGTGGTGGCCCTCTCCGGCGACTACGACTTCCAGTTCATGCTGGAGGAGCTGGCGGTCGGCGCGCAGCACAAGATCCCGTACGTCCACGTCCTCGTCAACAACTCCTACCTGGGCCTGATCCGTCAGGCGCAGCGGGCGTTCGACATCGACTTCCAGGTCAACCTCGAGTTCGAGAACATCAACTCGCCGGAGCTCGGCGTCTACGGCGTCGACCATGTGAAGGTCGTCGAGGGCCTGGGCTGCAAGGCGATCCGGGTGACCGACCCGAACGAGCTGGGCGCGGCCTTCGAGCAGGCCAAGAAGCTGGCGCAGGAGCACCGGGTGCCGGTGGTGGTGGAGGCGATCCTGGAGCGGGTCACCAACATCTCGATGTCCACGACCAACGACATCGGGAACGTCGTCGAGTTCGAGGAGATCGCGACCGAGCCCGGGCATGCGCCGACGTCGATCAGGACGCTGAAGGTCTGAGCCGCCACACGCCAGCGAGAGCACGACAACCGGGTCAGAACAAGGCGGGCGGTCCATCCCGAGGGATGGACCGCCCGCTTCGCGCTGTGGGTGACACGGGGCCCGCCGCCCCCGTGCCGGCGGGCTCCGTGTGGTGTGAATATGCCCGCCGACTGGGGCGGTTGAAGCATGCTCAACAGGATTCAGAGCTTGATTTGAGGATCGGCCGTCCTCTTTACCCGGCTTCACGGGCTTTCGGGATGCTCGGTGAGCCCCGGCCAGTCGTCCGGTCCGCCGCCCTGCCACTCGATGAGGTCGCTCTCCTCGACCTCGATCCGGTCCAGATCGGCCATCCGCAGGATTTCGACCACGTCGTCGAGATGCGAGGCGATCCCCAGGGTCACCTCCCCCTCGGTGACGCGTCGGGAGCCGTCCAGGGCGGGGGCGTGCACGACGATATGGGGGAACTCCGTCGGTGGGTGCGCTGTCATGCCTTCAGCGTGCTGCGGCCGGGGCGGATGCGCACGCCGAAGCGCCGGATGCGGGCGGTTCGGCATCCGGCGGTCCCGCGCTCCGGTACTCGGTGAGGCTTCTTCGGCTGTGGCCGTCCGACGGCGCGAGGCTGGGCGCGACAGGTCGTTCGCGCCGCCGGACGGGGTCCGGGAGGGCTGGGACCGCGGCGGGTGCGACGGAGCCGGGGCACGCTTCCCTCTGGTCGAGAAGGGCGCTCGGTTCCTTCACCACCGCACTGGCTCGCACGCCGCCGCGGTCCTTGCCATGCCCGCGCACCTCCGGTGGCCACCCCTCATCCGGGCCGTCCGGCTGTGCGCGGGCCGTCTGTGTCAGTCCTCGCGCAGGGCGCGGACCGCCTCCTCCACGCGCTTGCCGTACTCCGGGTCGGCGGCGTGGAAGTGGGCCAGGTTCTTCTCGATCACGTCGTCGCGGGAGACCTGCGAGAGGCCGCCGGCCGGCAGGGTGTGGTCGACGCCCAGGCGGTGGCGGTGCGCGTCCGCGTAGGCGAACAGCCGGCCTTGGAGCGTCTTGTCGGGGGAGGGGCCGATGCCCGGCACGAAGTTGTTCGGGGCGAAGGCGGCCTGCTCGACCTCGGCGAAGACGTTGAAGTGGTTTCCGGGCGGCACCGGCGCCTGGGCGCGACAGGACAGTTGTCAGCGCCGGCGCCGCCCGGAAGTCATGGGGTTGCGGCTCAGACCTGGGCGCCGGAGAGGCGCTCCACCGCGCGCAGCAGCGCGGAGTGGTCCAGGCCGCCGTCGCCCTGCGCACGCAGGGAGGCGACCAGTTGGGCCACCACGGCACCGACCGGCAGCGCGGCGCCGACATTGCGGGCCGCGTCGGTCACGATGCCCATGTCCTTGTGGTGCAGATCGATCCGGAAGCCCGGCTTGAAGTCGCGGTTCAGGAAGTTGTCCTTCTTCCGCGCCAGCACGGTCGAGCCGGCCAGGCCGCCGCCCAGGACGTCCAGTGCGGCGGTCAGGTCCACCCCGGACTTCTCCAGGAAGACCACGGCCTCGGCGCACGCCTGGATGTTCACGGCGACGATCAGCTGGTTGGCGGCCTTCACGGTCTGGCCGGAGCCGTGCGGACCGCACAGCACGATGGTCCTGCCCAGTGCTTCGAAGATCGGCTTCGCGGTGTCGAAGTCGGCCTGCTCGCCGCCGACCATGATGGACAGCACGGCCTCGATCGCCCCGGCCTCGCCGCCGGACACCGGCGCGTCCAGGACGCGGATGCCCTTGTGCCCGGCCGCCTTCGCCAGGTCGACGGAGGTCTGCGGGGTGATGGACGACATGTCGATCAGCAGTGCGCCGGGCTTCGCGTTCTCCAGGATGCCGTCGGGGCCGTAGGCGATGGCCTCGACCTGCGGCGACGCGGGCACCATCGTGATGACCACGTCGGCGTCCCTGACGGCCTCGGCGATCGAGGGGGCGGCCGTGCCGCCGGCGGCCGCCAGCCGGTCCAGTTTCTCCTGCTCCAGGGTGAAGCCGGTGACGTCGTAACCCGCCTTGAGCAGGTTCTCGGACATGGGCGAGCCCATGATGCCGAGGCCGATCCAGGCGATCGCCGGGCGGGTGGCAGGGGGAAGGGTGCTCATGATGCGGGTGCCTCTCTCAACTGCTCTGCGGAGTCGGGGGGTTCAGCGGGTGGCGCGTGCGTCGCGCGGCAGCCAGTCGAAGGCCTCGGCGCTCGGGCGGTCGCCCGGCTTGTACTCCAGGCCCACCCAGCCGTCGTAACCGGCCTTCCGCAGCTGGTCGAGCAGCTCCTCCAGGGGGAGCGACCCGGTGCCCGGGGCGCCGCGGCCGGGGCTGTCGGCGATCTGCACGTGGCCGGTCTTCGCCGCGTACCGCTCGATCACCGACGGCAGGTCCTCGCCGTTCATGGACAGGTGGTAGAGGTCCATGAGGAAGCGCGCGTTGCCGAGTCCCGTGGCCTCGTTGACCTTGTCGACGACGCCGACGCCGGCCGGTGCGCTCACCAGCGGGTACCGCGGCGACTCGGGCCCGTTGAGGGTCTCGATCAGGAGCACCGCGCCGATCCGGTCGGCCGCGCGGGCCGCGAGGGTCAGGTTCTCCAGTGCCAGCGCGTCCTGCTCGGCCGGGTCCACGCCCTCGACACGGTTGCCGTAGAGCGCGTTGAGCGCCTTGCAGCCGAGCGACTGCGCGAAGCCGGCCGCCACGTCGATGTTGGCGCGGAACTTCCCGGACTCCGTACCCGGGATCGACAGGGCGCCCCGGTCGGGGCCGGGCAGCTGTCCGGCGTAGAAGTTCAGGCCCGTCAGCTGTACGCCCGCGTCCTCGATCGCGCTCTTCAGCGCGTCGAGCTCGGACCGCTCGGGGGTGGGGGAGTCGACCCAGGGCCACCACAGCTCGACCGCGCCGAAGCCGGCCGCGGCGGCGGCCGCGGGGCGCTCCAGGAGCGGGAGTTCCGTGAAGAGGATCGACAGGTTGACGTTGAAGCGCTGCTCTGCAAATCCCATGGGGTCGGCGCTCCCTTCCGCTTGTCTGTATTTCCGTATTACGGAAGTTGATTTCTGCTTAATGGAAGACTGCCTGTGGCCGGTGAGAGCTGTCAAGAGCGCCCGCGCGAAACCCGCGCCCTACCCTGAAGGCATGGCACGGTCCAACGACGAGGTCGCCGCCCTGCTCCAGGAGTACGCGGACCTGATCTCGATCACCGGCGGAGACGCCTTCAAGGCGCGGGTCTACGAGAAGGCCGCCCGGGCCGTCGGCGGTCACCACGCCGATGTCGCCACGCTCGACCTCAAGGGGCTCCAGGAGATCCCGAACGTCGGGAAGTCGATCGCCCAGAAGGTCCTGGAGTTCTTCGACCAGGGCAGCGTCTCCGCCGTGGAGGAGTTGCGGGCGAAGATCCCGGCCGGCGTGCGGCGGCTGACCGCCATCCCCACCCTCGGCCCGAAGAAGGCGATGGCGGTCTACGAGGAGCTGGGCATCTCCTCGGTCGAGGAACTGGCCGACGCCATCCAGCAAGAGCGGCTGCGGGATCTCAAGGGCTTCGGGCCGAAGACCGAGGAGAACATCCTGCACGGAATCGAGCTGCTCCAGGCGGCCGGGGGCCGGGTGCGGATCGACATCGCCATGGACCTGGCGGAGAGCATCGTCGGCGCGCTGTCCGCGGTGACCGGCTGCGAGAAGTGCACGTACGCCGGGTCGCTGCGCCGGTTCCGCGAGACGATCGGTGACATCGACATCCTCGTCGCGGCCGAGAAGTCCGCGCCGATCATGCGGGCGTTCACCGAGCTGCCCTACGTCACCGAGGTCATCGGGCAGGGCGAGACCAAGACCTCCGTCCGCACCGGCAAAGGGCTCAACGTCGACCTGCGGGTCGTACCGCCGGACTCCTGGGGCGCGGCGCTCCAGTACTTCACCGGCTCGAAGGCCCACAACATCCGCACCCGCGAACGCGCCGTGCACCAGAAACTCAAGCTCTCCGAGTACGGGCTCTTCGACGTCGAGACCGGCGAGAAGATCGTCTCCGGGACCGAGGAGGAGGTGTACGCCCGCCTCGGCCTGCCCTGGATCCCGCCGACCCTGCGCGAGGACCGCGGCGAGATCGAGGCGGGGTTGCGGGACGAGCTGCCGGAGCTGGTCACCGAGGCCGACCTGCGCGGCGACCTGCACACCCACACCGACCTCACCGACGGGCTCGCTCCGCTGGAGGAGATGGTGGAGGCGGCGGCCCGGCGCGGCTACGCCTACTACGCGATCACCGACCACGCGCCCGACCTGGCCATGCAGCGCATGACCGACGAGCGGATGCTGGCCCAGCGCGAGCGGGTGCGTGAGCTCGACGGCACCTACCCCACCAGGGGCCGGCGCGGCGGGCTGCGGCTGCTGCACGGCACCGAGCTGAACATCGGCCCCGAGGGCGAGGTGGACTGGCCGGACGACTTCCTGGCCGGGTTCGACCTGTGCGTGGCGTCGATCCACTCGCACTTCAACCAGAGCCGCGAGGCCCTGACCCGGCGGCTCGTCCGGGCCTGCGAGAACCCGCACGTCCACATCATCGGCCACCCCACCACCCGCCTCATCGGCAAGCGGCCCGGCATCGACGCCGACCTCGACGCGGTCTTCGCCGCGTGCGCCCGCACGGGTACGGCCCTGGAGATCAACGCCCACCCGGACCGCCTCGACCTGCGCGACGAGGACATCCTGCGGGCCCGGCGGCACGGCGTGAAGTTCGCCGTGAACAGCGACGCCCATGCCGTGCCCCATCTGGCCGCCATGCGGTACGGCATCGGCACCGCCCAACGCGGCTGGCTCACCAAGGACGACGTGATCAACACCTGGCCGGAGCGACGACTGCTGAGCTTCCTGCGCGAGCGCGGCTGAGCCAGGAGCCCGTCCAACGCCTCCGCCGGCAGTCCGCATGCGGGGCTGGTCCAGGGGCGCACCCCGTGGCCGGCGGCGGCCGGCCTGTCCGTGTGGACTTCCTCCTGTTCGGCCACGCGATCGCGAGGGCGATCGGGCACGGCGCGTGTGAGCGGGCTCGGGGCTGATTCACCGGACAAACCGCCTGACAGGCGGCCGGGCGGCGGGGTGCCTCGGTCGGCTAGGGTCGGCTTGTGGCGGACGCAGCGGCTCCGTCGCGGTGGAACTGACTGGCCCGGGGTGCGTCGCGGCTGTGCGGCGGTCGGCCGAAGTGCAGGTCAGGGATGTTTTCTGGGGGCACAATGCGATTGAGAGTTGAGTTCACGACCGAGCCCTTCGACCTGGACGAGGCACCCGCCCACGCGCTGGTCGCCCGTGAGGTCGTCGAGGGCGCTCCGCTGGACGCGGTGGACGTCGGGCCGTTCGGGAACACGGCCGAGGGCGGCGCCGACGCCGTGCTCACCGCCGTGGACGCGCTGCTGCGCAGGACTCTGGAGGCCGGGGCCACCCGGATCTCGCTCCAGGTCAACGTGGTGGGGGAGGACGGCGACAAGTGACCGGAAACGCGGACGAGCCCTTCATCACGGCCGTGAAGCCGCTGATCGACGCCATGGGCGGGGAGATGCTCCCGCCCGACGAGGCCGGCGCCGACGACGTCGTGCTCGCCTGGGAGGGCGTCGACGTGGTCGCCGTACGGCTGCCGCAGCTCGCCGACTCCCTCGACCACATCCTGGCCGCCATGGAGCGCAAGCAGGGCAAGCCGTTGGCCGACCTGGACCGGAAGGCGAAGCAGGAGGTCGTGCGCATACTGGAAGCGCGGGGCGCCTTCTCCGTACGGCACGGTGTGGAGACCGTGGCGGGTGCGCTCGGCGTGAGCCGCTTCACCGTCTACAACTACCTCAACCGCGAGAAAGAGGGCTGACCCGCGGGGCGCGTCCCGGGGGCTGACTCGCGAGGTGCCTCCCCTGGGTTGTTACGCGGAATTTTCAACAAAGTGTTGACGCTGAGTTCCGGAGAGCGTTAGCTAACGGCAGCCCGTTCAGCACGAAGGCCGCCTACGGCCACGGAGGCTCCCGTGACGTCGACTTCCACGCCCCCGGGTCTGGCCCGGTTCAATGTTCTGGAGGAGCACGCGGCCCTCGCCGCCCTCCACGAGGCGTGTGCCTCCACCGCATGGGCCCGGCGGCTGCTCGCCGCCCGCCCCTACGCCACCCCCGATGCCCTCTACTACGCCAGTGACGCGGCGATGGCCGACCTGAGCCCGGCCGATCTGGCGGAGGCCATGGCCGGACACCCGCCGATCGGCCGCCCCAAGCCCGGCGACCCGACCTCGGCCCGCGAACAGTCCGGCATGGCAGGCGCCGCCGAAGCGCTCAAGGCGGAGATGCTCGAACTCAACCTGGCATACCAGGAGAAGTTCGGCCATGTCTTCCTGATCTGCGCCACCGGCCGCAGCGGCGAGGAGATGCGGGACGCGGTCAAGGAGCGGATCGGCAACGCGCCCGAGCAGGAGCGGGAGATCGTCCGCACCGAACTGGGCAAGATCAACCGCATCCGGCTCGCCCGACTCGTCGCAGAGGACGCCTGACACCATGAGCACCCGCACCACCGCCTCCGTGTCCACCCACATCCTGGACACCTCGCTCGGCCGCCCCGCCGAGGGCGTCGCCGTCCAGCTGTCCGCCCGCCAGGGCCGTGACGCGAACTGGCGGGCGCTCGGCTCCAGCGCGACCGACACGGACGGCCGGTGCAAGGACCTGCCGGCGCTGCCGGAGGGGACCACCCACGTACGGCTCGACTTCGCCGTGGAGCCGTATTTCGAGAAGAAGCAAGCCGATGCGCAGCAGGACGCCCCCGCGAATCGGGACAGCGGACCGGCCGTGTTCTTCCCGGAGGTGGCGATCACGTTCGCCGTCGTACCGGGCGAGCACTACCACGTACCGCTGCTGCTCAACCCGTTCGGCTACTCCGTTTACCGAGGGAGCTAGCTACATGCCCACCATCCTGGGACAGAACCAGTACGGCAAGGCCGAGAACCGGGTCGTGAAGATCACGCGGGACGGCGCCACCCACCACATCAAGGACCTCAACGTGTCCGTGTCGCTGAGCGGCGACATGGACGAGGTCCACTACTCCGGCTCCAACGCCAACGTCCTGCCGACCGACACCACCAAGAACACGGTGTACGCGTTCGCCAAGGAGCACGGCATCGAGTCCGCCGAACAGTTCGGCATCCACCTGGCCCGGCACTTCGTGACCAGTCAGGAGCCGATCAGGACGGCCCGGATCCGGATCGAGGAGTACGCCTGGGAGCGCATCGAGGCCTCCGGCGCCAACTCCCGATTCGTCGGCGCGGACGAGGTCAAGCACTCCTTCGTACGCAAGGGCCAGGAGACCCGGCTCACCCAGGTCACGTACGACGGCGAGTCGTGGGAGGTGATCTCCGGCCTCAAGGACCTCGTCGTGATGAACTCGACCGACTCCGAGTTCTGGGGCTACGTCAAGGACAAGTACACCACCCTCCCCGAGGCCTACGACCGCATCCTGGCCACCCAGGTCTCCGCCCGCTGGCGGTTCAACTGGACCGACGACGAGCAGAGGACGCCGAGTTGGGAGGAGTCCTACGAGCAGACGAAGAAGCACATGCTCCAGGCCTTCGCCGAGACCTACTCCCTTTCGCTCCAGCAGACGCTGTACCAGATGGGCTCGCGCATCATCGACAACCGCGGCGAGATAGACGAGGTCCGCTTCTCACTGCCCAACAAGCACCACTTCCTGGTCGACCTGGAGCCGTTCGGGCTCAAGAACGACAACGAGGTGTACTACGCCGCCGACCGGCCCTACGGCCTGATCGAGGCGACCATCCTCCGGGACGGCTGCGCGGCGAAGATCCCGGTGGATCTCACCAACCTCTGATCCACTCCATATTCTCGGCACCCGCGGCCGGTGACGTCCTGCGTTCCGGCCGCGGCACTCAAATCCCCGGGGTCCTGCCGTGCCCTCCCGACAAGTCCACTGAGCGAAAAGGACGAATCATGGCAGCAGACCAGCGCACCGTCATCGAGAACTGTTCGATCGCGACCGTCGACGCCCACGACACCGAGTACGCGAGCGGGTACGTCGTCATCGCCGGCAACCGTATCGAGTCGCTCGGCGCGGGCCGGGCACCCGAGGACCTGGAGAACGTCGTACGCCGTATCGACGCCACCGGCCATCTGGTGACCCCCGGCCTGGTCAACACCCACCACCACTACTACCAGTGGATCACCCGGGGCCTGGCCACCGACCACAACCTCTTCAACTGGCTGGTCGCGCTGTACCCGACCTGGGCGCGCATCGACGAGCCGATGGTGTACGCGGCCGCCCAGGGCTCGCTCGCGATGATGGCCCGCGGCGGTGTCACCACCGCGATGGACCACCACTACGTCTACCCGAAGGACTCCGGCGACCTCTCCGGCGCGATCATCCGAGCCGCCCGCGAGACCGGCGTCCGCTTCACCCTCGCCCGCGGCTCCATGGACCGCAGCGAGAAGGACGGCGGACTGCCCCCGGACTTCGCCGTCGAGACCCTCGAAGGCGCCCTCGCCGCCACCGAGGCGACCGTCAAGGAGCACCACGACCCCGCCTTCGACGCGATGACCCAGGTGGCCGTCGCCCCCTGCTCGCCGTTCTCCGTCTCCACCGAACTCCTGCGACAGGGTGCCGAGTTGGCTCGCCGTCTCGGGGTGCGCCTGCACACGCACGGCTCGGAGACCGTCGAGGAGGAGCAGTTCTGCAAGGAGTTGTTCGGGATGGGCCCGACCGACTACTTCGAGTCCACCGGCTGGCTCGGTGAGGACGTGTGGATGGCGCACTGCGTCCATATGAACGACTCCGACATCGCTGCCTTCGCCCGTACCAGGACCGGTGTCGCCCACTGCCCGTCGTCCAACGCCCGCCTCGCGGCCGGTATCGCCCGCGTCCCCGACATGCTCGCCGCCGGCGTCCCGGTCGGCCTCGGCGTCGACGGCACCGCGTCCAACGAGTCCGGCGAACTCCACACCGAACTGCGCAACGCGCTGCTGATCAACCGCCTCGGCGCGCACCGGGAGGCCGCCCTCAACGCCCGCCAGGCGCTGCGCCTCGGCACCTACGGCGGCGCCCAGGTCCTCGGCCGTGCAAGCCAGATCGGCTCCCTGGAACCCGGCAAGCTCGCCGACCTGGTGCTCTGGAAGCTGGACACCCTCGCCCACGCCTCCATCGCCGACCCGGTGACCGCCCTGGTCTTCGGCGCGGCCGCCCCGGTCACGGCCTCCTTCGTGAACGGCCGTCAGATCGTCGGGGACAACCGCCTGCTGCACGTCGACGAGGACGCGATCGCCCGCTCCACGCGGGCCGAGGCCCAGCGGCTGGCCCACATCGCCGCACAGTAACTGCGTCTATCCGTACGGCACTTGAGGTCCGGAACCGCGGTACGGCATTTCAGCGGTAGGGCACTTCAGCGGTAGGGCACTTCAGCGGTACGGCACTTCAGCGGTACGGCACTTCAGCTCCGGCCAGGAGGGACGGCTCCCGGCCGGCAGCCGTGGACCCCAGCGGGGTGCACGGCGGCCGTCTCCTGGGCGCGTGCTTCCTCGCGCGCGCCCAGGAACGGTCACCCGTCGCCCCCCTCGGTTTCGCCGGGGTCGCCCCGATGACCGCGATCGCCGCCTCCACCCACGACAAGTCCGACGCCCTGCCGGTCATCTTCGGCGCGGTGATCGTCGCCGGACTCCTCGGCTTCCTCGCCGCCCCCTCCTTCAGCAAGGCGGTCCGGTTCTTCCCGCCCGTCGTCACCGGCACGGTCATCACCCTCATCGGCGTCTCGCTGCTCCCGGTGGCCTTCGGCTGGGCACAGGGTCCCGACCCGGCGGCACACGACTACGGTGCGGCCAAGTACCTGGGCCTGGCCGCCGCAACCCTCCTCGTGGTCCTGCTCCTGCGCCGTCTCACCCGGGGCTTCGACCGTCCCCGCGTACTGCCGGCGCTCTGCCGGGTGCGCCGGGGTGAATCCGCCGGCGTCCCGCGCGCCGGCGGCCGCCGCGCAGCCGAATTCAGCCTGCGCCCCGGACTGACTGGCAGGGGCTGAGCGCGGGGAGCCGGCCGGTCATGTACGAGCGGGGCGGAACGCCCATCAGGGCGCGGAAGTCGGTCGTCATGTGTGACTGGTCGAAGTAGCCGGTAGCGGCGGCCAGTTCGGACCAGGCCGCGCTGCCCGCCCGGGCGGCGAGCGTGCGGACGCGGTCGATACGGGCGTAGTGCTTCGGGGAGACACCGATGCCGTCGGTGAACAGGTTCCGCAACTGGCGTTCGCTGACCGCCAGTTCCCGGGCCACGTCCCGCACCTGGGCGGGCGCCCGGTCCAGCCGCACCGACAACGCCTCGACGCCCGACCGCAGCAGCGCCGTCCGGGCCGGATCCGACTGCTCCGACAGCATCCCGGGCAGTACCTCGGTGATACGCGGCAGCGCCTCCCGAGGGTCCAGCCACCGCACCTCACGGGCGAACCGGCGGGCCGCCCCGCCCGGCAGGTCGTCCAGCGGCACCACGCGGCCGACCAGCCCCGCGGCCGGAACACCCAGCAGGGGCCGGGCGGTTCCCGGAGCGAGGCGCAACTCCACACACGAGATATGGGACTTGCCCGCGTGGTAGGTCGCCCGCACCCGCGGCCCGATGGCCAGGACGTCACGCCGGCCGTCCCCCGTCACCCGCAGCACCACCTTGGTCACGGCGTCCGGCAACTGGACGAACGTCCCCTCGGGCGGCTCGGTGAAGGACATGGTCCGTACCTCGGTGACCCACGGGCGCAGCCCCTCGGGCGGAGTCGGAAGCGACTGGGCGATGGTCATCGGCACGCTTCCACGGTAAGCGACCCGCGCCACCGCCCTGGCGGGTCGGCCGTGCCGGAATTTCCAAGAGCCGGCCGCCCGGGCACGCCCATCGTGGGCCACATGATTCTGGTGACGGGTGCCACGGGCACCATCGGTAGGGACGTCGTACGGCAGTTGGCCGAGCGCGGTACGAAGGTGCGCGCGCTCACCCGGGACCCGGCGAAGGCGCGGGTGCCCGCGGGGGTGGAGGTGGTGCGCGGGGACTACGGCGACCCTGCCTCCCTGGACGCCGCGCTGGCCGGTGCCAGGGCCGCGTTCCTGCTCAGGCCGCCCGGCCCCGACGCGGGAGAGGACGCGGCGCTGGTCGCCGCGGCGCGGACCGCGGGAGTGGAACGGCTGGTGAAGCTCTCCGCCGTCTTCACCGGCGACCCGGCTTCGGGCCCCTCCGCGCAGTGGCACGTCGACGGCGAGCGGGCGGTGCGGGACAGCGGGCTCGCCTGGACGGTGCTCCAGCCGTCGTCGTTCGCCTCCAACACGCTGACCTGGAGGGAAGCGCTCCGGGCGGACCAGCCGGTGCCCAACATGACCGGGGACGGCGCCTCGGGCGTGATCGACCCGCGCGACATCGCCGAGGTGGCGGTGCGGGCCCTGCTGGACGCCGGGCACGCCGGGCGGACGTACGTCCTGACCGGCCCCGAGGCGATCACCGTGCCCGGCCAGGCCACCGTGCTCGCCGAGGTCCTCGGCCGCCCGGTCCCCACCCGGGACCTGTCCCCGGACGAGACCCGCGACTTCCTGCGTACGGCCTGGGGGATGGAGGGGAGCCGGGCGGAAGGCGTCCTGACCGGCGTGGCGTTCGTCCGCGCCGGAGGCAACGCGTTGGTCACCGAGGACGTGGCCGAGGTGCTGGGCCGCCCGGCCCGGACCTTCCGCGCCTGGGCCGAGGACAACAAGGACCTTTTCGAGGCGAGTTGAGTCGAGACACGCTGCGGCCCAGGGGCCTCGGCGGCCGCGACGCCGGCTCTCCGGTACGGCTGCGACGCCGGCCCATCGGTACGGCTGCGGGACCGGCTCACCGGTATTGCGGCGGTGCCGGCTCACCGGTACTGCCGTGGTGCCGGCTCACCGGTTCCGCGGTCGTAGTACCGCCGTCGCCAGCACCAGGGCGGCCACCGCGATTCCGGTCCCCGCCCGGAACGCCAGCCGGTAGCCCTCCGCCGTCGCGGGGATCAATTCCGCACCCCGGTCGAGGAGTCCGCCGGTGCGGCTCGCCGCCAGGGTGCTCAGTACCGCGAGCCCCAGCGAACCGCCCACCACCTGCGTGGTGTTGAACAGCCCGGACGCCAGGCCCGCGTCCTCCTCGCGCGCCCCGGACATCGCGAGCCCGGTCAGCGCCGGCATCGCCGCGGCGAACCCCGCGGCGAGCAGCAGCAGCGGCGGCAGCACGTCGACGGCGTAGGAGGCGTCGACCGGCACCCGGCTCAACAGGGCCATCCCGGCGGTGATCAGCACCAGACCGCAGAGCAGGACGCGGTACGCGCCGTAGCGGGCGACCGTCCGCGCGGACAGCCCCAGCATCAGCACCCCGATCGCGACCGGAGCCGGCAGAAAGGCGGTGCCGGTCGCCAACTCGCCGTAGCCGAGGACGCGTTGGAGGTACAGCGCACCGAGGAACTGGAAGCCGTACATCGCCGCGATCATCAGCACCTGTACGGCGTTGGCGCCCGCGAGCAGCCGGGAGCGCAGCAGCCGCAGACGCAGCAACGGGCGCTGGGCGCGTGCCTGGCGGAGGGTGAACGCCGCCAGCAGGGCGACTGCCAGGGCCGTCAGGAGGAGGGTGGCGAGCGGGCCGCGGTCCCCGGCGCCGACGATGACGTAGACCGTGAGCATCAGGGCGCCGGTGACCAACGCGGCGCCCGGGAAGTCGGCGCCCTGGCGCAGGCCGGCGCCCCGCTCCGGGGCGAGGATCCGGCTGGCCGCGAACCAGGCGGCCAGCCCTGTCGGCAGGTTGATCAGGAAGATCCAGTGCCAGCTCAGTGCCTGGGTGAGCGCCCCGCCGAGGAAGGTGCCGAGCGCCCCGCCCGCCGCGCCGACCGCGCTGAACGCCGCGATGGCCCGGCCCTGTTCACGCGGCTCCGGGTAGAGGGCGACCAGCATGCCGAGCACTACCGCGGAGGTCATCGCGCCGCCCACGCCCTGCATCGCCCGCGCCGCGATCAGCACCCCCTGCCCGGTCGCCATCGCGCACAGCAAGGAGGCGACCGTGAACAGCGCAAGGCCCGTCGTGAACATCCGCTTGCGGCCCAGCAGGTCGCCGAGACGCCCCGCCAGCAAGAGCAGCCCGCCGAACGGGATCAGATACGCGTTGACGACCCAGGCCAGCCCGGGACCGCTGAAACCCAGGTCGCGCTGGATGGCCGGCATCGCCACGGTGACGATGTTGCCGTCGAGGACGGTCATCAGGGTTCCCGCGCACAGAACGGCGAGGGACGCCCAACGGGGGTATGTTCGTGGGAGTGCCACCGGGGCCGCCGGTGTCGGCTTGGGTGTATCGGTCGTGGTCGACATGGCCTCAGGCCTCCGTAATCGCCGTAGAAACTCACCAGGCAGCTGAACAGGAACCGATCGTGCGCAAGGTGCACGACTTGTAACGGAGTTCATGGTGAGTGACCATGGGGGGAGACGTAAGGAGGCAGCTCGATGTCCCAGAGGAACACCGGTGTAACCGTCCAGGCAGTGAACGCGGATGCCTGCCCGGTCCGCGAGGTTCTTGACAGGGTCGCCGGCAAATGGAGCGTCCAGATCCTGGTCGCGGCTTCGTACGGCCCCATCCGTTTCACCGAGCTGGAGCGCGGTATCGAGGGCATCAGCCGCCGGATGCTGACCCTCACCCTGCGCAACCTCGAGCGCGACGGGCTGGTGACCCGCACGGTGTACCCGACCGTGCCCCCGAGGGTGGAGTACGGACTCACCCCGGTGGCCCTGGAACTGCACGAGACGCTGCAGCGGCTGACCGACTGGGCCGAGCGCAACCGCGGCTACATCGCGCAGGCGCGGGCGGCCTACGACGCCGAGCACCAGCCCGAACTGCTCGACGTGTAGGCGGCGTTGACGGTGTAGTCGGGGTACACGGAGTGGGACCGGGTGGGGGCGGTCCGCCGGACCCTCAGAAGCCGAACAGGTCCGGAGTCGAGGTGAGTTCCTTGAAGACCTCGCGCGGATCGGCGACCAGCCGACGGGCCTTGAGGTCCAGCAGCCCGCCGACCGACTCGACCTCGGCGGCCAGTGTGCCGTCCACCTTGGTTATCGACTGGAGTATCCGGAACGTCTTCCCCCCGTTCCACTCGAACACGCAGGTCACGTCCACCTCGTCACCGGCGAGCAGCTCCCGTTTGTAACGGATGGTCGTCTCCAGCCCCACCGGGCCTACGCCCCGCCCGATCAGCTCGGACTGCGTGACCCCGGCCGCCTGGAGCAGCGACCAGCGGGCGTGCTCGGCGTAGTTGATGTACACCGCCTGGTTCAGATGGCCCTGCACATCGGTCTCGTAGCCACGGACCGTGACGCGGACGGAATACGGTTCGCTCACGACTTCCCCTTCTCGTGTACGACGTCTCGTGTACGACGTCTCGTGTACGACGTCTCGTGTACGACGCACTGATCCTGTGTCGGCATCCTGGCACGCCCGTCACACCCGGCGCGGCGATGCCAGTAGATAGCGCGTTCGAGTCCGTGGCTCCGTGTACTCGCCGGTCTGCCACCCCGCCCGCTCCAGGGTGTCCGCGCACGCCCGCAGGGGCTCGCCCTCCGGCGCGTACACGGCGACCGCCTCGGGCTGCGGAGTGGCCCGCACCCGGTAGCCGGCGGTGTCCGGCCCCTCGGGCGGGTGCCCGGCCGCCTCCAGGGCGAGCGCGGCGGCCCGCACCAGATGCGTACGCTCCCAGCCGCACGGCCGGTCCGTGGCGCCGTCGGGGTTGGTCATCCGGCGCAGCTCCAGGAGCCCCTGCCAGGCGCTGTGCACCTCACGCGCGCGGGCGGGCCCGTCGTCGACGGCCTCCTCACCGCCGACACGGGCGGCGAACACCCCGCCGTCCGGCTCGGCCGGTGCCCCCGCCGGTGCCAACGCCGGGGGCCGCGGAGCCGCCGCCTCCCGCATCCGATGGCCCGCAGGCGTCAGGAAGTGGTCGTGCGGCGACCGCGGATGCCGAAAGGCGAGCCCCCGCTTCACCAGCGCCGCCAACTGCGCCTCCGTACCCCGCAGCCGCCCGCTGACCGGATCGGCGGCATCGATGACCCGCCGCTGTGCGGCGGTGGGCGGTCGACTCACAGCGCGTCCCCTCCCGGAAACCGATCCGAACGACCCGCACGGACCCACCTACCGAAGGCTACGTCTGCCCACCGACACCCGCCCGCACGAAGATCCCCAGCCGCCAGCCGCCAGCCGCCAGCCGCCAGCGGTCAGCGGTCAGCGGTCAGCCGCCAGTCGCCGGCCGCCGGTCGCGCATCTCCGGCCGCCGGCCGATGGGCGCCCGCTGCCCGCTGCCCGCTGCCCGCTGCCGGCCGCCCTCCCGCAGTCGCCCGCCCCCAGCGCCGCTCTCTCAGTCGTTCCTCGGCTCGCTCGGCCGGATGTTCCACCCCGCGATCACCGGGCGGTCGTGTTCCGTGCCGAGGCGGCACAGCGTTCCGGTCGCCAGCTGGAAGAGGGCGCCGTCGGAGGGGGGCAGGCCCAGGCGGCGGGCGGTGAGGACGCGCAGGAAGTGGCCGTGGGCCACCAGCAGCACGACCCCCTCCGTGTTGGCGAGGGCCGCTTCGACCTTGGACAGCATCCGGTCGGCCCGCTCGCCGACCTGCTCCGGGGTCTCCCCGGGGTGCTCCGGCGGGCCGGGCACGACCCCGTCGCTGAAGAGGAACCACCCCGGCCGGGTGCGCTGGATCTCCACGGTGGTCACGCCCTCGTAGCCGCCGTAGTCCCATTCCCGCAGGTCGGCGTCGATCCGGGCGTCGGGCACGCCGATCAGCTCGGCGGTCTCCCGGGCGCGCTGGAGCGGGCTGACGAAGGCGGCGCCGATGCGATGCGACCGGATCAGCGGCACCAGCCGCCGCGCCTCCTCCCGCCCGTGCTCGGTGAGGGGCACGTCGGTCCACCCGGTATGCCGCCCGGACCGCGACCACTCGGTCTCACCGTGCCGGACGAGAAAGACATCAGCCATACGTCAGAGGCTATGAGCCCACCGTTCCAGTTCGGCGAACTCACGCGCCCGAAGGCCGTGGCGGGGGTCGACCGGAAGGAGTAACGCGGGGCCCTCGTGGTGCTCGGCGCCATGGCGGACGTCCAGGTCGGTGACCATGTCGTCCACCCAGACGAACGGCCGCCCCGCCGTCCACGCCACCACGGTCCGCGTCTTACCCGCCACTCGGGTTGCCAGGCCCGGGCACGGCCCTACTGCCGGTATCCGCTCAGGAACCGCCCGATCCGGCCGATCGCGGTCTCCAGGTCGTCAGCGTGCGGGAGAGTGAGGATGCGGAAGTGGTCGGGGCTGGGCCAGTTGAAGCCGGTGCCCTGAACGACCTGGATCTTCTCCTGGAGGAGCAGGTCCAGGACGAACTTCTCGTCGTCGTGGATCGGGTGCACCTTGGGATCGATCCGCGGAAAGGCGTACAGGGCGCCCTTGGGCTTGACGCAGCTCACGCCGGGGATCTCGTTCAGCTTCTCCCAGGCCACCGTGCGCTGCTCGTGCAACCGGCCCCCGGGGGCTACGAGTTCGCGGATGGACTGGCGGCCGCCGAGCGCGGCCTGGATGGCGTACTGGGCGGGCGCGTTGGCGCACAGCCGCATGGAGGCCAGCATGGTGAGGCCCTCCAGGTAGTCCTTGGCGTGCTGCCTGGGGCCGGTGACCACCAGCCAGCCGGAGCGGAAGCCGGCCACCCGGTAGGTCTTCGACAGGCCGCAGAAGGTGAGAACGACCAGGTCGGGGGCGAGGGCCGCGGCCGAGTGGTGGACGGCGTCGTCGTACAGGATCTGGTCGTAGATCTCGTCCGCGAAGACCATCAGGCCGTGCCGGCGGGCCAGGTCGAGGATGCCCTCGATGATCTCCTTCGGGTAGACGGCGCCGGTCGGGTTGTTGGGGTTGATGATGACCACGGCCTTGGTACGGTCCGTGATCTTCGACTCCATGTCGGCCAGGTCCGGGTACCAGTCCGCCTGTTCGTCGCAGAGGTAGTGCACCGCCTTGCCGCCCGCCAGGGTGGTCACGGCCGTCCAGAGAGGGAAGTCCGGGGCGGGGATCAGGATCTCGTCGCCGTCCTCCACCAGCGCCTGTACGGCCATGGAGACCAGCTCGGAGACGCCGTTGCCGAGGAAGACGTCGTCGACGCCGACCTCCAGGCCGAGCGCCTGGTAGCGCTGGGCCACGGCCCGGCGGGCGGAGAGGATGCCGCGCGAGTCCGTGTAGCCGTGTGCCTGCGGGAGCATCCGGATCATGTCCTGGAGGATCTCCTCCGGCGCCTCGAAACCGAACACCGCGGGGTTGCCGGTGTTCAGGCGCAGCACGCTGTGGCCCGCCTCCTCCAGCGCGTTGGCGTGCTCGATCACCGGCCCGCGGATCTCGTAACAGACCTCGCTGAGCTTGTTGGACTGCCGGAACTCCATGCGCCCCTCCGGAAACTCGTGATGCTTGGTTTTACCAAGTAGCAGCTTGGAAAGTCCAACATCTTGTCTAGACTGCGTCGCATGTCACCTCGCCGAAGCTACGACCAGTACTGTTCCGCGGCCCGCGCCCTAGACGTGGTGGGCGACCGCTGGACCCTGCTGATCGTCCGGGAGCTGCTCGCCGGTCCCCGCCGTTACACCGACCTGCACGCGGATCTGCCGGGGGTCAGCACGGACGTCCTCGCCTCCCGGCTGAAGGACATGGAGCGGGACGGGGTCACGACCCGGCGGCGGCTGCCCCCGCCGGCTGCGGCGTACGTCTACGAACTCACGGAGCGCGGAAGAGGGTTGCTCCCGGTGATCCAGGCGCTGGGGAGCTGGGGGGAGCCCGAGCTGGGCGAGCGCCGGCCCACCGACGCGGTCCGCGCCCACTGGTTCGCGCTGCCGCTGCTGCGGGCCCTGGACGGCGAGGGGCTGGTCGAAGTCCGGCTGGGGGAGGGCGACTTCCATCTGTACGCCGGCGCGGAGGACGGCCCGGTGTACGGCGACGGTCCCGCCCCGCGCGAACCCGACGCACGGCTCGTGCTCGACGCCGGGACGTGCACTTCCCTGGCCCGGGGGGAGTTGGGCCTGGCGGACGCGGTCCGGGCCGGGCGGGTGACGGTGACCGGGGACGGCGCGCTCGCCAAGCGGCTGCGGGACGCCTGAAACGGCGACCGGGCCCGCCGCGAACGGGGGCCCGGTCACCGGAACACGTCAGGTCAGGCGCCCGGCGGCACCCGGTACGGCCGTCCCGCCCCCCGGGTCAGCGCGTATCCGCCGATGCCTGCCAGCGCGGCCAGCACTCCGCCGATCCCGGTCCACACCCAGCGGTCGGTCCACCAGCCGGAGGACCAGCCGTCGTCCGAACCGAAGCTGGAGAGCACCGCCGCCTTGCTGTCGTCGTCGCTCTTCTCAGAGCTGACCGCGATGCCGGGGACCAGCGGCTTCGCCAGCGAACCGTCCACCGCCGCCGAACCGCCGATGTCCTTGGAGTCCACCCGGACCTCGGCGCTCACCGGCTGGCCGAGGTCCGCGTTGCCGAGGTCCACCACCGTCAGCCGGACGTAGTACGTGCCGGGCAGCGGGTCGTTGGCCCACGGCTCCGACCAGCCCCGGACGGTGCGCATCACACAGGCCAGCTGTACCGACGCGGTGCCCTGTCCGGCGGTGCGGGTCGCCGCGCCGTACTGGCAGGCCTGGCGGCGCCGAAGCCCGTCGTACACGTCGATCTGCCACGTCTGCGCCGCGTGCGAGTCGGGCAGCTTCACCGTGGCCTTGACGTCGGGGCGCTGGCCGGTGTCGGCGGGGAACGACCAGTACAGGTAGTCGCCCGTCGATCCGCTGGCGGTGGCCTGCTGTCCCTGGTCGAGTTCGGTCGCCGTACGGAAGGACGTGCCCGCCTGGGTGGGCGCGCCGCTGTCCTCCGAGGCACTGGGGGAGGGCGAGGCGTCGTCGGCGACCGCCGGACCCGCGGCCAGGCCCACCGCCAGCAGGGCCGCGCTCAACACACGTGTGATCGACATCAGTTGGTCCTCCAGACCGCTACCCGCCAGCGCGACACCCAGCCCCACACCAGACCCGCGAGGAAGCCGGTCAGCACCAGCGCCCCGAGCAGCCACCAACCGCGGCCGAGACCGAAGGAGGCGACGTCGGACGCCTTCGACGGCCCGTCCACCACGTCCACCGTCAGCTCGACGGGCAGACCGGGGCTGGTCTTCACGCCGGACGTGGCCGAGAAGGAGTTGGTCACCTGGAGACAGACGGTCTCCGGGGTGGTGTCCTCGTCGTCGTCACTCTCGGCCTTCGGGTACCGCAGGCCGGTCGAGATGACGTCGGTCCGGCCGGTGCCCGACGCCTCGCCGCGCACGATCTCGCGTCCGTGCACGGTCACCGCGCGCAGCAGCACCCCGTAGTCCGGGTTGACGGCCCGATCGGCGGCGACGCTGACCGAAGCCCGCAGCTCCTGGCCCGGGTCGACGTCGACCTTGTACCAGCGCTGCTGCCCGAACTCCTCGCGGTCGGTGTACAGCCCCGACTTCAGCGCGGGCGCCGAGGAGCACTGGCCGGTACCGTCCGTGGCCACCGGCGTGACCACCGGATCGGCGGCCCGGTGAACCAACTGCCCGACCCGGTCGGTCAGTTCCTCCTTGTGCTGGACGGAGGTGTAGGTGCCGCCGGTCGCGTCCGCGATGCAGCTCAGCTGGTCCCGGGTCTTGGCGTCCGGCACCAGGCCGAGCGTGTCGATGGTCAGCCCGACGCCCTTGGCGGCGATCTCGCGGGCCACCTCGCACGGGTCCAGCGGCTGGCAGGTGTCCTCGCCGTCGCTGATCAGGACGATACGGCGGGTCCCGGTACCGCCTTCGAGATCGTCGGCCGCCTTGAGCAGCGCGGGGCCGATCGGGGTCCACCCGGTCGGCGTGAGCGTGGCGACGGCGGTCTTCGCCTCGGTGCGGTCCAGGGTGCTGACCGGGTAGAGCTGCGCGGTGTCCTTGCAGCCGGTCTTCTTGTCGTTTCCGGCGTAGTTGGCGCCCAGTGTGCGGATGCCGAGCTGGACCCCTTCGGGTGTCGCGTCCAGCACCTCGTTGAACGCCTGCTTGGCCGCCGCCATCCGCGTCCCGCCGTCGATGTCCGACGCTCGCATGGAACCGCTGACGTCCAGCACCAGCTCCACCTTGGGAGCGGCCTGGCCCGTCTCGTCCGTCTCGTCGGCGACCGCTCCGCCGGGGAACGCGATCCCGGCCGCCAGGGCGGCGAGCAGAGCGCAGACTCCTGCCGCCGTCCGTTGTGTTCTGATCATCGGCGGATCCTATTGATCAGAGGCGCCGGGCTCCAAAACGAGGTCCGGACGCCGACCCGCGAGCGGCCGGCAGGCCAACAGAGGGTGGCGGGTGGGCCGGTGAGCGCTCACCGCCCGTCGGCGAGCGGATTCGGCAGTGCCGCCCACTGGTCCCCGGGCGCCTCGGGCGACAGCCGCATCAGCGTCAACGCCTTCGCCGGCAGCGGGCCTTCGAGGAGGGCCGTCAGGTCGGGGGTGGCGGGAAGGTCCCGTACGGCCGTCTCCAGAGCCGTCGCCAGGGCCGGACCCGAACCCGCCGTGCCCGCCAGGGCGCCCGCGACCAGGGAGCCGAACAGCTTGCGGCGCAGCGTCGTTTCGTCGTCCGTGACCAGGCGTCCCGTCAGCGCGGGCGGGGTGATGCCGTGCCGGTTCAGACGAGCCGGGCTGAGGCGGATGTCGGCCAGGTCGCGGTAGACCAGCCGCAGCGGCGCACCGCTCCCGGACAGCACCACCAGCAGGTTCTGGCCGTGCGCCTCCAGGGCCACGCCGAGGTCCAGCAGCCGCAGCCCCACGGTCAGGGCGAGCCGGGTGAACCCGGCCAGCCAGGACGGCGATGCGGGCAGCGCGGTGCCGGCCAGCGCGGCCACCGGCAGAACCCGCTCGCCCGGCGCCGCGTACACCTCGGGCGACTCGCGCAACACCGCCGCCAGATCGGGGGAGTCGGCGGTCGCCGCGCCCAGGGTGCGGGTGATGTGCAGGAGCCCGTCCGTGCGGGACGCCAGGTCCGTCGCGAAGGACGACAGGGTCATGGCCGCGTCGACGGAGTACGCCGAGATGTCCCGGACGGACGAGGTCAGCCGGGCGCTCAGCGCGGTCTTCACATGCGGTCCCTCGGGGAGGGCGAGGGTGCGCAGGGACATCAGGGGGTGTGCGGTCCGCCAGGGCTCACCGGGGCCGCCCTTGAGGACATGGGCGGTCTGCCACGGATGCACCGGGATCAGCAGCCGCCCCGCATCCCGGAGTTCGTCCGGCCACTCGCCGGTCAGCAGACAGTCCCCGGCCGCCACCGGGACCGTCTCCAGCCGTACCACCGGCCGGTGCTCCGGCGCGTACGCGAGCTGCTCCGCCGCCGAGAAGCCGGGCCGGGAACGGCAGTTGGGGTGGAAGGGATGCCCGTCGACCACTCGCTGCTCCCACTCCCAGTCCTGCCCGGGCCACTCCTTCGAAGGGAACTCCCGGTCCGCCCGCGAGAGCGCCAACGAGGCGGCACTGTGCCCCAGTTCGGCCGCGAACCCCGCCGAGTGCGGCCACCCCAGATCGGTCATCAACCGCGCCGGATCGTCGTACGACACCCCGTCCAGACGTACGGCGGTCACATACGCGTCGGTGGCGTACGGATCCGCGCGCGGGCCGTGCAGCGCGCGCCCGTCGGCCAGCCACAGGGCCAGGCTGTGCGCCCCGCGCACCCGGCGCGCCACCCACGGCAGCGGCTCGTGCGCGAGCGCCCGCCACAGCCGGGTCAGCACCGCCGCCCGTGCACCGGGCAGCTCGGCCGTGTACCCGGACACCAGGTCCGGTCGCGCCTCGGCCAGCTCCGTCGCGAGCTGTGTCTCGATGGGGGAGGGACGGTGCACGGGAGGGCTCCTCGGAGACGGGGTCGACGGTCATGATGGCTGATGACGGCAGACATACTGATCGTGATCGGACGGTGTGGACGCAGACACACTGATCGTGATCGGACTGTGTGGACGTAGCGAACGAATGGAACGCGTGGATCTCATGCCCCCCGGCGACGGCATCGGCGAGCGCGCCGACGCGTACGCTGCCGCGCCCCTGCTCAACTGCCTGCTGCGAGAGGTGGCCGAGCCGCTCCCGGACACCGGGGACGGCCCGCTCCCGGACACCGGGGACGGGCCGCCCCCGGACGCCGGGCAAGGGAAACCGCGGGTCTACCGGCTGCCCGGCGGCGGCCGGCTGCTGCGGGTGCGCGGCACGCGCCGGCCCGCCGCGCCCGAGGTGTACGCGGCCGGCCGCTGGCACCGCATCGGCCACACCGAGCTGGTGAAACTCGTCGCCGAGGAGCTGCGCGCGCACACCGGGCTGTCCAACGACGACCTGCCGGCCGAGATGATCGACAGCCGGGACGCGGTCGCCGCGCTGCTCACGGCACGCGCCCGGGCGACGGCGCCCGACGACCCGTATCTGCGCTCGGAGCAGTCCCTCATCACCGGCCATCCCTACCACCCTGCCCCGAAGGCCCGCGGCGGCGGCCCGGTCACCGCCTGGCTGCCGTACGCGCCCGAGGCGCACGCCCGGTTCCCGCTGGTGCTGCTCGGGGTGCGCGCGGACCAGGTGGCCGAGGAGGGCGACACATCGGCGCTGGACGCGCTGGCCGCCGCACCGCCGGGCTACCGGCTGCTGCCGGCCCACCCCTGGCAGCTCGACCTGGCCGCCCGTGACCTGGCCCCGGCCTTCGCCGACGGACGGCTGGTACGACTGCGGGAGACCGACTTCGCGGTCTGGCCGACGGCCGCGATCCGCACGGTCTACGAGCCGGAGCGCGATCTCTTCCTGAAGTTCAGCCTGGACGTCCGGATCACCAACGACATCCGCCGGCTGTGGGCGCACGACCTGCGGAAACTGCGCCGTACGGACTCGGCCGCGACCGCCGCCTTCGCGGCGATGGGCGGGCCCGCGGCCTGGCTCGGCGACCACGGCTACCGCACCGCCCGCTTCGCCTTCGAGGAACTCGCGGTCGTCGTCCGGGACGGGCTGCGCGGATCTCTGCCGCCCGGGGCGACCCCGCTGCTCGCGGCCGGTCTGGTGGAGGGCTTCGACGGCAGCCCCCTGGCCGCGGCGGCGGAGCCGGCAGCCTGGTGGCAGGCGTACCTGCGCGCGGTCGTACCCCCGGCGCTCACGGCCTTCGCCGACCACGGCGTCGTCCTCGAAGCGCATCTGCAGAACACGCTGGTCGCCGTCGACGCGGACGGTACGCCGGTGCAGGCGCTGTACCGGGACGCCGAGGGCGTCAAACTGCTGGCCGACGTGGAGCGGGCCGCCGGGTGGGAGCGGCTGGTGTACTGCCTGGTCGTCAACCATCTGCTCGAGGTCGCCGCCGCGCTCGCCGAGCACCACCCCGGGTTCGATCCATGGCCCGCGGCCCGCCGGGAGCTGGCACGGCATCCACTTCCGGAGGTGGCCGCGCTGCTGGCGTCGCCGACCCTGCCGGGCAAGACGAACCTGCTGCTGCGCTGGACCGGGGCGGACGGCGCCGACGCGCGCTATCTGCCGTTGCCGAACCCCTTGGCCTGAAGTCGTGGCGGTCGGGAAGCGGCCCGGTGGATCCGCCTAGGATCATGGTGCCCGATCCCCGGCAGGTGAGGAGCCCCAACGGCCATGGCCGACACGCATGTTGTCGTCATCACGGGAGGCGGAACCGGCATCGGTGCCGCCACCGCCCGATTGCTGCGGGCCGCCGGGCACCAGGTCGTCATCGGCGGGCGGCGGCCCGAGCCGCTGCGGCGACTGGCCGACGAGACCGGCGCCCTGGCGCACCCCGGCGACCTCTCGGACCCGGCGGGGGTCCAGGACCTGATCGACACCGCGGTCACCCGCTACGGCAGGCTCGACGGACTGGTCCTCAACGCGGGCATCGGCCGCAGCGGCGC
Source organism: Streptomyces sp. NPDC051105 (assembly GCF_040682795.1). Classification (NCBI taxonomy): domain Bacteria; kingdom Bacillati; phylum Actinomycetota; class Actinomycetes; order Kitasatosporales; family Streptomycetaceae; genus Streptomyces; species Streptomyces sp. NPDC051105. The sequence goes on along the minus strand of NZ_JBFBBR010000001.1, from coordinate 207,465 downwards.
GGTCGGGGACCTCTCGGACGAGACCTGGGACGAGGTGCTGCGCACCAACCTGACCGGCCCCTTCCTGACCCTCCGCGCGGCCCTGCCGCACTTGATCCAGGCCCGCGGCGCGGTGGTCGCGGTCGCCTCGGTCGCGGCGCTGCGCAACGGGTGGGGCAACGCCGCGTACGCCACCTCGAAGGCCGCGCTCCTCCAGCTGTGCCGCTCGGTGGCCGTCGACTACGGCAGCCGGGGGGTACGGGCCAACACCGTGTGCCCCACCTGGGTCCGCACCGAGATGGCCGACGGGCGGATGGCCCGGTTCGCGGCGGAGGAGGGCATGGCCGGCGGGGTCGAGGAGGCGTACACGCAGGCCACGCGGCTGGTGCCCAGCGCCCGCCCCGGCGACCCGGCCGAGGTCGCCGAGGCTATCGGCTGGCTGCTGTCGCCCGCGGCCTCGTTCGTCAACGGCGCGACCCTCACGGTGGACGGCGGGATCAGCGCCCTCGACCCGGGAACGGTGCCGTTCGGCTTCCGCGTCGAGAGCCGGGGCGGAGACGCCGGCCACTGAGCACCCCTGGCGCGGCCCGACGGCTCCGTCCCGGCGTTCCGACGGCTCCGTCCCGGCGTTCGTCCGGACGGAGCCGTCCTCCCGTGCTGTACGGACGCGGGTCGCTGCCGCTGCGGGCCAGGGCGCGGTCGAGCAGGGGCGCGTCCTCGTCCTGGGGCACCTCGCATATCCCTCCCGGTCGCGAGGGTCTTTTCGTTCTGGTCCGGGCTCTCCCCGACACCCTCCGCTACGAGACCCAGTTCGTGATCGCCGAAGGCGACTACCACCTCATGCTGTACGGCCGCTGCGCCGGCCGTGGCGCTCCCGCCGCCTCGGTGGTCGCCGACGTGGTCCGTGTCGAGGACGGCAAGCTCGCCGAGCACTGGGATGTCTGGGAGGAAGAGGCGACCCCACCGGAGTCCGTGAGCGGAGGACCGATGTTCGGCGACCGATTTCCCGCCGAATGATCACAGGAGGCTGTGCCCGGGAATGGGGGACATGTCGCCATGTGTTGGGGCGGAAGGACGACGAGCACCGGAGCACGACGTGAGCGCTGCGATGATCACCGCAACTGTGGTCGAGACCCTGCGGACCTGGCGCCGTTCGGCGCGACCTCTGTGGCTGGTCGGACCCCTCCTGCTGATCATCGCGATCCCGGTGGCCGACGGGTTCCTGCCGCCCGACATCCATCTCGCCCACCTCCTCGTCGTCGCCGTGGCGGTCACCGCGGTCGGCGCCGGGCCGCGCGCCACCGCGCTGATCGGGGCGCTGGCGGTCCTCGCCCTGGTCTCCGCGGGCGTGGAGCGACGGTCACTGACCACCGAGAGCGTCCTCGTCGAGCTCTCCGCCCTTGTCGCCGTCTGCGCGTTCCTCGTCCTCTTCACCGGCATGCGGGACCGGCGTGAACGCGAGCTCGCCCGGGTGCGCTGGGTGTCCGACGCGGCCCAGCGCGTCGTCCTGCGGCCACTGCCGCAGCGGGCCGGACCTGTCACTCTCGCCTCGCAGTACCGCAGCGCCGAAGCCGACGCGACCATCGGCGGCGACCTGTATGCGGCCGCCCGGATCCCCGGCTCCACGCGGCTGCTCATCGGGGACGTCCGGGGCAAGGGACTCCCCTCCATCAGCGACACGGCGATCGTGCTGGGCGCCTTCCGGGCCGCCGCACACCGCCGGATCCCGCTGCCGGAGCTGGTCGCCTACATCGAGGACGCCGTCCGGTGGGGGCTCGCGGAGTTCTCGGAGCCCAAGGAGGACGCCGCCGAGCGCTTCGTGACCGCCGCCGTCCTGGACATCCCGGACGACGAGCCCGTGGTGCATCTGATCAGCTGCGGGCACCCGCCACCCCTGCTGCTGCGCGGTCGCGCCAGGACGGCGCTGGCGCTGCCGGTTCCCGAGCCGTCGCCGCCGCTCGGTCTCGGCGTGTGGCCCGCCGACGCGGACAGCACGGACAGTGCCGGCGCCCGCTACGTACCGGCGACCTTCCCGTTCGAGCACGGCGACAGGCTGGTCCTGTACACCGACGGCGTCAGCGAGGCGCGGAACGCCGACGGCGACTTCTATCCGCTCGCCGAGCGCGCCACGGCCTGGGCGGACAAGGCGCCCGGTCCGCTCGTCGAGCAGCTCGCCACGGACGTCCGGGCGTACACGGGCGGCCGGCTGCACGACGACATGGCCATGATCGTCGTACAGCGCGATGCGTAGGACTCCGGTTCGGACAGCCGTTCTCCAGATCACCCGCTGCGCGGACGACGCCGCGGGCGCCGCGGACCTGGTCACCCTTGTCGGCGTACTCCACCGCCGCCAGCAGCAGCGGAGTCCCGGGTGATGACGGCGCGACGGCTCGGGTACTCCCGCCCGGCTGTCACGCCGGGTCACTATGCTCAGTTCATGCCCGGATCGCAGCACGGTGGAGTGTCCGTGGAATGTAAGACAAACGAGCGATGGGGCCTTGGAAGATGCTGAGAGAGGTGAGCGCCACCCGATATATCGCTCCTCTGCGCTCTGGTGGCTCCGTACCCGGCATCGTCGAGGCCGACGACCTCGGCACCTACGTCGTCAAGTTCACCGGCTCCGCTCAGGGCCGCAAGGCGCTGGTCGCCGAGGTGGTCGTGGGGGAGCTGGCGCGGGCGCTGGGACTGCGGTTCCCGGAGCTGGTGCTCGTGCACTTCGACCCGGCGATCGCCGAGGACGAGCCGCATCAGGAGGTACGCGAGCTGCACGCGGCCAGCGCCGGGGTGAACCTCGGGATGGACTTCCTGCCCGGCGCGAAGGACTTCACCCCGGAGATCGCCGAGGTCTTCCCGGTGGACCCGCTGGAGGCCGGCCGGATCATCTGGCTGGACGCGCTCACCGTCAACGTCGACCGTACGGTCCACAGCTCCAACCTCATGGTCTGGCCGACGTTCGGCACCGCGCCCGCGCACCTGTGGCTCATCGACCACGGCGCCGCCCTCGTCTTCCACCACCGCTGGGACACCTCGGCACCCGAGAAGGCCTACGACTTCCGCCACCACGCCCTCGGCCGGTACGGCCCCGACACCCGGGCCGCCGACGCCGAACTCGCGCCGCGGGTGACCGAGGAGCTGCTCCGGGACCTCCTCGCCGAGGTCCCGGACGCCTGGCTCACCGACTTCGGCACGCCCGACGAGATGCGTGCGGCCTACGTCGGCTATCTGCTGGCCAGGGTCCGGGCCTCCGCGCAGTGGCTCCCCACCGATTTCCCGGGCCGCGACCAGCTCGCGGCCGAGGAGGCCGCCCGCGCGGCCAGGTCACAGCAAGGACGCCCGGCCTGGCTGAAGCAGGTTCCCGACCTGCACGGCAAGCCCGCGGCTCAACAGGATTGGTCGGTACACCTCGGATGAGTGACAGCCAGCGCGTCGAGATCGAATACTGCACCCAATGCCGCTGGCTGCCCCGCGCGGCCTGGCTGGCGCAGGAGCTGCTGACCACCTTCGAGGCCGAGCTGACCGAACTGGCCCTGAAGCCCGGCAAGGGCGGGATCTTCGTCGTCCGCGTGAACGACGAGGTGGTCTGGGACCGCAGGGAACAGGGGTTCCCCGAGCCCACGGCCGTGAAGCAGGCCGTACGCGACCGAGTGGCCCCGGGGAAGTCCCTGGGCCACTCGGACAAGTGAGCAGGTGAAGGTCAGCCGCGCAGCTGCTGGTACGCGGGCAGCGTGAGGAAGTCCGCGTAGTCGTCGTCGAGGGCGACGGTGAGCAGCAGGTCGTGGGCCTGCTGCCAGTGGCCGGCCGCGAAGGCCTGCTCGCCGGTCTCCTCGCGGATGGCGTCGAGTTCCTCGGCGGCGATCTTGCGGGCCAGCTCCGGCGTGGCCTTCTCGCCGTTCTCGAACTCGACGCCCGCGTTGATCCACTGCCAGATCTGTGAGCGGGAGATCTCCGCGGTGGCCGCGTCCTCCATGAGGTTGAAGATGGCCACCGCGCCGAGACCGCGCAGCCAGGCCTCGATGTAACGGATGCCGACCTGGACGGCGTTGACCAGACCGGCGTAGGTCGGCCTGGCGTCCAGCGAGTCGACCGCGATCAGGTCGGCGGCCTCGACATGGACGTCCTCGCGCAGCCGGTCCTTCTGGTTCGGCTTGTCGCCGAGGACCCGGTCGAAGGACTCCATGGCGATCGGGACCAGGTCGGGGTGGGCGACCCAGGAGCCGTCGAAACCGTCGTTCGCCTCACGGTCCTTGTCGGCGCGGACCTTCTCGAAGGCCACCTTGTTGACCTCGGGGTCCCGGCGGGACGGAATGAAGGCCGCCATGCCGCCGATGGCGTGCGCACCGCGCTTGTGGCAGGTGCGGACGAGGAGTTCGGTGTACGCCCGCATGAACGGGGCGGTCATCGTCACGGCGTTGCGGTCCGGCAGGACGAACCTGGGGCCGCCGTCACGGAAGTTCTTGACGATGGAGAACAGGTAGTCCCAGCGGCCGGCGTTCAGCCCCGAGGCATGGTCGCGGAGTTCGTAGAGGATCTCCTCCATCTCGTACGCGGCCGTGATGGTCTCGATCAGCACGGTGGCGCGGACGGTGCCCTGCGGGATGCCGACGTAGTCCTGAGCGAAGACGAATACGTCGTTCCAGAGCCGGGCTTCGAGGTGCGACTCGGTCTTCGGCAGGTAGAAGTAGGGCCCCTTGCCGAGGTCGAGCAGTCGCTGCGCGTTGTGGAAGAAGTAGAGCCCGAAGTCGACGAACGCGCCCGGCACCTGCTCGCCGTCGACCTCGATGTGCCGCTCGTTCAGATGCCAGCCGCGCGGCCGCATCACGACCGTCGCCAGCTCCTCGTTCGGGCGCAGGGCGTACGACTTGCCCGAGCCGGAGTCCGTGAAGTCGATGTTCCGCGTGTAGGCGTCGATCAGGTTCAGCTGGCCCAGGACGACGTTCTCCCAGGTCGGTGCGGAGGCGTCCTCGAAGTCCGCGAGCCAGACCCGGGCGCCCGAGTTGAGGGCGTTGATGGTCATCTTGCGGTCGGTGGGGCCGGTGATCTCGACACGCCGGTCGTTGAGCGCCTCGGGGGAGGGGGCCACCCGCCAGGAGTCGTCCGCGCGGATCGCGGCGGTCTCCGGGAGGAAGTCGAGCGTGGAGGTGCGGGCGATCTGGGCGCGGCGCTCGGCCCGGCGGGCGAGGAGTTCGGCACGGCGCGGCGAGAACCGCCGGTGCAGCTCGGCGACGAAGGCGAGTGCCGCGTCGGTGAGGACCTCCTCCTGCCGGGGCAGGGGCTCGGCGTCGACGATGGCCGGCGGAGACGGCGCTGGTGCGGACATGAGCTGTCACTTCCTTCAGCGGTGGCACCGGGTGCCAGTCGTTCCGGGGAGAGCGAAGCACGCCTGATCGAGGGTCGGGTGCTTCTGAACAGTGGATACTAGTTTCCTCATTGTGGAAGTTCAATGGTTTGTTGATGTCGAGATTCTCCGGGTCGAGCCAAGGTGGCGCTCAGTGCCACCCCGTTCACTCAAGGTGGCTCAGATCCGCTTCGGTGTCGATGTCGAACGGCTCGGCCACATCCCCGCACTCGACCGGCGCGATGCTCGACTCGTGGGCCTTGAGATAGGCGCGGGCGCCCCGGTCGCCGGTCGCGCTCGCGGCGATCCCCGGCCAGTGCCGGGCGCCGAACAGCACGGGATGTCCTCGCACCCCGTCGTAGGCGGCCGCCACCAGCGAGTCCTCGTCCCGGTACCCGCCGAGCACCCGGGCCACCGCCTCGCCCCCGATCCCCGGCTGATCCACCAGCGACACCAGTGCGGCCCGTACCCCTGCCCCGGCGAGCGACGCCAGCCCCACCCGCAGCGAGGACCCCATGCCCTCGGCCCAGTCCGGGTTCTCCACGACCACGCAGCCGTCCAGCCGGGCCCGCGCCCGCACGTCGTCCGCACGCGCGCCCAGGACCACGTGCACCGGCCCGCAGCCGCCCGCGCGCAACACCCCGACCGCGTACTCCACCAGGGGTCGCCCGCGATGGGTGAGGAGCGCCTTGGGCCGCCCGCCGAGCCGTCTGCCACCGCCGGCGGCGAGCAGCAGCCCGGCGATCTGGTCACGCGTGTCCGTCATGCGTCCTGCATACCCGACGCCGGGGCGGGCGGCCGGTTCCGCAGGGCTGAATTTCGGTCCGCGCTGTAGCGCGTCGCGCGCGGGAGGGCGTTTACTGACCCGCGTCGCCGGGCGCCCGACCACCGTCATGGGGCGACGGGCGAGGGGGGAGAGCTGTGTTGCGGAGCTTGGGACAGAGACCAGTGACCGGCAGTGACGAGGATCCGAGGGTTACGGAACTACGGACGGCGGTCTCCCGCCTGCGCCGCGAACTGGCCGCGCATCCGGCCGAGTTCACCGACCGCGCGATAGCCGAGGACGAGCTGGCGGCCCTGGCGGCGATGGCCGTCGGCGGCATGCCGGAGATCCCGCGGCTGCGCCGTTCCCTGTTACTGATCGCGGGAGCCATCGGTTCGGTGAGCGCACTGTCCCGGGGCCTGTCGGACGTACGTCAGGCGGTGGATATGTTCGGGGAAACCCCGAGGGGCTGATGGCGAGGGGCGCGGTGACGTACCTCGCGGTTACGCACCCAGGGGCGCCGGGCCGTATCGATGTGCGGCTCCGCCGCGTGGGCGCGACCAACCGGAACGGGACCCGCACCCGCCCACGGCGAAGCGGCCCCCACCCCTCAGGCTCCTGAACTCGCCAACGCCTGGGACAAATCGACGGCCACCTGCTGCAGCACCGGCACGATCTTCTCCGTCGCCGCCTCGGTGACCCGCCCCGCCGGCCCGGAGATCGAAATGGCCGCCGCCGTGGGCGACTCCGGCACGGACACCGCCAGGCACCGCACCCCGACCTCCTGCTCGTTGTCGTCCACGGCGTACCCCAGCTGCCGTACCTCCTCCAGGGCGGTCAGGAACCCCTCCGGAGTGGTGATCGTCTTCTCCGTGGCCGCCGGCATCCCGGTCCGCGCCAGCAGGGCCCGTACCTCGGCGTCCGGTACGCCCGCCAGCAGCGCCTTGCCCACCCCCGTGGAGTGCGGCAGCACCCGCCGGCCCACCTCGGTGAACATCCTCATCGAGTGCTTCGACGGCACCTGCGCCACGTACACGATCTCGTCCCCGTCGAGCAGCGCCATGTTCGCCGTCTCGCCGGTCTCCTCGACCAGCCGCGCGAGGTACGGCCGTGCCCAGGTGCCCAGCAGCCGGGACGCCGACTCGCCGAGCCGGATCAGCCGGGGGCCGAGCGCGTACCGCCGGTTGGCCTGCTGGCGTACATAGCCGCAGGCGACCAGCGTGCGCATCAGCCGGTGGATGGTCGGCAACGGCAGTCCGCTGCTCGCGGACAGCTCGCTGAGGCCGACCTCGCCGCCCGCGTCCGCCATCCGCTCCAGCAGATCGAAAGCGCGCTCGAGGGACTGGACCCCGCCGCCGTTGGACTTGGCGGAGCCGGTGGTGCTGGCGCTGGACGTCGGCACGGCGCGTTCCTTTCGGGGCTGCCTTTCGGGCCGGGCAGAAGAGCAGAAGCCTACCCGGCGGCCGGTTGACGCCCTGCTTGTGCGTAGCTACGTTCTGCTTGCCGGAATTGTAATTCCGCTTTGTGGAAACGTCCAGAGTGTGCGCCTGTGCGGCCCTGGGGATCAGTGTGCCCTTGACGGCGGGGGAGCGGGAGTGAAGACTCCTTCAACAGAACGTTGAATTCCGTTACATGGGTGTAAATCCCGTTTCCCGGAAGTAAAACGGCGGCAGAGAGAGGGGTCCGGGTGTCCGACGCTGAACTGGTGCTGCGCTCGACGCGCGTCATCACCCCGGAGGGGACACGGGCCGCCTCGGTCTCCGTGTCCGCCGGGACGATCACGGCCGTACTGCCGTACGACGCCCCCGTTCCGGCGGGCGCCCGTCTGGAGGACTTCGGCGACGACGTGTTGCTGCCCGGCCTGGTCGACACCCATGTGCATGTGAACGACCCGGGCCGCACCGAGTGGGAGGGCTTCTGGACCGCCACGCGCGCGGCGGCGGCCGGCGGTATCACCACCCTCGTCGACATGCCGCTCAACTCCCTCCCGCCGACCACGACCGCCGACAACCTCCGCGTCAAGCGGGAGGTCGCCGCCGGCAAGGCGCACGTGGACGTCGGCTTCTGGGGCGGCGCACTGCCGGACAACGTCAAGGATCTGCGCCCCCTGCACGACGCCGGGGTCTTCGGTTTCAAGGCGTTCCTGTCGCCGTCCGGCGTGGACGAGTTCCCGCATCTCGACCAGGAGCAGCTCGCCCGCTCCCTGGCGGAGATCACCTCCTTCGACGGCCTGCTGATCGTGCACGCCGAGGACCCGCACCACCTGGCCGCCGCCCCGCAGCACGGCGGCCCCAAGTACGCCGACTTCCTGGCCTCGCGTCCGCGTGACGCGGAGGACACGGCGATCGCGCAGCTGATCGCGCAGGCGAAACGCCTCCACGCGCGCGTGCACGTCCTGCACCTGTCCTCCTCGGACGCGCTGCCGCTGATCGCCGAGGCCAAGCGGGACGGCGTACGGCTCACCGTCGAGACCTGCCCGCACTACCTCACCCTCACCGCCGAGGAGGTCCCGGACGGTGCCAGCGAGTTCAAGTGCTGCCCGCCGATCCGTGAATCGGCCAACCAGGACCTGCTCTGGCAGGCGCTGGCCGACGGCACCATCGACTGCGTGGTCACCGACCACTCGCCCTCGACCGCCGATCTGAAGACCGCCGACTTCGCGACCGCGTGGGGCGGCATCTCCGGACTCCAGCTCAGCCTCCCCGCCGTGTGGACGGAGGCTCGCAGGCGCGGCCACGGTCTTGAGGACGTGGTCCGCTGGATGTCGGCCCGCACGGCCGCGCTCGTCGGCCTCGACCACCGCAAGGGCGCCATCGCGGCCGGCCGGGACGCCGACTTCGCCGTCCTCGCGCCCGACGAGACCTTCACCGTGGACCCGGCGGTCCTGCAGCACCGCAACCGGGTCACCGCGTACGCGGGCAAGACCCTGTACGGCGTCGTGAGGTCCACCTGGCTGCGCGGCGAACGCATCGTCGCGGACGGCGCGTTCACGGCCCCGGAGGGACGCCTGCTGACCCGCACCCCCTGACCACCGCGCGCTCCCGCACCCGCAGCGGCCGACACCCGAGAGGAAGACTTCTTTGACGGCGATCCCGACCTTCACCGGCGACGCGAACCCCTACTCCGGCGGCGACCCGTACGCCGACTACCGCACCGCCGACTTCCCCTTCACCCAGTACGCCAACCTCGCCGACCGGCAGCTCGGCGCCGGGGTCATCGCCGCCAACGACGAGTTCTTCGCCCAGCGGGAGAACCTGCTGGTGCCCGGACGGCCCGAGTTCGACCCCGAGCACTTCGGGCACAAGGGGAAGATCATGGACGGCTGGGAGACGCGCCGCCGCCGCGGTGCCTCGGCCGGGCACCCCTGGCCCACGGCCGAGGACCACGACTGGGCGCTGGTCCGCCTCGGCGCCCCCGGCGTCGTCCGCGGGATCGTCGTCGACACGGCCCACTTCCGCGGCAACTACCCGCAGGCGGTGTCGGTCGAGGGCACGTCGGTCCCCGGCTCCCCGTCCCCGGCGGAACTCCTCGGCGACGACGTGAAGTGGACGACCCTCGTCCCGCGCACGCCGGTGGGCGGCCACGCTGCGAACGGCTTCGCCGTCTCCGTCGAACAGCGCTTCACCCACCTCCGCGTCAACCAGCACCCCGACGGCGGCATCGCCCGCCTGCGCGTGTACGGCGAGGTCGTCCCGGATCCCGAGTGGCTCGCCGTGCTCGGCACCTTCGACGTGCTCGCCCTGGAGAACGGCGGCCAGGTCGAGGACGCCTCCAACCTCTTCTACTCGCCGGCCACCAACACCATCCAGCCGGGCCGCTCCCGCAAGATGGACGACGGCTGGGAGACGCGCCGCCGCCGCGACCAGGGCAACGACTGGATCCGCTACCGGCTGGTGGCGCAGGCACAGATCCGGGCGATCGAGATCGACACGGCGTATCTGAAGGGCAACAGCGCGGGCTGGGCGTCGGTGTCGGTGCGGGGCGGCGAGGACGGCGACTGGCGGGAGATCCTTCCGCGCACCCGCCTCCAGCCGGACACGAACCACCGCTTCGTCCTGGCTGCCCCGGCCGTCGGCACGCACGCGCGCGTGGACATCTTCCCGGACGGCGGAATCTCCCGGCTGCGGTTGTTCGGAACGCCGACAGAGGCGGGATGGGCAGGGCTGACGGCCAGGCACCGCGAACTGTCCTGACCCGCCTTTCCCGCCGGCCCACCCGACTCGGTCGCTGTTCGAGCCCGCTGCTCTGACGACCGAGACGTGTGGGTGGGCGGGCGAGGGAACCGCTGAAGCGTCGGCTACGTTCTTTCCCCGTGACCCTTCAGCAAGAAATCGTCGGCAACGCCATGCAGATGGCGGTCGTCAACCTGCACCCCGGCCAGACCGTCTACTGCGAAGCCGGAAAGTTCCTGTTCAAGACCACGAACGTGAGCATGGAGACCCGGCTCAGCGGCCCGAACGGCGGCGGCCAGCAGCAGGGCGGTGGCGGCGGCATGGGCGGCATGCTGCGCCAGGCCATGGGCACCGCCATGCAGGTCGGCCAGCGCATGCTCGCCGGTGAGTCACTGGCCTTCCAGTACTTCAGCGCACAGGGCGGTGAAGGCACCGTGGGCTTCGCGGGCGTGCTGCCCGGCGAGATGCGCGCCCTGGAACTCAACGGCACGCGCGCGTGGTTCGCCGAGAAGGACGCCTTCGTCGCGGCCGAGTCCACCGTCGAGTTCGGCATCGCCTTCCAGGGCGGCCGCACCGGCATGAGCGGCGGCGAGGGCTTCATCCTGGAGAAGTTCACCGGCCACGGCACCGTGATCATCGCCGGTGCGGGCAACTTCATCGACCTCAACCCCGCCGACTTCGGCGGCCGTATCGAGGTCGACACGGGCTGTGTCGTCGCCTTCGAGGAGGGCATCCAGTACGGCGTCCAGCGCGTCGGCGGCCTCAACCGCCAGGGCCTCATGAACGCCGTCTTCGGCGGCGAGGGACTCTCCCTGGCCACCCTGGAGGGCAACGGCCGGGTGATCCTGCAGTCCCTCACCATCGAGAGCCTCGCCAACGCCCTGAAGAAGGCCCAGGGCGGCGACAAGCAGGGCCCCACCGGCGGACTGTTCTCGACGCACGCGGGGTGAGGCGCCGTACGGACGATCACGACCGATGAGTCGCGGGCGCCCGCGGGGTCTGAGCTGACGACAGCAGACCGCACCCCAGGAAGCAGGCACCCCCACGGGCAAGCTCGTCTCCACCATGTTCATCACCCTCGACGGCGTCTACCAGGCACCCGGCGGCCCCGAGGAGGACCCCGGCGGCGGCTTCACCCACGGCGGCTGGAGCCACCCCGTGCGCTGAGCACTCACCTACGTCGTTCTGCGGGAGGCGGCCCAGAGGTCTCTTACTCAGGCCGTCCGGCGAAGAAGTCCGCCAGGGAGGACGCGAGCGTTTCTGGAGCCTCTTCGGCCACGTGGTGCCCGGAGTCGATGCCGTGGCCGCGTACGTCCGGCGCCCACTGCCGCCAGATCTTCAGCGGGTCCCCGTACAGGTCCTCGAGGTCGTCCCGGAGCGACCACAGGATCAGTGCCGGGCACTGGATCCGTGTCCCGGCGGCGCGGTCGTCCTCCTCGTGCCGCCGGTCAATGGTGAGGCCGGCCCGGTAGTCTTCCAGCATCGCCCGCACCACGTCGGGGTTTCTCGTGGCCGCGCGCCACTCGTCGTAATTCTCCTGCCCCATGCTCTGGGGATCACCGTGGTACCAGCTGTCCGGATCGGCGTTGATGACCCGCTCGGGAATATCCGGCTGGGCGAAGAAGAACCAGTGCCACCACTGCGTGGCGAAGTCGACCGTGATGCGGGACAGGTGCTCGGTGAGGGGCAGACAGTCGATCAGCGCCACCCGCGAGACCGCGTCGGGATGATCGAGTGCGAGACGCAGCGCGACACTGCCTCCGCGGTCGTGCCCGGCGAGCGCGAACCGGGCATGACCGAGGGAGCGCATCACCTCGACCACGTCACCAGCGACGGCCCGCTTGGAGTATCCCGCGTGGTCTGCGGTAGGCGCCGGACCGGTGGACCGGCCGTACCCCCGGAGATCGGGACAGACCACGGTGAAACCGCGTCGGACGAGGAGCGGGGCGACGCGATGCCAGGTCGCAGATGTCCGGGGGTGGCCGTGCAGCAGCACCACTGGCGGCCCTTCCCCGCCGTAGCGAAGGAGAATCGATGCTTCATCGACCTGAACCCGCCTGGTCTCAAAGCCCTCGAACAAGGCCCAACCCCCACCCTCGTTGACACACCACGGCACTTATCTGCCCAGGACAACCCCGTACTCGCACCCGAGGACCACCGGGCCAACAGGCTGCGCAAGCCGGCCCCCTTTGCCGACGAGTGCTGAACCGACACAGCCTTCCTCATGCCCCCACGGATCCCGTGGACACACCTGCCGGATTCGCCAACGGTGTGACGTCCGAGCCATCCGGAGGAAGTGCGGACCTCACCAGGCGGTTTGCGATGCACGATCAGGGGCACGCGGAGATCAGTGCTTCGGACCGGAGGCGCATGTCCAGCGGGGATTCCTGCCGCGAGATGCCCGGCCTCTGATGTCGGCTCCCTCGTTGCGTTACCCCTGACCACGCGTTCAGTGATCCGGAATCCGCATTCCGGGCTCTCTGAGCAGCCGTCCAGGAGCCATCTCTCACATGACTGGCAACACAGCTTCCGACCGGTCCCGTACGCCTACTCACACCACCCGTGCCGCGTCCCGGCACCCCCACGACGACTCTCCCGACACAGCAGCCCTCTTCGCCCGGCTCGCCTCGCTCGGGGACGTCCCCGAACGCCGCGTTCTACGCGACGAGCTGGTGGCTGCCTGGCTGCCCATGGCGCACCGTGTCGCCAGCCGCTTCCGCGACCGCGGGGAGAACATCGAAGATCTCCGGCAGGTCGCCGCCCTCGGCCTGGTCAAGGCCGTCGACCGCTTCGACCCCTCGCGTGGCGCATTCGAGAGTTACGCGGTGCCCACCATCACCGGCGAGATCAAGCGGCATTTCCGCGACCGGATGTGGGTGCTGCGGGTCCCTCGCGGCGTGCAGGAACTGCGCAACCGGGTGCGGGTGGCCCGCCGCGAACTGACCCAGCAGCCTGGCGCTCTGGAACCCACCCCGGCCGTCCTCGCCGCTAACACCGGGCTGACCGAGGACGAGGTCAGGACGGGCCTGGAGGCCCTGGACAGTTTCAAGCCCCTGTCTTTGGACGCCGAGCTGTCCGTCCGAGAGAACGGCCACAGCCTCGCCGACACCCTCGGAGACGTGGACGGCTCCTTCGACACGGTCGTGGACCGGGAGGCCGTCAAGGAGGGCCTGCGCCGACTGCCTGAAAGGGAGAGGGACATCCTCTACCTGCGTTTCTTCGAGGACATGACGCAACGCCGGATCGCCGACAAGCTCGGCCTCTCCCAGATGCACGTCTCCCGCCTCATCGCACGTAGCTGCGCCCTCGTCCGGGCCGTAGCTCTCCACCAATGAGGCATGCGGAAAGCCGCACGCGCCATCATCTGCAGCCCGTACCTGAGGAGACCGTCCGATGCTCATGCCCCACCCCGTGGCCCTGCGCAGACTCCTCACGGAGTACGAAACACGTCTCGCGATCCAGCCCCGCACCGACGGCACCACTCCCGACCCGCGCCTGCAGGACCTCGCCTACACCCTGTGCGTGTCCACCGGCACCCGGGAGATCGATCAAGCTCTGCTAGCGGCCCACGACTACCTTGAACGGCCGATCGAAGACCCTGTCGAAGACCCTGACAGCGGAGGCGAAATCGCCGCGTCGCGCCGGGTACGTACCGTGGTAGCCCCTGGTCAGCAGCACCGCACCGCAGGCGCCACACCTCTTCTTCACAGCTAGGTACAGCGCGGCAACGGCACCTCGTGGCCTCTCGCGGCCCCCTGGACCGGGAAGAGCGGACGCGGTCGGGTGGTCGGCTCCTACGTACACGGGCGCGCCTGTTCCTGTACGGGCCAGGTACGCGCGAGTGGTCCGTCGTTCCTCCCAGGCCATCCTCAGCGACGTGTGAATCGCATGTGCGTCCCCAACTCCGCGGCTGGACTGGACGGCGGTCGGCGGTCCGAGTCGGCTCCCCGCCGTGGCTGTGCAGGACACCGCTGCGGGGTGTCTCCTCGGACCGACCTGTCCGCCGGCCTGGCGGCCCCTAGGGGGTCGACATGCCGTGTCCGGTGCGCGAAGAGTGGTTCTCCCTCGCGATGGCGCTCGCCGTCATGGCCAGCAGGAGGCCGACGATTCCGACGATGACGTTGTTCACGATGCTCTTGGTGGTGCTGACGTCACCTGCGACGGCCCAGGGGGCGATGATGGTCCAGGCGCCCATGACGCAGGCGGCCCAGGGCATGCTGTGGGTGCGCTCGTAGGCGCGACCGAATCCGCCGCTCATCAGCAGGGCGAAGGCGATGCCGACGATCAGGTTGTTGACTGCCAGCGTGGACAGGTTGTTGAAGCCCACGATCCACGGGGACGCTGCCAGGTACACGCCCGTGAGCAGGGCCATGGCTTCGATGGCTTGGGCCATCGGCGTACTCGTCGCTCGCTCCGCCACCTCGTGACGAGTGCGCATGGCGACGATGTCAGGGTGGGTCTCCATCGACGACCGGGGAGAAGTTGTCATTTCGGTTACCTTCGCAATCGGGATCGGCTTGTGGCCCGTGACGAGTACCCCGGATAGCGCCGGTTCCAAAACCGTCCGCCCCTCTCTCTCCGGATCCTTCCTTGTGTTCACGGCCGTCGATGGGTGCGCTGCCAGCGGGGGCGCGCGTCGTTTGCCGGGGTCCGGCGACGGAGGCGCAGCGTGGGCAGACCCGCCGTACGCGATTCGCCGCGCCATCTCCTGGCGGTGACATTGGTGACCAGAGCGGATTCGAGCGATTCCGGGAAGAGGTCGGTCACGCGGGGTGCCGCGTCTCACCTCGCAACGTGTCGTGGGCTTACGTCCTGGGGGGAGAGGGTACCCAGTGGTTCTGGGGGGATTTTTCCCCATATGAGGAGCGCTATGTATGAGGGAACCACTCGCTGTCCCGCTCTATCGGCCGAGGAAGCAGCCTCGTCGCACGGTCCGTGTCGCGTCCGTGCCCGCCGGTCACGTGTACGTCCAGCACTGCGCGGATCCCCGCGGAACCGACGGAGTGCTCCGTCTCGCTGATCCCCGGCCCAACGGCGCACCCAGTACCTCTCAGCGCTGGTGGCCGCCGATGATGCTGGATCCGACTTGGGTGGCCGATCATCATGATCGGTTCGATGTGTTCCATCTGCACTTCGGGTTCGATGCCCATGAGCCGGACGCACTGCGTGCGCTCGCGGACGTCTTGCACCGATACGGCAAGCCGTTGGTGTACACCGTGCACGACCTTCGCAATCCTCATCAGGCCGATCCAGCTCCCCATCTTGCTGCTCTGGACGTGCTGCTGACGGAAGCGGATCGTTTGATCACCCTTACTCGGGGAGCTGCGTCCGAAATCGTCCGACGCTGGCACCGCTCGGCGATCGTACTTCCGCATCCTCACGTGGTGGAGGTGCCTCGCCTCGCGCGTCCCCGACCTTCCTGGTCCGGCTTTCGGGTAGGGGTGCACGCCAAAAGCCTGCGTCCGAACATGTCCGTCCTGCCGGTGGTCCGGACGCTGAGTTCCGTGTTGTCCGGACTGCCCGGTGCCGAGATGCTGGTGAATATTCATCGCGAAGTCGGCGATTCCGCTGCGCACGCCTACGCCCCCGAAGTCATGGCCGAGCTGGAAACCCTTGCCGCTGAGGGGCGGTTGAGGCTGCACGTCCACGACTACTTCGACGACGAGCAGCTATGGAGCTATCTGAGCGGGTTGGATGTGTCAGTGTTGCCGTACACCTTCGGTACCCATTCAGGTTGGCTGGAAGCGTGTCACGACCTGGGTACCACGGTCATCGCGCCGACCTGTGGTTACTACGCCGAGCAGCGCCCCTGCCTGTCCTACGGACATACCCAGCGGGAGGGCTTGGATGAGGAGTCACTGCGCCATGCGGTCCTGACCGCATACCGGACCCGGCCGTCTTGGCGAGCCACGGCGGCCGAACGGACAGCCGAGCGCATTCGTGTTGCTGCCGCCCACCGCGACCTGTACACGGAGTTGTTGACTTGAGCACGGGCCTGCGGATCGCCCTGATCGCCTCCGCCCGCTTCCCTGTCCGGGAGCCTTTCGCAGGCGGACTGGAAGCGCACATCTGGGCGCTTGCCCGAACGCTCACTGCTCGCGGCCACCGCGTGGGGCTCTTCGCTGCGCCCGGCTCGGACCCGACGCTGGACCTGCACGAACTGCCGGTTCACCGGCCGAAGCTGAGCGCCGCCGCCCGAGCCGACGTGAGCATGCCTGACCCGGAATGGATGGCCGAGCACCACGCCTACCTGCGTCTGATGCTCGACCTGTCGGAGAACGGCCGTCGACGGTTCGACGTGGTGCACAACAACAGCCTGCACTACCTCCCGATCGCCATGGCCTCGGCTCTGCCTCTGCCTGTGGTGACGACCCTGCACACCCCGCCTACCGCCTGGCTGGAATCGGCCATCCAGACGCGGCGAGACTGCCCGGTCACGTTCACGGCCGTCAGCGCCCACACCGCCCGTGCCTGGCGGCCTACCGTGCCTGCGGCTCGGGTCGTGCGCAACGGCGTCGACATGCGAACGTGGTCTCAGGGCCCGGGCGGTACCTATCTGGTGTGGTCGGGACGGCTGGTTCCCGAAAAGGGGCCCCACCTTGCGGCCGAGGCGGCACGCAAGGCTCGTATTCCCCTGCGGCTGGCCGGCCCGGTGGGGGACCCCCGCTACTTCACCGAGTATGTGGAGCCGCTACTCGGCGACGGGGTCGACTACGTCGGCCACCTGGATCGCCGCAGCCTGGCGGACCTGGTGGGCGCAGCACGCGCCGCGCTCGTCACCCCGTGCTGGGACGAGCCGTACGGGCTGGTCGTAGCCGAGGCGCTGGCTTGTGGCACCCCTGTGGGCGGGTTCGACCGAGGGGCTCTGCGCGAGATCCTGACTCCCGAGTGCGGACGGCTCGCCCCACCCGGTGACGCCGCTGCCCTGGCCGACCTGATACCGGAGATCGCGCGGTTGGATCGGAGGGCAGCCCGGGACCGGGCCGAACGCTTCTGTTCCCTGCAGGTGATGGCCAATCAGTACAGCGCACTCTATGAGGAGCTGACCACATGATCGGCTACTACATCCACCATCAGGGCCGGGGCCACCTGCACCGTGCGCTCTGCATAGCCCGGCACGCGAAGACGCCGATCACCGCTCTGTCCTGCCTGCCCCGCCCCGCCGACTGGAGCGGCGCGTGGGTTCGACTCGCGCAGGACAACGGGCCGGGGACCACTGCCGCAGACCCGGCAGCCCATGGCCGGCTGCACTGGGCCCCTCGACACCATCCTGGGCTCCGTACGCGCATGGCGGATATCGCGCAGTGGATCCGCCTTTTCACCCCTGCCCTTCTCATCAGTGACGTATCGGTGGAAGTGGCCACCTTCGCCCGTCTGATGGGCATCCCCGTGGTAGTGGCGGCCATGCGCGGTGAGCGAGACGATCCCGGTCACCGACTTGCCTACGACCTCGCCGACACCCTGCTGGCGCCCTGGCCTGAAACAATCCCCGAGCCAGGCTGGCCCGACGCCTGGTACGCCAAGACAGCCCATACGGGCGCCTTTTCCCGCTACGACGGCCGGAAGCACCCCGAGCGGGCCGTCGCCGGCCGTGAAGTGCTGCTGATGCTGGGAGCCGGAGGCGCGGACATGGATGAGACGAAACTCCGCGAGGCGGCTCAGGCCACACCCGGCTGGAGGTGGACCGTACTGGGAGGCCCAGGCGGATGGACGGAGGACCCGTGGCCACTGCTGTGCCGGTCCGACGTAGTCGTCACGCATGCCGGACAGAACGCCATCGCCGAGTGCGCCGCCGCGCACGCCCCCGCCGTGGTCATCCCACAGGACCGGCCGCACGGCGAGCAGCATGCCACTGCTCGTGCGCTGACGGCCGCTTCCCTGGCCACCGTATGCGACACGTGGCCCACGCCGCAGGAGTGGCCCGCGCTGCTGGAGTGGGCGCGGCACATGGGAGGCGAGCGCTGGAGTCAGTGGGCGCCCGGCGATGGCGCGGTCCGGGCTGCTCGACTGATCGATTCCCTGGCGACCCATCACATGCAGCGAGGTGGCTCGCACCCGCTGCTCTGGGAAGGTGTCTCATGCGCACAGCAGTGATCACCCTGGTCGCGGGGCGCCACCATCATCTGGCCCTGCAACAGCGTGGCCTGGCCGCCGGCACACAGGACACGGACCACTACATCGTGGTCACGCTGCACGACCCGGCCGCCGCCGAGATCGTCCGGGAGCGGCTGCCCGCGGCCGACGTGCTCACCGTCGAACTGGCCGCCGGCCGGCTGCCGCTCGCCACCGCTCGCAACGTCGGTGCCCGGCGAGCTCTTACCGCAGGCGCCGAACTGCTGGTCTTCCTGGACGTGGACTGCGTTCCCGGACCGACCCTCCTCGGCCGCTACAGCGAGGCGGCCCATGTCGCCGAGACAAGCGGCGACCACCGTGCCCTGCTGTGTGGCACCGTGGCCTACCTTCCCCCGCCACCACCCGGCGGATACAGACTGGAGCAACTGCCCGACATGGCGCCGCCCCACCCAGGGCGCCCGACACCCGCCACAGACGAAGTCCTGCGCGACGGAGATCACCGGCTCTTCTGGTCGCTGTCATTCGCCGTGACCGCTGACACCTGGCTGCACACAGGCGGCTTCTGTGAGGACTACACCGGCTACGGCGGAGAGGACACCGACTTCGCCCGTACTGCCGCCGCGCGAGGAGTCGACCTGTGGTGGGTCGGTGGCGCCCCTGCCTATCACCAGCACCACCCGGTGAGCCATCCTCCGGTCGAGCACCTGGACGACATACTGCGTAACGGAACCCTTTTCCGCGAGCGCTGGGGCAACTGGCCTATGGAGCAGTGGCTCCGAGACTTTGCCGACCTCGGACTGATCCGCCACGACCCCGCTACCGACACCTGGCACCGCACCGAGAAGCCGGTCACCTCGCCCGCCTGAACACTGCCTGGCGTCAACTCGTGGCGAACCAGGGAATGAGCGTGCGCGACGCCGCCGAAAACCAGGGATGTGGGAGAAGCCGGTGTGGTTCTAAACGCCGACTGGTTCCAGGGCGCTGTCATCGAAAACTGGCGCCCTCAGGACGGCCGACGCAGGGCACTGATTCCTGTCGACCGGCTTGGCTGATCTTGCTGCTCATCGGCCACAAGCCAGGACAACGAGAGCTGCCCGTGCCCCTCGCCGTGGGGGGCGAGGGGCTGGAAGCCCGGCCGATCGGGGGCCGGTCCTTCAGGGGGCCGCACTGTTCCTCGGACCGGTCAACGGGCGACTCAGCAGCCGAAGTCGACGAGGTTGAACGTGACGTAGTGGTCGGAGGTGTAGTAGTCCTCCTCGTACTCCTCACCCGTGACGATGCGGCGCGCACCGCGCGTGGAGGAGCCCGGGGTCTTCACGGTGTACTCGTGATAGTAGCCAGACGGCTGACTGGGCAGGACCCCCTCCTGGTTGCGGAAGACGACGCCGTCCTGCGAGTACGGGAACGGACCGCCCGACGCGATCAGGTCGAGCGTGTCGTACGCCTGCGAAGGCAGGTTGCTGTAGCAGATACTGCCGACCGAGGTGGCTGCGGCGTCCGCCGTCGCGGCGGTGACAGTGCCGCCGACCAGGAGGGCGGACAGCAGGGCGCCTGCTGCGCCGATGCGGGTGATTCGTGGGGGGAATCTCATGGCCTCATGATGACGCGCGTAGACGATGTCATGTCAATGACAAGGCAAGGAATTTGTTCTGGAGTCCATTGATTTTTCACGCAGTTAACCTGCCATGGGCGGCCCCCATGAAGTCTGCACACAGGGCCGCCGAGTCCACTCGCTGCCCGGCTGCTCCCGCAGAAGTCCACGCCGAGTACGAGGAGTTGCTGGCCGCAGCATAGGCGAAACACTCAACACCGCTGTCCGAGAAGCGCAGGGCCCCACCCTCTTCGAGTCTGCGCTTGCCGAGCACGTTCCCGCAGCGGCGTGTCACTGCATCGTGCTCCCCGCGACGGCGAACAGCGCGATCGCCAGCACGATCAGCGCGACGCCGGCGAAGACGCCGTAGCCGTCGAGGAAGCCGAGCCGTTGCAGGAGGCCCACGTGCCAGTGGGTGAACTCGTGCACCAGGCCCAGCACACCCTGCACCAGAGCGACGAATCCGAGGAGTTCCAGCAGCTGTCTCACAGCACGACTCTCGCCCCGCGGCCTCCCCCCATGCCATCGGCCGCGGGGCGAGTCGTGCCCACCGGAAGTCGCTCCGCACGCGCGCGTGCCGTGCCGAAAGTCCACACCGGCCCAACTTTGGTCGACGATCCCGTGCACGGGGAGGTGGCACGGTCCGGTCCTGCGTAGATTCGTCGACCGTGAGCGGTGACATCTCGATACGGGCGTTCGAGCGGCGGCGGTGGCTCTTCCCGTCCGCAGTGCTCCATGAACTCGATCCCGGCGCCGGCCCGGCCGGCCTGCGGCCCAGGCGCACCGCGCGCGACTGGCTCGTCGACTTCAGCTGTTTCCTGCTCGCCGTTCTGCTGGGCGTGGCCGCCGCGAACACCATGCGGCAGGACCCGAACGTCTCCCACGGCCTCGCGGTCGCCGACCAGCTGATCGGCGGCCTGGCCTGCGCCGCGGTCTGGCTGCGCCGCCGCTGGCCGACAGGTCTGGCCATCGCCATGGTCCCGGTCGGCTTCGTCTCCGACACCGCGGGCGGCGCCGCCATGGTCGCCCTGTTCACGCTCGCCGTGCACCGCCCGTTCCGGTACGTCGCCTGGATCGGCGGCGTCGACCTCGCGCTGGTCCCGTTCTTCTACTGGCTGCGCCCCGACCCCGACCTGCCCTACCTGGCCGTCGTCATCCTGGTCGTGCTGTTCACCCTCCTGGTCATCAGCCTCGGCATGTTCGTGCGCTCCAAGCGGCAGCTGATGGTCAGCCTGCGCGATCGTGCCCAGCGCGCCGAGACCGAGGCCGGGCTGCGTGCCGAGCGGG
This sequence comes from Streptomyces sp. NPDC051105, assembly GCF_040682795.1. Lineage (NCBI taxonomy): Bacteria > Bacillati > Actinomycetota > Actinomycetes > Kitasatosporales > Streptomycetaceae > Streptomyces > Streptomyces sp. NPDC051105. The sequence continues at coordinate 186,265 of NZ_JBFBBR010000001.1, read as the reverse complement.
CCCAGCGGCTGGCCCGCGAGGCCATCGCCCGTGAGATGCACGACGTCCTCGCCCACCGGCTGACCCTGCTCAGCGTGCACGCCGGAGCCCTCGAGTTCCGTCCCGACGCACCCCAGGCGGAGATCGCCCGGGCGGCCGGGGTGATCCGGGAGAGCGCCCACGAGGCCCTCCAGGACCTGCGCGAGATCATCGGCGTCCTGCGCGCCGCCGACGGCGACGAGGCGGGCGGCCGGCCGCAGCCCACGCTGGCCGTCCTCGACGCGCTCGTCAGCGAGTCCCGCCAGGCCGGCATGAAGGTCACCCTCGTCAACCACGTCGGCGACCCGGCGGCCGTTCCCGCCTCCGTCGGCCGTACCGCCTACCGCATCGCCCAGGAGGGCCTCACCAACGCCCGCAAACACGCCCCCGGCGCAGAGGTCACCGTCCGCGTCACCGGAGCCCCCGGCGACGGCCTGGACATCGTCGTGCACAACCCCGCCCCGGAGACCGAGGCCCCGCACGTCCCCGGCTCGGGGCAGGGCCTGATCGGCCTGACCGAACGCGCGACGCTGGCCGGGGGCCGGCTGGAGCACCGGGCCACCGGCGACGGCGGCTTCGAGGTGCGGGCCTGGCTGCCCTGGGGCTCCGCCTGAACCACCGCGTCCGCAGTCCGGACAACTCTGTCCGCCCGGACGACCACGTCCGCCGCCCGGACGACCACGTCCGCCGCCCGAGCGGCCACGTGCCGTCGTACCCGCGTGATTACGTAGGAGCCATGACCGCGATCAGACTGCTGCTCGTCGACGACGACCCCCTGGTGCGGGCGGGGCTGTCCCTGATGATGGGCGGGGCCGGGGACATCGAGATCGTCGGGGAGGGCGCCGACGGCGACGAGGTCGAGGCGCTCGTCGACCGCACCCACCCGGACGTCGTCCTGATGGACATCCGCATGCCGTCCGTGGACGGGCTCACCGCCACCGAGCGGCTGCGCGCGCGACCGGACGCCCCGCAGGTCGTCGTCCTGACCACCTTCCACGCCGACGAACAGGTGTTGCACGCCCTGCGCGCGGGGGCCGCGGGGTTCGTCCTCAAGGACACCCCGCCCGCCGAGATCGTGGACGCGGTGCGCCGGGTCGCGGCCGGTGACCCCGTGCTGTCGCCCGCCGTCACCCGCCAGCTGATGCGGCACGCGGCGGGCGTCCGGGCGGACACCCGGCAGGCACGCGCGCGTGACCGGCTCGCCGCCCTCAACGACCGCGAGCGCGAGGTCGCCGTCGCGGTCGGCCGGGGCCTCGCCAACGCCGAGATCGCCGCCGGCCTCTTCATGAGCGTCGCCACCGTCAAGACCCATGTGTCCCGCATCCTGGCCAAGCTCGGCCTGAACAACCGCGTCCAGATCGCACTGCTGGCATACGACGCGGGACTGCTGGAGGAGTAGGGGCACCAGTCGGGCGCCCCGAACGTTCTCCCGGTACGGGACGGCCTCGGGGACCTCCTGAAGGGGAGTACAGCATGCAGGTGACCGACCTCGGCGAGTATGGCGACGGCCTGCGCACGGACCCGCACACGGTCTACGCCCGGCTGCGCGAGCGCGGCCCGGTGCACCGGGTGCGGTGGCCGCTGCCCGACGCGTACCACGAGACCTGGCTGGTCGTCGGGTACGAGGAGGCCCGCGCGGCGCTCGCCGACCCCAGACTGGCCAAGGACACCGAGAAGGCCGGCTTCAAGTTTCTCGACGAGGAGCTGATCGGCAAGTACCTGCTGGTCGCCGACCCGCCCCAGCACACCCGGCTGCGTGGGCTCATCACGCGCGCGTTCACCGCCCGCCGGGTGGCCGCACTGGAGCCGCGGATCCAGGAGATCACCGACCACCTGCTCGACGAGATGCTCCCGGGTGGCCGCGCCGACCTCATCGACGCCCTCGCCTACCCGCTGCCGATCACGGTGATCAGCGAACTGCTCGGCGTCCCCGAGCTGGACCGCGCACGGTTCCGGAAGCTCTCCAACGAGGTGGTCGGCTCCGCCCGTCCGAGCAACGAGTACGACGCGTTCGCCGAACTCGCGGCGTATCTGCGGGAGCTGATCGAGGACAAGCGGTGCGCGGGCCCGAGCGACGACCTGCTCAGCGACCTGATCCGCACCACCGCAGAGGACGGCGACCGGCTCTCCGCCGAGGAACTGCGCGGCATGGCCTTCGTCCTGCTGATCGCAGGCCACGAGACCACCGTCAACCTGATCGGCAACGGCGTCCTGGCCCTGCTCACCCACCCCGGCCAACTCGCCGCCCTGCGCGCCGACATGAGCCTCCTGGACGGCGCCGTGGAGGAGATCCTGCGCTGGGAGGGCCCGGTGGAGAACGCGACGTACCGGTACGCCGCCGAACCCCTGGAGATCGCCGGCACCGCCATCGAGCGCGGCGACCCGGTGATGATCGGGCTCACCGCCGCCGACCGCGACGGCGCCCGCTACCCCGAGCCCGACCGCTTCGACATCCGCCGCGACCACCGCGGCCACCTCGCCTTCGGCCACGGCATCCACTACTGCCTGGGCGCACCCCTGGCCCGTCTGGAGAGCCGCACGGCCTTGCGCTCCCTCCTGGAGCGAGCCCCGGACCTGGCCCTGGACGGCCCGCATGGGGACTGGCTGCCGGGCACGCTGATGAGGGGCGTGCGGAACCTTCCGGTGCGCTGGTAGCCGGGGTGCGCCGGTAGCCGGTGCGCCGCGGCCGGCGGCGGCCGCGGTCAGCCGAGCCGGTCCGGGATCTCCGCGAGCGCGACCGGTCTTCGCTCGTGCCGGGAGACCTCGCAGGCCTCCGCGATCCGCAGTGCCTGGAGTGCCTCACGCCCGTCGCAGGGGTTGGCGAGCCTGCCGCGCACCACGTCCACGAAGGCACACAGCTCGGCCTCGTAGGCGGGTCCGAACCGCTCCAGGAAGCCGGGCCACGGCTTGTCCGCGGGCGGCGGCCCGGTCGGCTCGGTGGAGGCCACCGGCGTACGATCGTCCAGGCCGACCACCACGGTGTCCCGCTCGCCGGCCAGCTCCATCCGCACGTCGTATCCGGCTCCGTTCAGCCGGGTGGCGGTGGCGGTGGCCAGCATGCCGTCGTCCAGGGTGAGCAGGGCCGCGCCGGTGCCCACGTCACCGGCCTCGCGGAACATGGCCGGCCCGGCGTCCGAGCCGGTCGCGTACACGTCGACCACCTCGCGGCCGGTCACCCAGCGCAGCACGTCGAAGTCGTGGATTAGCGTGTCCCGGAACAGGCCGCCGGACAGCGGCAGCCACTCAGGCGGTGGCGGCGACTGGTCGGAGGTCAGCGCCCGCACGGTGTGTAGCCGTCCGAGCCGGCCCGAGCGCACGGCCTCGCGGGCGCCGGCGTACCCCTTGTCGAAGCGCCGCTGGAAGCCCATCTGCAGCACCGTCCCGGCCTTCTCCACCTCGGCCAGGGCGTGCAGCGTGCCGGGCAGGTCGAGGGCGATCGGCTTCTCGCAGAACACGGGAAGCCCCGAGCGCGCCGCCCGGCCGATCAGCTCGGCGTGCGCCGAGGTCGCGGTGGTGATCACCACCGCGTCCACGCCCCACTTGAAGATCTCGTCCGTCCCGGGTGCCGCCGTCTCCCCTAAGCGGTGTGCCAGATCCTGGGCCCGCGCCGGATCCACGTCCGTCAGGATCAGTGACCCGACCTCACGATTGCGGCTGAGCGTGTTCGCATGAATGGTTCCGATGCGGCCCGTCCCGATGACCCCGATGCGCATGGGAACAAGGTGCGGGTGCACCCCGTGCGCTGTCAATCCGTATGTCCGGACAATCGAACTACACAACTTCCCGTCAACCCGTCACGGGGATACGCTCGGGCCCGTGCCGAAACCAGATGTGGACCCGACCGTGCCGCTCGACCTCAGCGTGGACCGGAGCTCGCCGGTGCCGTTGTACTTCCAGCTCGCGCAGCAGCTGGAGGCGGCCATCGAGCACGGCTCGCTCACCCCCGGCAGCCTGCTGGGCAACGAGATCGAGCTCGCCGCACGGCTCGGCCTCTCCCGCCCGACCGTGCGTCAGGCAATCCAGTCCCTTGTCGACAAGGGCCTCCTCGTCCGTCGCCGGGGTGTCGGCACCCAGGTCGTGCACAGCCAGGTCAAACGCCCCCTGGAGCTCAGCAGCCTCTACGACGACCTGGAGTCGGCCGGCCAGCGCCCCGCGACGAAGGTAGTGGTCAACAGCGTCGTCCCGGCGTCCGCCGAAGTCGCCGCCGCGCTCGCGGTCGCCGAGGACACCGAGGTGTACCGCATCGAGCGGCTGCGGCTGGCGCACGGTGAGCCGATGGCGTACCTGACCAACTACCTGCCGCCCGGCCTGCTCGACCTGGACACCGGGCAACTGGAGGCCACCGGCCTCTACCGTCTGATGCGGGCCGCCGGCATCACCCTGCACAGCGCCCGCCAGTCCATCGGCGCCCGCGGCGCCACAGCCGCCGAGGCCGAGCGGCTCGCCGAGCCGGAAGGCGCCCCGCTGCTCACCATGCGGCGCACCACGTACGACGACACCGGCCGCGCCGTCGAGTTCGGCGACCACATCTATCGGCCGACCCGCTACTCCTTCGAGTTCCAGCTGCTCGTACGATCCTGAGCGCGGCCCGGTTTCCGACGTTCCGTTAGTCGCAATGTCCGGACAATGTGAGCACAGAGTGCCGCCCGCCGCCGTCAGGGGTGTACCCCATGTTCGATACTGAGGCTTTTGGGGCAGGCGAGGTCGCCGTCGGTGGTCACCCACGGTGAGCTTCGCCCGCCCCTCTCGCACGTATGAGCACGGCAAGAAGGGCACGGCCTCGTGGCACGGTTTCGGACCTGGGTGGGCATAGCGGTGGCGGTGGCGCTCGGCGTCACCCTCACCGGATGCAGCAGTACCGGCGGCAAGCGGGCGGAGGACGCCCGGAACGCCGCGGCGGCCCAGGGGAGAGCGGCGGTGAACACCCCCCGCTGGACCTTCGCGATGATCACTCACTCGGGAGACGGCGACACCTTCTGGGACATCGTGCAGAGCGGTGCGAAGCAGGCCGCCCGCAAGGACAACATCGACTTCCTGTACTCGCACGACGACGAGGCCCAGCAGCAGGCGCAGCTCGTGGACGCGGCGGTCGACAAGAAGGTCGACGGGATCATCGTCACCCTTGCCAAGCCCGACGCCCTCAAGGCGGCCGTGGCCCGCGCCGAGAAGGCCGGCATCCCGGTGATCACCGTGAACTCCGGTTCCGCGGAGTCCAAGGCCTTCGGCGCCCTGGCGCACATCGGCCAGGACGAGACCATCGCGGGCCAGGCGGTCGGCGACGAGCTGGACAAGCGCGGTAAGAAGAAGGCCCTGTGCGTCCTGCACGAGCAGGGCAACGTCGGCCACGAGCAACGCTGCGCGGGCGTCACCGAGAACTTCGACGGCGAGGTCGAGAACCTCTACGTCAACGGCACCAACATGCCCGACGTGCAGTCCTCGATCGAGGCGAAGCTCCAGGCCGACCGGTCGATCGACGCGGTCGTCACGCTCGGGGCGCCGTACGCCGACACCGCCGTGAAGGCGAGGACGGACGCGGGCAGCACGGCCGAGGTCGACACCTTCGACCTCAACGCCAAGGTCGCCGCCGAACTGAAGGACGGCACCCTCGGCTTCGCCGTGGACCAGCAGCCGTACCTCCAGGGCTACCAGGCGGTCGACCTGCTGTGGCTCTACAAGTACAACGGCGACATCCTCGGCGGCGGGCAGCCGGTGCTCACCGGTCCGCAGATCATCACCAAGGACCAGGCACCCGCGCTGGCGAAGTACACCGAGCGGGGCACTCGATGAGCGCCGCCTTGGAACACTCCCTTGATGAAAGGATTCTGCAGACCTCTCCGCTGCGGAGACTCCTCTCCCGTCCGGAGCTGGGCTCGGTCGTCGGCGCACTCGCCGTCTTCCTCTTCTTCGCCGTGGCCGCGGACGGCTTCCTGCGCGCGTCCAGCATCAGCACGGTCCTCTACGCCTCCTCGACGATCGGGATCATGGCCGTACCGGTGGCGCTGCTGATGATCGGCGGCGAGTTCGACCTCTCCGCGGGCGTCCTGGTGACGTCCTCCGCGCTGATCTCCTCGATGTTCAGCTACCAGATGACGGCGAACACCTGGGTGGGCGTAGGGGCCTCGCTCCTCGTGAGCCTCGCCGTCGGCGCCTTCAACGGCTTCGTGCTCACCCGCACCAAGCTGCCCAGCTTCATCGTCACCCTGGGCACCTTCCTGATGCTCACCGGCATGAACCTCGGCTTCACCAAGCTGATCGACGGCACCGTCTCGACGAAGACGATCGCCGACATGGAGGGCTTCCCGTCCGCCCACGCGGTCTTCGCCTCGACGCTCACCGTCGGCGGCGTCGACATCAAGATCACGATTCTGTGGTGGCTCGCCCTGGTCGCGATCGCCTCCTGGATCCTGCTGCGCACCCGTGCCGGCAACTGGATCTTCGCCGTGGGCGGCAACCAGGACGCGGCCCGTGCGGTCGGCGTCCCCGTCACCAGGACCAAGATCGGCCTCTACATGGGCGTGGCGCTCGGCGCCTGGATCTCCGGCCAGCACCTGCTCTTCTCGTACGACGCCGTCCAGTCCGGCGAGGGCGTCGGCAACGAGCTGATCTACATCATCGCGGCCGTCATCGGCGGCTGCCTGATCACCGGCGGTTACGGCAGTGCGGTCGGCTCGGCGGTCGGGGCGCTCATCTTCGGCATGACCAGCAAGGGCATCGTCTTCGCCGAGTGGAACCCCGACTGGTTCAAGTTCTTCCTCGGAGCGATGCTGCTCCTCGCGACCCTGCTCAACACCTGGGTCCGCAAGCGCGCGGAGGCCACCGCATGACCCTCGTCCAGCTCACCGACGTCAGCAAGCACTACGGCACCGTCCGCGCCCTGGAGGGGGTCTCCCTGGAGGTCCACGCGGGCGAGATCACCTGCGTCCTCGGCGACAACGGAGCCGGCAAGTCCACCCTGATCAAGATCGTCGCGGGCCTGCACCGGCACGACGACGGCACGCTCGTCGTCGAGGGCGAGGAGACGACGCTCACCTCCCCGCGCGCGGCCCTGGACCGAGGCATCGCCACGGTGTACCAGGACCTGGCGGTCGTGCCGCTGATGCCGGTGTGGCGCAATTTCTTCCTCGGCTCGGAACCCCGCAAGGGCCGTGTGTTCAAACGCCTGGACGTCGACTTCATGCGCCGCACCACCCGCGCCGAACTCCTCCGCATGGGCATCGACCTCCGGGACGTCGACCAGCCCATCGGCACCCTGTCGGGCGGCGAACGCCAGTGCGTGGCGATCGCGAGGGCCGTGTACTTCGGCGCGAAGGTCCTGGTCCTGGACGAGCCGACGGCGGCGCTGGGAGTGAAGCAGTCAGGTGTGGTCCTGAAGTACGTGGCGGCGGCACGCGACCAGGGCCTGGGTGTTGTGTTGATCACCCACAACCCGCATCACGCGTACTTGGTGGGCGACCGCTTCGTGCTGCTGAAGAGGGGCACGACGGTGGGGAGCTACCGGCGCGATGAGATTGGGCTCGAAGACCTGACCGCCCAGATGGCAGGGGGAAGCGACCTGGAGGCTCTACGCCACGAACTGCAGCGTACGTAGAGGGGCGCGGGGCCGTGTCGGTTCGCGGCTCCGCCGCGCGGGCGCGACCGGCCACGAAGCACCAGCACCCGGCAACGGCCCGCACCGCTCCTTATCTCCCCCGAACGGCGCCACCCCTCCCCGTACGGCAGAATCAAGCCCGATGAGCACCTACCGCGACCTCACGGCCCCCATAGGCTCCCGCCGAGCGCCCGTCCTGCGAACGGTCGGCACAAGGGAGCGCCGGTCCCACCTGACGGCCCCCCGTGTCCCCACCGTCGGCATCGACATCGGCGGCACCAAGGTCATGGCGGGCGTCGTGGACGCCGACGGCAACATCCTGGAGAAGCTCCGCGCGGAGACCCCGGACAAGTCCAAGAGCCCCAAGGTCGTCGAGGACACGATCGTCGAGCTGGTCCTCGACCTGTCCGACCGGCACGACGTGCACGCCGTCGGCATCGGCGCGGCCGGCTGGGTCGACGCCGACCGCAACCGCGTGCTCTTCGCCCCGCACCTGTCCTGGCGCAACGAACCACTGCGCGACCGCCTCTCCGGCCGTCTCTCGGTCCCCGTCCTCGTCGACAACGACGCCAACACCGCCGCCTGGGCGGAGTGGCGGTTCGGCGCCGGCCGCGGCGAGGACCACCTGGTCATGATCACGCTGGGTACCGGCATCGGCGGCGCGATCCTGGAGGACGGCCAGGTCAAGCGCGGCAAGTACGGCGTCGCCGGCGAGTTCGGCCATATGCAGGTCGTGCCCGGCGGCCACCGCTGCCCGTGCGGCAACCGCGGCTGCTGGGAGCAGTACAGCTCCGGCAACGCGCTGGTCCGCGAGGCCAAGGAGCTGGCCGCGGCCGACTCCCCGGTGGCCTACGGGATCATCGAGCACGTCAAGGGCAACATCAACGAGATCACCGGCCCGATGATCACCGAGCTGGCCCGTGAGGGCGACGCGATGTGCGTCGAGCTGCTCCAGGACATCGGCCAGTGGCTCGGCGTCGGCATCGCCAACCTCGCCGCCGCCCTCGACCCGTCCTGCTTCGTCATCGGCGGTGGTGTGAGCGCCGCCGACGACCTGCTGATCGGCCCCGCGCGGGACGCGTTCAAGCGCCAGCTGACCGGCCGCGGCTACCGCCCCGAGGCCCGGATCGCGCGCGCCCAGCTGGGCCCCGAGGCGGGCATGGTCGGGGCCGCCGACCTCGCCCGCCTGGTCGCCCGCCGCTTCCGGCGGGCCAAGCGGCGCCGGGTCGAGCGGTACGAGCGCTACGAGCGGTTCGCGGAGGCCCGCCGTCCCCGGGACACCGCATGACCGCTTCGCTGCCCCGCCAGGCCGCGCCTCCGGACGAACCGCACCGCCCGCCGGAGAGCCCCGGCCACAGGGCGCGCCGTCGGGCGCTGACCCTGCTGATCATCGGGCTGCTCATCGGCGTACCGGCCGGCTATCTGGTGATCTCCGGCGCCCAGAGCCGCAACAGCGGCAAGGACAAGGAGTCGAAGTACTCGGCGACCGGCCTCACCGAAGGCTGGCCGTCGAAGGTGCAGCGGCGGCTCTACCAGGTGCCGGTCCCGCACCCGGCCGACCAGATCGCGTACTACGAGACGAACAACTGGAAGACCAGCCGCCTCTACGTCCAGTTCCGCACCAACAGCGCCGGCCTGGACAGCTTCCTGGAGGGCATGGGCGTCAACCGGGACGCGCTCAAGAAGGACGACATCAGCATCGGCACCCGCGACCAGAAGATCACCGGATGGAAGTTCACCGGCCCCGGCCCCTGGTCGGGCCTGACGCGTAAGCAGAAGAACCCCGCGCCCACCCAGGACGTGGTCGTGAACACGGCCGACCCGAACTACCCGATGATCTACGTCGTCTCCCGGACCGTGCCGTAGGGACGGCCCCCGGCCGGTCGCCGAGGCCGATTGTCAGAGCCCGCCCGTACAGTCGAAGACGTCTGATCCGACATGTGGGCGGGAGGTGGTAGAACGTATGAGCGGCACGGTGACCGAGACACCGGACGACGTCCCCCTGCGCCTGGCGGCGGTCTATCTGCCCGCCGACCTCCCGCGCCAGGGCCGTATCGCCTTCTGGGACCCGGACGGCGGCCCGCTGCCCGCCGCCGCGACCGAGGACCTGACGGTCGTACGACGGCACGGCGCCGGTGTCCGCCGCCGGCAGGTGCCCGCGCTGACCCTGCCGCTCGGCGAGGCCCTCCCCCTGCTGGTCCGGGCCCCCCGTGACCCGGCCGCCCACCCCGCCACCGCTTGCTGGGGCGCCGCCGCCCAGCACGCGCTGCGGCTCGCCGCCCGGGGCCGCCTGCTCCCCGGCCTGACCCCGGCCGGGTACGACGCCTGGCGGGCCGGCCCCCTGGAGCCCGCCGACATCGCCCACCTGCGCGCGGTGGCCGCCGCCCTGCCCGCCGAGGGCCACGCCGTCCCGCTGCCCGGCCCCGGCCCGCTCCGGCTGCCCCAGCCGCAGGCGCTGATCCGCTCCTTCCTGGACGCGGTCGCCGACACCCTGCCCCGCACCCCGGCCGCCCCTCACACCTCGGGCAGGCCGTTCGCCGCCCGCGAGGGCCGGCGGCTGCCCGACGCCCAGGAGTGGGCCGCGGAGGTCGCCGCCGGCATGGACGCGGGCGTGCGCATCTCGCTCCGCCTCGACCTGTCGGCGTACGACCTCTTCGACGACGGCGAGGGAGCGCACCGCGCGGGAGCGGCGATCGTCCAGGTGCACAGCCTGGCCGACCCCACCCTGGTGACCGACGCTTCGGCACTGTGGGCGGGGCAGTCCGACGCCGCCTTCGGTCCCCGCGCGCGCGTGGACGCGGCGCTGGCCGTACGCCGGGCCGCGCGGGTCTGGCCGCCGCTGGACCGGCTGGCCGAGCAGGACGTGCCGGACGTACTCGCCCTCTCCGAGTCAGAGCTGGGTGATCTGCTCGGAGTGGCCGCGACCCGGCTGGCGGCGGCCGGGGTCGCCGTGCACTGGCCCCGGGACCTGGCCCAGGACCTCACCGCGGCGGCCGTGATCCGCTCCGCCCCCGGCTCGGCGACCGACGGCACGGGCTTCTTCGACGGCGAGGATCTGCTGCAGTTCCGCTGGCAGCTGGCGCTCGGCGGGGACCCGCTCAGCGACGCCGAGATGGACGCGCTCGCCGAGGCCCACCGTCCGGTGGTACGGCTGCGGGACCGCTGGGTGCTCGTCGACCCGGCCCTGGTCCGCAAGGCCCGTAAGCGCGAACTGGGCCTGCTCGACCCGGTCGACGCGCTCTCCGTGGCACTCACCGGCGAGGCCGAGGTCGACGGCGAGAGCGTCGAGGCGGTCCCCGTCGGCCTCCTCGCGGCCCTGCGCGACCGCCTCACGGCCGGCATCCAGCCCGCCGAGCCGCCCGCCGCACTGCAGGCCACCCTGCGCGACTACCAGCTGCGGGGCCTGGCCTGGCTCGACCTCATGACCTCTCTCGGCCTCGGCGGCTGCCTCGCCGACGACATGGGCCTCGGCAAGACCATCACCGTCATCGCCCTGCACCTCAAGCGGGCCCGCACCGAACCGACCCTGGTGGTCTGCCCCGCCTCGCTGCTCGGCAACTGGCAGCGGGAGATCGCCCGGTTCGCGCCCGGCGTCCCGGTCCGCCGCTTCCACGGCCCCGACCGCTCCCTGGACGGCCTCGGCGGCGGCTTCGTCCTCACCACGTACGGCACCATGCGCGCCACCGCGGCCAGGCTCGCCGACCAGCCCTGGGGCATGGTCGTCGCCGACGAGGCACAGCACGTCAAGAACCCCTACTCGGCCACCGCCAAGGCGCTGCGCACCATCCCGACCCCCGCACGCGTGGCCCTCACCGGCACCCCGGTGGAGAACAACCTCTCCGAACTCTGGGCCCTGCTCGACTGGACCACCCCCGGACTCCTCGGCCCGCTGAAGTCCTTCCGCGCCCGGCACGCGCGTGCCGTGGAGAACGGCGGGGCCGAGGAGAACGGGGAGGCGGTGGCCCGGCTCGCCGGCCTGGTCCGCCCGTTCCTCCTGCGCCGCAAGAAGTCCGACCCGGGCATCGTCCCCGAACTCCCGCCCAAGACCGAGACCGACCACCCTGTCCCCCTCACCCGCGAACAGGCCGCGCTCTACGAGGCGGTGGTCCGTGAGTCGATGCTCGCCATCGAGACGGCGGAGGGGGTCGCACGCCGGGGCCTGGTGCTCAAGCTGCTCGGCGCCCTGAAGCAGATCTGCGACCACCCCGCGCTCTACCTCAAGGAGGAGACGCGCGCCGACGGCCTGGCCGCCCGCTCCGGCAAACTCACCCTGCTCGACGAGCTGCTGGACACGGTCCTCGCCGAGGACGGCTCGATGCTCGTCTTCACCCAGTACGTCGGCATGGCCCGCATGATCACCGCGCACCTCCAGGCGCGTGCGGTCCCGGTCGACCTTCTGCACGGCGGCACTCCGGTACCGGAGCGGGAGCGCATGGTGGACCGCTTCCAGAGCGGCGCTACGCCGGTCCTCGTACTGTCGCTGAAGGCCGCGGGCACCGGCCTCAACCTCACCCGCGCGGGCCATGTGGTCCACTTCGACCGCTGGTGGAACCCGGCGGTGGAGGAGCAGGCAACCGACCGCGCGTACCGCATCGGCCAGACCCAGCCCGTCCAGGTCCACCGCCTGGTCACCGAGGGCACGGTGGAGGATCGCATCGCCGAGATGCTGGAGGCCAAGCGTGCCCTTGCCGACGCGATCCTGGGCTCCGGCGAGTCCGCCCTGACCGAACTGACGGACCGTGAGCTGTCCGACCTGGTGTCGCTGCGGAGGACGTCATGAGCGGGGACGAGCAGCGGCCGGGCGATGCGGCCCGGCAGGCGCTGCGGGCGGCGCGGGGGCGCGGTGCGGAGACCGGGCGCGACGAGGGAGCACCGGCCGAGGGGCGGCCCGACGGCTCCGGCGAGCAGCGGGTACCCAGGGCGTCCGACGCGGCGCGGCTGGCGCTGCGGGCGGCTTCGACGGCGAAGGAGGCCGAGCAACGGGACGCCGATGCCGAGGCCGATGCCGATGCCGAGGCCGACGCGGCGGACGCCGGTGCCGTTCGTCCGGGCGCCCGGCCCGGGGACATCGCGCGCCAGGCGCTGCGTGCGGCCCGGGCGGAGGCACGGCGGGCCGAGGCGGCCGCGGCGGAGGCTTCGGAAGGGTCCCCGGCTCGCCGGGTACGCCGGCTGCCGTCGCCGGCCCCTGCGGAGACGCCTCGCGGTCGCACCGCCGGTGACCTGAAGCAGTTCCTGGCGACCGCGTTCAGGATGCCGAAGGAGGAGCCCGAGTCAGCGCGGCCCGACGACCTGGCGGAGCAAGGAACTCCGACGGAACGCCCCGACGAAGACGGGGCGCACCTCACCGCGACGCAGCCCTGCGCAACGGATCCCACCCCGTCCGCGCCCGCTGACGCCCCCGACCGCCCGCACCCGACTCCCGCCACGCCGCCCGGCCGCTCGCAGCCGACCGCCTCCACGCCCGGCACGCCTTCCGACGCCGGAGAGCCGACGGCCTCCACGCCCGGCACGCCTTCCGACGCCGGAGAGCCGACGGCCTCCACGCCCGGCACGCCTTCCGACGCCGGAGAGCCGACGGCCTCTGCGTCCGGTATGCCTTCCGACCTCGGAGAGTCGACGGCCTCTGCGTCGGCCGCGGCTTCCGGCCGTCCGCGACTGACGGCCTCTGCGTCCGGTATGCCTTCCGACGCCGAAGAGCCGACGGCCTCTGCGTCCGGCATGCCTTCCGACCTCGGAGAGCCGACGGCCCCTGCGTCGGCCGCGGCTTCCGGCCGTCCGCGGCCGAGTGCCCTCGTGCCCACCGCGCCTCCCGGCGATCCGCGGCCGAGCGCCCTCGCGCCCCCCGGCGACCTGCGGCCGAGCGCCTCCGCACCCGCCGCGCCCCCCGGTGACGGGGATCCGAACACCCCCGTACCCCCTACGGCTTCCGGGCGCCCGGAGTCGGCGGTCGGCCCCACCACCCCCCGCCTGCCCCGCACCATGGCCACCCCCCACCGCGACACCGAACTTCGCCGGACCTTCCCCTCCTTCCCGGCCTTCCCCTCCGGGGCCGGTGGCTCTGGGGCGGACTTCGCCGAGACCTGGTGGGGGAACGCCTGGGTGCGGGCGTTGGAGGAGGGGGCGTTGGATGTGAAGCGGCTTGCGCGGGGGCGGAGTTATGCCGAGCAGGGGCATGTGGACGCCATCACCGTGACGCCGGGGCTGGTCCTGGCGTATGTGCAGGGGAGCCGGCCGCGGCCGTATCGCGTGCAGGTGCGGTTGCGTACCTTCGGCGCCGAGGAGTGGGAGCGGTTCCTGGAGGCCGCCGCCGACCGGCCCGGGGACATCGCCGCGTTGCTCGACAAGGAGCTGCCGCAGTCCCTCGCCGAGAGCGGAGTGCCCTTGCTGCCGGGGCCGGGGGAGCTCGAACCCCGTTGCAGCTGCCCGGACTTCGGTCATCCCTGCAAGCACGCGGCCGCCCTCTGCTACCAGACCGCGCGGCTGCTGGACGCCGACCCGTTCGTACTGCTTCTGCTGCGCGGCCACGGAGAGCGCGAGGTCCTCGACGCGCTGTCCCGGCGCAACGCCGCCCGCGCGGCCCGGGAGCGGCAGCCGGCGTCGCTGCCCGGCGTCCGTGCCACCGAGGCCCTGGTGCCGCGTCAACTCCCGCCGCTGCCGCCCCCGTTGCCGGTTCCACCGCATCCCGAGCAGCCCCCGGTGTACCCGGGCGTGCCCGGGGGACCCGACCCTTTCACGCTGGACCAGCTCGCCACGGACGCCGCCGCCCGCGCCCATGCCCTGCTCGCCACCGGCCACGACCCGGTCGGCGAACTGACCCTCTGGCAGGACGCGGTACGCCTCGCCGCGGCCCGCCCCGGCTCCGGCCTGACCGCCTCCACCCGCGCCCTCTATGCCTCGCTCGCGGACGCCGTCGGCCGTACCCCGGGCGACCTGGCCCGCGCGGTCGCCGCCTGGCGGCAGGGTGGCCCGGAGGGACTGGCCGTGCTGGAGGAGCCCTGGGATCCGCCGGCCGGCCGTTTCGACCGGGCCAGACCCCTGCTCCTGGCCGCCGACCTCCCGGCCTTCCGGCCCTGGCGCAACCACCTGACCCACCCCGACGGTCAGGTCCAGCTCCGGCTGGGCCGGGACGGCCTGTGGTACGCCTACGAGTCCGAACCGGGCCAGGACGACTGGTGGCCCAGAGGCACCCCCGACCTGGACCCGGTGGGCGCGCTGACCGGACTGGGGGCGCCCGAGGACCTCTGAAGAGCCCGGAGCTAGACGTGGTTGCCGACGTCGTCGTGCCGGGCCACGAACCGGGCCCTGGCGCCCTCCAGCCGGTAGAGGAACCGGCCGCCGTCCCGGTCGGTACCCGACGTACCCGACCAGGTGATCCCGCCCATCCTGGAACACCTGGCGGCCCACACCCGGTGATCACCCCGCCCCGCCCCGGCGGAATGCAACCGTCGGCCCAGGCGGCCGGCGATGGCCTCGGCGATGTCGACCTGTCGGCCGCGGTCAGGACGTACGTGGCAGATAGCCGGACGCCCACCACGCGGGAGCACACGCCACGGCCGCGTCGATCATGTCGTCCTTGGTGACCGAGGCGTCCTGGAGCCAGGCCTTGATGGCGCCGGCGAAACCGTGAGCCATGAACTGGGCGATCACTTGGGGGTTGGCGTCGGGAAGCGCCGAGCGATCACCGCGCGCCATGAACGCCAGGGTGTACTCGCTGAAGTGGCGCACGAGCGCCTCGTAGACCCCGCTGTCCGCCGGGTCGTCGAGGGAGAGCCGGTAGACCGCCCGGAACCGCTCGACGTGGTTGCCCACCTCGGCGGTGGTGAGGCGCAGCAACTCGGCGGCCGAGTGCCCGCGCCCCGCCCGCTCGTCCTCCAGGCGGTGACCACGGTCCAGGTCGGCGTCGAGGACCTGGATGAGCAGTTCCAGCGGAGTGCTGTAGCGGTTGTAGAAGGTGGCTCGGGTGACCCCGGCGCGGTCCGCCAGCTCGGCGACGCTGATCTGGGAGACCGGCCGCTCCGAAGCGAGTTCCACGATGGCCTGCTCGAAGGCCTGGGTGGTCCGGGTGATGCGCGGGTCGATCCGGCCGCTCAGCGTACTGCCCTCCTGTTCGGTCGGCGACCGCGTCGCCCCCCGGTTGCGGGAGCGCGGTCCGCCGCCCTGTGCTGAGTCCATCTTGCGGCACACACTCGGCCTCGTGGCACGCGGCGGGAGAACCGGTGTGAACACCGCCGCGCCCCGCCCGACTGGGCAACAGCGCCCCGGAGACAGGCTCCGACGACGTCATCGCCGGAGCCCTTTCGCCTTCCAGCCGCCTCCTCACACGGTTGCCGTCCCGCCTGTTCCCAGCCCGCAACCGGTCAGGCGGCCTGGGTGAGTTCGGCGCGGCCGAACAGGAGCGCGTATCCGGACGGGAGCTGGGTGAGGATGCGGTCCAGGAGGCCGGGTCCCGCCAGGCGGCCGACGACGGCGAGGACGGCTCCGGTGTCCCAGCGCGCGACCGCGGGGGTGGCACCCGTGCGTGCGGCCAGGTCCTTGACGAAGCCCCAGCCGGTGAGCGGTTGAAGGTCGGGGATCTGGCTGGTGAACACGAGGGCGGCCTCGGAGGGGAGACAGGCGGCGAGGTCGACGCGTTCGTCGCCGGAGAGCTGACGGCCCAGGGCTCCCAGCACCGCACGCGTGACGTCCTCCGCCCGCTCCCGGGTCGGATACGCGCCTTCGTACCGGATCCTTTCCAGCATCTGCTGAAACGTCATGCCGGGTCGGGCGGTCGCCGGTTCACGCAGCGAAAGCATCGGGAGTGGTTGCCTTTCTCGTGCAAGGGTGTTGTCGAATGTGGGAAGGCCGGCGAGGGTGAGCGCCGGCCGGTCCTGCTGAATTGAGAGCGGGCCCCACGTTCCTGGGCTCAGGCGCGCTCGGGCCGGCCGAAGAGGAGGTCGTAGCCCGGGGGGAGCTGGAGCAGGATGCGGCGGGTGAGTTTTTCGCCCGCCGCATCGGCGGTCACACTCAGTACGGCACCGACGTCCCAGGCCGCGGTCTGTTCGGTGGCTCCCTCGATCCACGCCGCGGTCGCCCGCAGGAACCGCTGCGGTGGAAGCGGCTCGGTGGCCTGCAGCGGGTTGAGGAGAACCAGGGCGAAGGTCTCCGGAAGCCGGGCGGCCAGCTCGGCCCGCACCTCACCCACCAGATGCGCGCCCAGCAGCGCCAGAACGGTACGCGCGGCCCGTTCGGCTTCCTGGGGTGTGGCGTACTCGCCGCGTTCCTGCACGCGGTCGAGGAATGCTTCCCCCCGCATGGCCACCACTGCCCCTTCACGTCGTGTGCGATGGACGTAGAGCGGAGGACGGGACCAGAGGGGGGAGATCGATGCCCGTCCTCCGCCGTCGGCGCGGTCGGGGAGCTGGCTCCTCAGCCGCCGATCTGCTGGTGCTGGGACTCCCCACCGATCGTGATCTTGCGGGGCTTGGCGCGCTCGGCGATCGGGATCCGCAGGGTCAGCACCCCCGCTTCGTAGTCGGCCGTGATGCGCTCGGTGTCCAGGGTGTCGGCCAGCACCAGCTGGCGGGAGAAGACACCCAGGGGCCGCTCGGAGAGCTCCATCTGTACGTCGTCGGCCTTCACGACCGGGCGGCGCTCCGCCTTGACGGTGAGCATGTTCCGCTCGACATCGATGTCGATCGCGTCCTTCGCGACACCGGGCAGGTCGAGGGCGATCACGTACACCTCACCCTCACGGTAGGCATCCATCGGCATCGCCGAGGGCCTGGACCAGGTACCGGTCACACCCGTCAGCTGCTGGGCGAGCCGGTCGAGTTCGCGGAACGGGTCGGTGCGCATCAACATCGCGAATACACCTCCACAGGTCTGGCAGGAACTGCCAATGCGCTTCGTCTGACACCGTTGTAACATGTCATCCAAACGACGACAAGTGGAGTGTCGTCCAAACGGTGACAGTCCGAGAGGATCTCCGTGAACACCTCCCCGAGCCCCGTGACCCCACCTCGTGCTTCGCCGCCGCGGCAGCGCTGAACACGATCAACGAAGCCGCTCGCACCGCCCAGACCCGTACTCGGTGAAGTGCTCAGTCCGGGTGCGAATAACGTGCTCAGTCGTCAAGGCTGCGGCCGAGGTCCTGTCGGCACTGATCAAGTCCTTTGCGAGGCGGGGCTCGTTCTGCCTATCGTTCGATTCGGCGTCACGGTGGACGCTCGACAGGGCAGTGCCCAAGGCACGAGGGGGGCCGTCGTGGGTGTGTTTGTCCGGATCAGGGGTTGGTTGGAGTGCGATGATCGGCAGCTTGCCCGGATCAAGGAGATCGTCAGCTCCGAGGACCCCGATCGGACGTACAGCGGCGGCTGGGGCTACCCGGCGCGGCAGTACAACTGGACCAACTGGGTTTTCTTCGGCGCTGACATGCGCGAGCAGTCCGTTGACTGGTTTCTGGATCAACTGCGTCGCGTAGCGCGGATTCCTGCCTCCGATGACGACAACGACCTGGTCACCGGCCTGTTCCTCGTCAGTCACGAAGTCGAGGGCATGAGTGAGTGGCAGGTCCGCGATGGGGGCGTGGCGATCGGAAGCCCAAACGGGGAGTACCGGTACCTCGACGAGTAGAGCCACCCACCTCTTGGTTTCTGGCGTCGCTGACAGGGTGGCCGGCTCAGGTGCCTCGTTGGCTCAGGTCCTCCACCCCCCAGGTGGGAAACCCTTCGGGCCCTGCCGTTCGCTGCGAGCGGCAGGGCCCTTGGCTCCTTCTCGCGGGAGGCTTCGCGGCTGTGCCGCGCCCCGTGTTTGCTGCGCCCTCGGAGACGCGGCTGCTCACTCTTGGCGAGGAAGGGCGGCCGCGTGTCGTCAGCCGACCTTCTGCTTCTGCTGTTCGCGTATTTCGTGGACGGTGGCGTTGAGGGTGCCGTCCTGCTGTTCGTAGTGGGAGAGGGCGAGACCGAGGCCGAAGAAGGTGGGCGCCCATTCGCCGACGAAGAGTCCCCACCGGTCGGCGCGGTCGAGGCCGACGCCGGGCTCGACTGTGAGTGAGGTTGCCCAGGCGGCGATGCTGAGGCCGATGGATGCCATGCCGGCGAGGTAGGCGTGTTCGCTGCGGATGCCCATGTCGTGCATTGATTTGATGATCATGGCGCGCTCCGTTCATTGGGTGGCTTTCCCTGGACGGAGTTCCCACACCTGCGCGCCCTATTCGAGTCATTTGAGAGATATGGCCATTTTTTCTGTCAGCTCGTAGGGAGGCTGCCAGGTTTCGCGCGGCGCGCCCTACGTCAATGCTGTGACCTGCGACTTCTCGCGCCACACCCGGCTGGAACCTGATCGGACCACGCCGAGCTGCCAACGGTCACATCGTGTACGGGGTGACAGGCGTGCCGGATGATCCGCACCTGTGCTTCCCTGATGATTCAGTGGGTTCAAGGGCTGTTCCATCGGGCCTCTCACCCACCGGATTGAGTGCTTGGGCCAGCCTCACCAACCCCGCCTGCCAGCAGATGGCATCAATCGCCTCAGTCAGCTGGTCACACAGCACCCGGCAGCCGTCGTATCCCGCCACCGGAGTCCAGACCGTTCTGTCCCCACCGCTCATACTCACCCCTACCGGCTCACCCCTACCAGGTGACCGACCGCGCCGCCCTGACCACTTTTTCCGCCTGCGCCGGCCGTCGTATCCCGCCACCTCCGAGACGGCCATCCAGCACAACGTGCGATCACGGCCCATAACAACGGAGCCGGCCACGGCATCACCCCATCGGCCGAGCCTGCGCGGTGTGGAATGGAGTCTCCAGCCACTGGGGGCATGGCGGATCCGCGTTGCCCTTGCCGCTTCAAGGCTTGTGACCGCGTCCCGTCAGGAGCCGGCGCGGCGCCGCGTGCGCAGACCGCCGAGCGCGTGGCCGTGCCGGAAACCATTCCCTGGTCCGGAACGCTGCCTACGTCTTTTCCTCACTGCCGCTCGCCGTTGTGCCGGCTGGCCGGGATGGGCGGCTGGGTGGAGGGGCCGTCTGGGTCGGTCCTCATACGGCGGAGGGGAATTCTGCGGTCACCTCTTCCTTGCCCGGAGCGGACCGGTCCATCCCGGGAAGGGATCGCACTTGCCCCGTACCAGATCAGTCGCCCGCCCTTCACCTCCAGTGCCCGGCGTGCCGAGTGGCTGGCTCAGACCGTGAGGGCTTCGCGGAGGCTGGTGCAGCAGGGGATGACGGCGTCGACGCCGACGATCTGCAGAGTGCGCAGCACGGAGTCCGGTACGCCGGCCAGACGCAGCCAGCCGTCCGCCGCCGTGAGGTCTCGGTGGGCACTGAGCAGGACGTTTATACCGCTGGAGTCCATGAACGTCACCTGCCGCATGTCGACGACCACGCGGGGCCGGTCGCCGGCTTTGCCACGTTCCAGAGCCTGGACGAGAGGGCCGGCACTGGTGTGGTCGATCTCGCCGGTCACGGTCGCCACGGTGATGCCTTCGGTGGCGGTGGACACGACCTTCACCAGTTCGGGCCCGTGCGCGTTCTCAGTCTCCACGACGGCTTCCTCAAACATCCTCGACAACAGGTACGGCCTGGCACCACGGCCTGGCATTTGCCGTAACAGTGCCCGGCATCGTATGGGGCGATGCCCGTGTGTGGCCTACCTGACAGACCCTGGGGTGACCCATGAGGTGAGCCCCGGGCGGATGCAAGACCCGCCGTGAGCATCCGATGCCTCGAACGATATGCCGCCCGAGAGGTCTTCAGCCTGGTCAGGACGGTATCCAGCGGCCCCCGTTATAGGGGCGTCTGTGTGCCGTGGCGCTCCCCGCCGATAGGGTGGACGGTGATCGACAGGGACGGGCAGGGTGAGGGCGGCGGATGGCGTGGGCGGTGCCGAGGAGAGCGGGAGCACGGGCACCGGGCGCCCGACGTCACGGGACGTCGCCCGGCTCGCCGGCGTGTCGCACACCGCGGTGTCCTTCGTGTTCAACGGCCGGGCCGAGGGCAACCTCTCGCCCGCCACCCAGGAACGGATCCGGCAGGCCGCGGCCCGGCTGGGCTACCGCCCCGACCCGGTGGCCCGCGGTCTGCGCCGTCGCCGTACGGCCGTGATCGGGCTGGTCACCGATGAGATCGCGTCCTCGCCGTTCGCCGGTCGGCTGCTGCGCGGCGCCATGGAGACCGCCTGGGAGAGCGACCATCTCGTCCTCACCGTCGACTCCGGCGGTGACCCGGCCAAGGAGGACGCGGCCGTCGCGGAACTGCTCGACCGGCGCGTGGACGGCATCATCTACGCGGCCATGTCACTGCGCCGGGTCCGCGTCCCCGAGGGCCTGCACCGCACCCATTCCGTGCTGGCCAACTGCCTGCCCGAGGACGACTCCCTGCCCGCCGTGGTCCCTGCCGAGCGCGCCGGTGGCCGTACCGCGGCCCGGCTGCTGCTCGGTGCGGGCCACCGCCGCCTCGCCGTGATCGGCGGTCTGGACGACATCGCCTCGGTGGAACGTACCCGCGGCTTCCGGGACGCGCTGCGCGCCGAGGGCGTCACCGTGCCCGCGGAGTGGATCGTGCGCGGCGGCGGGGAGATCTCCGCGGGATACGCGGGGGCGCTGCGCCTGCTCGACGGGGTCGAGCCGGGCCGTCGCCCCACTGCCGTCCTGTGCTACAACGACCGGGTCGCGGCGGGTGTCCTGCACGCCGCGACCCGGCTCGGGATCGACGTGCCCGCCGATCTGTCCGTGGTCGGTTACGACGACCAGGAGCACATGGCCGCGTTCCTCACACCGCCGCTCACCTCGGTCGCGCTGCCGCACCGGGCGATGGGCGAGGCGGCGGCCCGGCTGCTCCTGGACGCCATCGAAGCCGGCCGTACGCCACCCGCGACCGTCCGGCGCCTGGCCTGCCCTGTGGTCAGCCGCGCCTCCGTGGGTCCGGCGCCCACCCGGTGACCCGGGCACCCGGCCCGTCGACGACCAGCTCGGCGATGTCGCCGGGGCGGCGGTAGACCCGCTCGGTGACCATCGCCCGTTCCGCGACGAAGAGTTCGAGGAGCGAGCCGTCGACGAGCAGCCGGAGCGCGAGTTCCGGCCCCTTCGGCACGTGCACGGTGATCGGGGCGGAGCCTTCCCTGCCGGTCCGGGGCCAGGCGCTGCGGTCGAGGACGACGGTGCCCGCGGCAGGGTCCGCCCGGACGGTCAGCTCCCGGCCCGCCGCGTCCCGGAGCAGGCTCACCGTGGTCGGTTCGCAGACGGTGACCGTCAGGTCGTACGTGTGGGGAAGCGGAACCCGGCCCGGCGCGGTGACGAACGGCTCGGCCTGGCGCAGCAGTTCGAGTTCCGGGGCCGGGCTCACCCGCAGTGAACCGTCGGGGTGGACGTCGACGACCCGTGGCGCGGTGAGTACGCCTGCCCATCCGGCCCTGTCCGTCTCCTCTTGCGGGCGGGCCTCCCACGACCAGCCCCACAGCAGTGCGCGGTCCGGCTCCTGGAGGACGGCGGGCGCGTAGAAGTCCCGCCCCTGATCGAGCCGGCCGCCGGCGCGCGGCACAAACCTCAACGCCCACCGTCCATCGGCCTGCAGACGGCCCGTCAGGTATCCGGTGGAGCAGGGATCGCCGTCCCACAGGGACACCACGAGCACGTGGTCGCCGCCCGCTGTCCGGTACAGGTGCGGGCACTCCCAGCCCACCGACTTGTCGCCGAACACGCCCGCGGCCACCGGGTCCTTGCCGTCCAGCAGCACACCGGCGAACCGCCAGTCGGTCAGGTCGTCGCAGTCGTACAGCAGGACCGACGGGGTGCCGTCGGCGTGCCCGGCCCCGACGAGTGCCCAGCGCCGCTCTGCGTGGCGGAAGACGAACGGGTCGCGGAACATCACCACGTCCAGTCCCGGCGGCGGCCCTGCCACCACCGGTGTCGGCAGCGGCTTCCACTCGGTCAGCCGCTCGTCGTCCGGGTCGGCCGCCCGTGCCAGGCAGATGGTGCCGAGTCCGGCGTGGGCACGGTCGACTCCCGTGTATACGGCGGTCGGTGTGCCGGCGTCGTCGATCACGCAGCCCGACCAGCAGCCGGCCTCGTCGGGGCCGCCCGGCGTCGGGGTGAGCGCGATCGGGTGATGCTCCCAGTGCGCGAGGTCGGCGCTGGAGGCATGACCCCAGTGGACGTTCGCGTGCACCGGTGCGTCGGGGTTGTGCTGGTAGAAGAGGTGGTAGCCGTCCCGCCAACGGAACGGCCCATTGGGGTCGTTGATCCAGCCCACGGGCGGACGGACCCTGAAACGCGGCGCGTTGGGGTCATTGCTCAACGGTTGACTCCTGCCGAGGTGATGCCCTCGCGCAGAGGGCGCTGGCCGACGACGAACACGGCGAGGGCGGGGAGCATGGAGAGCACGACCCCGGCCAGGACCACTGAGATCGACCCGGTGCCGAGGTTGCCCTGCAGGGAGACCAGACCCAGCGGAAGCGTGTAGTTCTGTCCGGAGGTCTCCAGGATCAGCGGGCGGAAGAACTCGTTCCAGTGGTAGTTGAAGGCCAGCACGCCGACGATCGCCAGGCCGGGTGCGGCCAGCGGCGCGTACACCGAGCGGAAGATCCGCCAGGGCCCCGCGCCGTCCAGCATGGCCGCCTCGCCCAGGTCCTTGGGCATACCGAGGAAGTACTGGCGCATCAGGAAGGTGCCGAAGGCCGTCGGGAAGGCCGGGATGATCAGGCCGAGGAGCGTGTCGGTGAGACCCATCGACTTCAGCACCAGGAACACCGGCACGATGGTGACCTGCAACGGCACCATCATGGTCGCCAGGACCAGACCGAAGAGCGGCTTCTTGAACCGGAACTCCAGGCGCGCGAAGGCGTATCCGGCCAGGCCAGCCGTGATCATCTGGCCGACGGCGATCAGCGCCGTCACCAGCGTGGAGTTCAGGGCGAGCAGCCACACGTCGATCTGCTGGAAGACCCCGCGGTAGGCCGCGGTCGTCGGATGCGTCGGGATGATCTGCGGGGGCAGGTCGAAGGACTGGGCCGGAGTGCGCAGTGAGGTGGCGACGGTCCAGATGACCGGGCCCAGCGTCAGCAGGGCGCACGCCGTCAGTGCGGCGATCCGGGCCCAGGGGGCGAATGCGTGACGTGCGCGGCTCAGGGTCGGGGTTGCTTGGCTCATAGCGCTCATGCGGCTCACCGGCTCACTGGTAGTGGACGAAACGCCGGCTGAGCCGGAACTGGACGGCGGTGACCGCCATGATCAGCACGAAGAGCAGCACGCCCACCGCGGACGCCTCGCCGAAGTCGAGCTGCTCGAAGGCCCTCTCGTAGATCACCATCACCACGGTGCGGGTGGCGTCGCCGGGTCCGCCGTCGGTGAGGACATAGGGCTGTTCGAAGACCTGCAGGGCGTTGATGATGCCGACCACCGACGCGACGAGCAGCGTCGGCGACAGCAGCGGCAGCGTGATGCCGAGGTGCTTGCGCAGGCCGGTCGCACCGTCGAGGGCGGCGGCCTCGTGGATCTCCTTGGGGATGTGGTTCAGGCCGCCGACGAACAGCAGGAACGAGAAACCGAACTGCTGCCAGACGTAGACCAGGATCACCGTGGCCATCGCCGCGTGCTCCGAGGTCAGCCAGGGCACGGGCGCGACGCCGACCAGGCCGATCAGCCAGTTCACCACCCCGAAGTCCTGGTTGAACAGGTACTTCATCACCACCGAGATCGAAGCGGCGGACAGCACCAGCGGGAAGAAGAACGCCGAACGGAACACCGACCGCAGCCACCCCGGCATCCGCCCGTTCAGCGCGAGCGCCAGCGACAGCGCGATCAGCAGTTGCAGCGCGACCGCGAGGACCATGAAGAGGAGCGTGTTGCGGAAGGAGACCAGGACGGTCGAGTCCGTGAAGGTCGTACGGTAGTTGGCGCCGCCGGCGAAACGGGGCGGGTCGATCACGTTCCAGTGGAACAGGCTCAGTACGAGGGACCCGATGATCGGCACGACCGTGAAGACGACGATGCCGACGACCGTGGGCGTCAGGAACAGCGCGGCCAGCAGCCGGGCGCCGCGGTCGCGGACGGACGGCCGCACGGCGACGGCCGGTGGCGTGGCGGGCCGCGGACGTACGGCCGGGACCTGGGAGTTCGGGACCTGGGTGTTCGTCATATCTCACGCTCCATGGCCTGCTCCAGGTCGCTCTGCATCCGGCGCAGCGCGGGACCCACCGCACGCGGCGAGGCCAGCGCGGTGCCGGTGTACTTGAGCAGGACGTCGGTCACCTCGGCGACCTGCGGCGGCGCGAGGATCGGGCCGGTGTCGGGAAACCGGTCGAGGGTGTCGTAGAAGACCCGCCAGTGCGCCGGGCCGCTCGCGGCGTAGCGGGCGGCGTTCAGCATCGAACGCCGGGCCGGGGTGGTCTGGTTGCTCTGGAACAGCCGGGTCATGGTGTCCTTGCGGGCCGCGTACTTGATGAACTCCCAGGCGGCTTCCTGCTTCTTCGAGGTGCGCAGCAGCGCGTAGCCCGCCGCGCCGAACTGGTGGCGCTGGGTACGCCAGCGCGGGAAGTACTGCACGTCGTAGTCGGCGGCCCGCATGCCGGCCAGCTGCAGGCCGCCCGCCCAGAACCCGCCCGCCGGTGTGACGCCGACGCGGCCGGTGGAGAACACGCCGACCAGATTGCTGCCGTTGCCGCCCTCGGGGCGGGTGCACAGGTTCTCCTGGACGAGGGAAGCGAGATAGTCGTACGCCTCCTCGACCCGGTCGGCGGTGGCCTGCGGGGTCGTCCAGCGGAAGCCCCCGCCGCGTCCCTGCCGGTCGGCGGCCGGGTAGAAGGTGTCCCACAGCCAGGAACCGCCGGGCGACTTCGACTCCTTCAGCAGGTTCGTGCCGTTCGCGAAGAGCCAGGGCACCACGCCGCCCCACAGCCGGTTGGTCCAGAAGTACGGCGTGAAGTGCGCATCGCCGGCACGCTTCATCTCCCGCAGCAGCGCGGTGAAGTCGTCGCGGCTCCAGTCGGCCGCCGGGAATCCCGCGCCCGCCCGCTTCAGCACCTGCTTGTTGAGGTACATGTCGGCGGCGTTGAACTCCATCGGCAGCTGGTAGAGGTTCCCCTCGTACATCATCGACTCCACCAGCGAGGGGTGGACGTCGGCGAAGTACTCACGCAGCTGTGCCGCGTCCCGCCGCACCCAGCGGTCCAGGGGCACGCCGAGCCGCTCGGCGAACAACTGCACGCCCTCGGTGGCCACATACACCAGGTCGGGGGCCGTGCCGGCGGCGATCTGGGTGAGTATCTTCGCGAAGAAGTCCGACCAGTCGACGCCACGGCCGCCCCGAAGCCCAACCCCGGGGCCACGGCCAAGAGCGGGACCAAGTCCGCGGCGAGCGGGGCGAGTTACCGCGCCGCGTACCACTTCACGGTCCCCGACCAGTGGAAGAACGACCCGCAGCGGCCGGTCTGGATCGACGGCGAGTACCACTACTACTACCTCTACAACGCCGACTACTTCACCGGTGCCGTCGGCACCGCGTGGCGTCTGGCCACCACCAGGGACCTGGTCTCCTTCACCGACCGCGGGGTCGCCGTGCCCAAGGACACCACGCCCAACGGCGATCTCTGGTCGGGTTCGGCGGTGGTCGACACCGGTAACACGGCCGGATTCGGCGCGGGCGCGGTCGTCGTCATCGTCACCATGTCCCCCGGCGGCGGCACCGACCACCAGGAGCAGTTCCTGTACTACTCGACCGACGGCGGTCTCACCTTCACCAACCACGGGACCGACCCCGTCCTGCCCAACCCGGGCGTCGCCGACTTCCGCGACCCCAAGGTGATCCGCGACGAGGACCGGGGCCGCTGGGTGATGGCCCTCGCCGAGAACGACAAGATCGGTTTCTACCACTCCGACGACCTCAAGTCCTGGCGGTACGTGAACGGTTCCGTCCACGACGGCATCGGCGTCCTGGAGTGCCCCGACCTGTTCCGCATCACCGCCGGCGACGGCACCGCGAAATGGGTACTCGGCGCGAGCGCCAACGGGAAGAGCTCGGGGCTGCCCAACACGTACGCCTACTGGACGGGTTCCTTCGACGGCAGCGTGTTCACCGCCGATGCGAGCGACCCGCAGTGGCTCGACCACGGCTGGGACTGGTACGGCGCCGTCACCTTCGAGAAGCGGGGCGCGAGCGGTGCGGTGGACGCGGCTGCCCGGTACGCGATCGGATGGGTGAACAACTGGGACTACGCCAACACCACCCCCACCATCGACTGCGACGGCTTCAACGGCACCGACTCCATCGTCCGCGAGATCACCCTGAAGAAGGCATCCGACAGTACTTACTACCTCGCCTCCCGGCCCGTCGCCGGCCTCGACTCGCATGTCTCCCGCACCGTGAGCCTGGGCGACGTGACCGTGGACGGCACGAAGGTGCTCGACTACACCGGTGTCTCCTACGAGGTGACGACGGAGATCACCTGGTCCCGACTCACCGGCGCCGGACTCCAGTTGAGGCGCTCACCCGACGGCGGTCGGCACATCGACGCCGGGATCTACGCCGACTACGCGTTCCTCAACCGACGCAACACGGTGAACGCCGACACGTCCGGCAAGTGGCAGGAGAGCCACACCCCGTTCGACCCGTCGGCCGGCACGGTGAAGCTGCGCATCCTGGTGGACCGCACGTCGGTGGAGATGTTCGTCGACGACGGCCGCTACGTGCACACCAGCCAGGTGTTCCCGTACCTGCTGGACACCCGGCTCGCGCTGTTCACGATCGGCGGCAGCGCGGTGTTCCGCAACACGGTGATACGCGAGTTCTCGGTGTGAGGCAGGCCAGAGGCGCGGGTGCGCACCATGCGCGTGAACCGATCGGCAACACTGGAACGGGTCGCCCGGCCCTGGACGGATCCGCGTTCCGCCCCGCTGACGCGGCGAAGCCGAACGTCTTCCGCGTCCGGGTCGTATGGCCCATGCCGGCGAGGCTGTCCTGACCTTCCTCCGCATTCCGAGGTCGAACCGGGCGAACGTGGCTCTCCCCGGACCTTGCCCCGGCGGAGCCCCTGCGCGTGGGCAGGGGAATCCGCCGCGGACGAGTACGAGCCCCGTTCGGCCGACTCTCGCCGGAACGTCCGCGTGCACGACATCGGTCTGGGCCGAGCCATGGCGATCCCCGCTCGCCGGTTCCTCGTGCGGGTTCAGCAGGGTGTGATGGTGTCGAGTTGTGCGGCGAGGTCGGGGTGGGTGGTGGCGAGGTGGGGGCGGGTGGCGCGGAGGGGGTGGATGAGGTCGGCGGGGTCGTCGTGGGCGAGGGCGGCGTGGAGTTGGCTGACGGGGAGACGGGCAGCGTCCGGTAGGTCGGTGAGGGCGGTGATCTGGCCGGCGATACGGCGCAGGTCTGCTGCGTTGTGGCGGGCCCAGGTGGTGATGGTGCGCTCGGCGGCGCGG
Organism: Streptomyces sp. NPDC051105; assembly: GCF_040682795.1. Taxonomy (NCBI): domain Bacteria; kingdom Bacillati; phylum Actinomycetota; class Actinomycetes; order Kitasatosporales; family Streptomycetaceae; genus Streptomyces; species Streptomyces sp. NPDC051105. The sequence continues at coordinate 158,276 of NZ_JBFBBR010000001.1, read as the reverse complement.
CGTTCGCGGGTGGCCTGGACGCGTTGTTCGCCGGTGGTTCCGGCGGGGCCGGGGCGGCCGCGCAGGTACCGGCGTTCGGCGGCCTGGCGGCTGGCGACGCCGAGGGGGTGCGCGAGGTCGGCCCAGCTGGCTCCGGCGTCCCGGGCGGTCTCGATCAGGCCGGTTTCCCATCCGGCGAGCCGCTCGCGCACCTGCCGAAGCAGCAGGAGGGACGCCAGGGCCTGGTCCGTGCCGACTTCGTGAGCCTCGGGAGCGCCCAGGGCCTCGTCCCGGGCGGCGCGCAGGGCCTCGTCTATCGCCTCCAGTGCCGCCGCGGCGGCGAGGAACGACGCCGGACTGTTCGCATCGGTGCTGGGTGAAGCCGACTGGTCGGCCGGGGTCATGGGCACCTCCCTCAGTTGTCATCCTTCGGACGACGTTGTGTTTGTCATCCCTTGGATGACATGTTACAACGGTTTCAGTGAGGCGCATTGGCAGCCACTGCCCGAACCCTCTGGAGGTGTTTTCCGATGTTGATGCGCACCGACCCCTTCCGTGAGCTCGACCGGCTGGCGCAGCAGCTGATGGGGCCCGGCACCTGGTCGCGTCCGTCCCCGATGCCCATGGACGCCTATCGCGAGGGTGACCAGTACGTGGTGGCGTTCGACGTTCCCGGCGTCAGCGCGGACGCGATCGACATCGACGTCGAACGGAACATGCTGACCGTCAAGGCCGAGCGCCGGCCGGTGGCGAAGGCCGACGACGTACAGATGGAACTGTCGGAGCGGCCGCTGGGCGTCTTCTCGCGCCAGCTGGTGCTGGCCGACACGCTGGACACCGAGCACATCCAGGCCGACTACGACGCGGGCGTGCTCACCCTGCGCATCCCGATCGCCGAGCGCGCCAAGCCCCGCAAGATCGCCATCGGCGTCGGGTCCGGCCGCAAGGAGATCTCCGGCTGAGCCGGACGGACAAGGGCTCGACAGCGGCGGAGGACGGGTATCGGTTCGCCCCTCTTGCCCGTCCTCCGCGCCCCTGGGACCGAGGAAGGAGGGCGTCCGACGTGACTGTGCGACGGGAAGCATTCCTCGACCGCGTGAGGGAACGCGGCAAGTACGCCACCGAGCAGGAAGCCGAACGCGCGGCCCGTGTGGTGCTCGCCCTGCTGGGCGCACACCTGGTCGGCGAGGTACGCGCCCAGCTGGCGGCGCGTCTGCCGGAAGGCTTCGCACTGATCCTCCTCAACCCGTTGCAGAGCGCTGAGCCGCTGCCCCCGGAGCGGTTCGTGCGGGCAACGGCGGCCTGGATCGAGGGCGCCACCGAGCAGACCGCGGTCTGGGACGTCAGCGCCGTCCTCTCCACGGTCGCCGACGCCGCCGACGACGACCTGCTGGGCCAGATCCTGCTCCAGCTGCCGGCGGGCTACGACCTGCTCTTCGGCCGCCTCCCGCCCACTTGACCACCCACCCCCGGTGACCCCACACCGGCACCACGACCCTGGTGACAGAAAGGCAACCACCGCAGTGATGTCCGACCGACCCGCGCCGTTCCAGCACCCCTACGACAGGGCGTACGAGCAGATGCTGGAGAAGGTCCGCTACGACGGCGCCTACCCCACCCGCGAGAAGGCCGAGGAAGCCGTCCGGCTGGTCCTCGCGGGACTGGGACGCCAGCTGGCCGGCGACGAACGCGCCGAACTCGCAGCCCGCCTCCCATTCGAAGCGGCACGCATCCTCACCGCCCAGATCCCCGACATCCGGCCGCTGACCGGCTGGGCCTTCGTCAAAGAGCTCGCCGACCGCACCGGCGCCTCCCAGGCCACGGCCCGCTGGGACACCGGTTCCGTCTTCTCCGCTGTCGCGGCCTGCGCCGGCCCCGACCTGATCACCCGCATCCTTCACCAGCTCCCCTCCGGCTACGCGCTGCTGTTCGGCCGCGCCGAACTCACCCCCGCCGCATAGACGGCGACGACGAACAGCCTCGGGGCGGGCACGACCTCCGCGTCGCCGGCCGCCCCGCACACCCTCGCTGCCGGCAGGTGACCTCCTCCGCCCGCTCGGCCGATACTGCGCATCGTCACCACCGTCACGGGCCGGCCCGGCGCGGGGCGCGAACTGGAGTGCCTGCTTCTGGAGTCGGCCATGTCGATGCCGTAGTGCTCGTACAAGCGGTGCTCTTCGTCCTCGGGCAGGTGGCACCCGGCGTCGATGTCTGCGTTGGAGGCGTCCTTGACCTTGTCCTTGGCGTAGCGGCGACAGGGCCTAGGGCCGGGGCCGGGCTCGGGCGATGAGTATGGCGACGTCGTCGTGGTCGTCCGGATCGCGCAGTGCGTCCAGGAGCCGGTCGCAGGTCTCCTCCGAGGTTCGGTCGGGTCTGTGGAGCAGGTGGAGGAGGAGGTCCAGGCGCTCGTCGATGGCGTGGTGGCGGGTCTCGACCAAGCCGTCGGTGTAGAGGACCAGTTGGTCGCCGGGGGCCAGGCCGATGGTGGTGACTTCGAAGGCGACACCCCCGACGCCGAGGGGTGCGCCGGTGGGCAGATCGAGCAGTTCTGGGGGCTCGCCCGCGCGCATCAGCACGGGGGGCAGGTGTCCGGCGACAGCGATGTGGCACAGGGCGTGGTGCGGGTCGTAGATGGCGTAGGCGCAGGTGGCGTACTGCTCCAGGTCAGCGGTGATCTTGTCGAGGTGGTGCAGCACTTCGGTGGGTGGGAGGTCGAGGTCGGCCAGGGTGGAGGTAGCGGTGCGCAGGCGTCCCATGGTGGTGGCGGCGCTTATGCCGCTGCCCATCACATCGCCCACGACCAGCGCGGTCTTGTCTTGCGTGAGGGGGATGACATCGAACCAGTCGCCACCGACTTCGATGGTCGTTCCGGCGGGCCGATATCGGGAGGCGATCTCCAGGCCCGCCTGTCGCGGTGGGATGTCCGGCAGCAGGCTGCGCTGGAGAGTGACCGCGGTGTTGCGTGCGCCTTGGTACAGACGGGCATTGTCGATGCGGACTGCGGCTCGGTCGGCCAGTTCACCGGCCAGGAGGAGGTCGTCGTTGTCGAAGGGCAGCGGGTTGCGGGCGCGGATGAGGCCCAGGGTGCCGAGCACCTCACCACGGGCGATCAGGGGCGTCAGCAGATAGCTGTGGACGCCGGCGCGGGCCAGGACGGCGGCGGCCTCGGCGTCACGGGCGATACGTGCCAGGTCCCGCTCGCCGACGTGGGGTATCAGGATGGGGCGTCCGGTCCGCACGCATCGAGTGGCCAGGCGCTCCGCGCCGTAGCTGGCGAGCTGGCCGGGAGGGTCGGCGGCGCGGACGGCCTCAGTGGGGTACGCGGCTTTCACGGCGAGGGCGCGGAAGAGTGCCCGGCCGGCGCTGGGTCCCGTCGGGTGACGGTCGTTCAGGATGGAATCCAGGATGTCCACCGCCGCGATGTCGGCGACCTCGGGGACAGCGACGTCGGCCAGCTCCCGAGCTGTCTGCTCCACGTCCAAGGTGGTGCCGATACGGGCGGAGCCATCGGCGATCAGGGCGAGACGCTGCCGGGCGCGGTGCCGATCGGTGACATCCACCAACACGATGGCTACCCCGAGTACCCGGCCGCCGGGACCGTCGAGCCGGTAGTAGGAGACGGACCAGGCATGATCGTTGTCGGGGTCGGCGGGAGTGCGTCCCACGCTGTGCTGGTCGATGATGGGCTTTCCGGACGTGAGGACTTGCCGCAGCGCGGCCTCGATCGCATCGACCTCCAGGAAGGGCAGGGCCTCGCGGACTCGTCGCCCGAGGTGGCCTTCGGCAGGAATGCCGTTGATCTGCGCCAGCGCCGGGTTGACCGCCACGTACCGCAGGTCGGTGTCCAAGACGGCCAGCCCGATCGGGGACTGCGAGACCAGCCGCGTGGACAGGGCCACGTCCCGTTCCACCTGACGCAGGGCCGCCTCGTCGGTGGCGATGCCCAGGGCATAGAAGGCACCCCGGTCGTCCAGCAGCCGCATGTTGCGGAACTCCACCAGCCGGCTACTGCCATCCTTGTGCCGGACGGGGAAGGTGCCTGCCCATCCCTGTCCCGTCCTCATGACCTCGCTGAACAGCCTGATCATCAGGTCCAGGTGCTGCTCATGGACCAGCAGCCGCGCCGCGTACTGGCCCAGCGCCTCCTGCGCGGTGTAGCCGAACAGCTCCTCGGCCTGCGGACTCCACAGCACGATCCGACCCTCGGCATCCAGCAGCACAGCTGCGACACCGAGCAGATCCAGCAACTCACGCGGCTGTCTCGGCCCGGAATCCGGTTGGTCACCCTCGGCACCGAAGGGATCGGCTTTCCTCATTCAAGCACTCCCTCCGCCTGTCGGCGCGACACGCCGCCCCGCGCCGGCATCAGGCTGTGGCCTGCGTACCCTGCACATCGCAGTGCTTCCATGGTCCCCCGGATCCGGGCGGCCGCACCGTCGCGCGATACAGCTCGCGCCCCAGATCCCAGGCGGTGGGCACCGACGAAAAGCTCCGACCTCCCGGGTGCGGGGGTGGGCGGCGCGGGCGGCGGCGAACAGGCCGCCCACGATCCGGGTCTCGTTCTCAGAGGCCAGACGCAACGGAACGATCCGGCGGGGCGGAGTCCGCAGCAGCGCAGCCCCCAACCCCCGGTCGGCTGACCACCGCCGCCGCACCGGCTCTCCCCGTACAGCACCAGGGCGAGCGGGATGGCGCAGGGGAGGGTGCGGGCGGGAGAGGAAACCAGCTATTCCGTCGGTCGTGGCCGCCTATTCGTGACGGCTACGGCCGATGCCTGATCGGCCGCATTGCATCAGACCGGCGTCGCACGGAAGCGCGCTCGCCCAAATTTTCGCCCGAGGTCTCCGGTACACCTGCCCACGACGCGCTCGCTGTGGCGTGCAGATCACACAGGTCGGATGGCTCTTCGCCGGCTGTGGGCCGGCGAAGAGCCCGAGTGGCTGTTTCCCCAACCCCTGCCGCCGAGTCGCCCTCCCGTCCAAGCTCACACTCGCTTCGTACGGCCCACGGCCGCGTTCAAGACGCTCTCCGGGGTACGTCACCTGGCGCCGCGCTCAGTAGGACTCGGGGGCAGGCCGTTGCGGCTCATCGCTGCGGGTCGGGTCTGGTCTCGGCTCCGCCGGCCGCGATTGCCGTGCCAGTCCAGTATCAGGACCGTAGCGTCGTCCTTGAGGCTGCCGTGGCAGGCGTCGAGCACCGCGGCTGTCAGGGTCCGGACGGCTTCTCGCGGGTGCAGCGCGCGGCTGTCGTGAACGACCGAGGCCAGGTCGACGGCTGCGGCACCGCGCTCCTGCATTCCGTCGGTGAGCAGGACCAGGCGGTCCCCGGGACGCAAGTGCAGTTCCTGCAGGAAGTAGGTGGTGGGTGCCGCCACACCGAAGGGCAGGTTGACGGCGAGTTTCACCTCCTCGACGGCGTTGTCACGTAGCAGCAGCGGCTGGGGGTGGCCGGCGTTGACCAGTTCGCACACACCCGTTTCGAGGTCGACGCACAGCAACTGCCCGGTGGCCAGGCCGCGGCTGTGACTCAGCAGGGTCTCGTGGGCGTGGCGGGCCTGCTTGAGGGCGTCACAGCCGCTGCGACGTGCCCGCCGCAGCGCGCCGACCAGCAAGGTGGCCAGCAGAGCGGAGTTGGTGTCGTGGCCCATGGCATCGGTGATCGACAGGTGCAGGGTGTCGCGGTCGAGGGCGTAATCGTAGGTGTCGCCGCCGATGTCGTCGGCCGGGACCAGCCCCGCGGCGAGGGTGAACTGGGCCGCCTCGCAGCAGGGGGCCGAGGGAAGCAGCTGGTGCTGGATCTCCGCGGCCAGGCTGGTCCTGGTGGTGCGCCGGCCCAGGTGGTACAGATCGGTGAAGCGGCGGTCCGTGACGATGACGTAGGCCAGTGCGTGGGCCGCCTCGCGGACCTGTCGGAGCACGGTGTCGTCGGCGGACTGCAGGGTCACCTCCAGGACGCCGATGCAGTCGCCGCGGTTGGTGACCGGCGTGATGACGCGCCGCCCGCCCTGTCCGTCCGGTTCCACATGCTGGCGCTGGCTCTGCAGAACGCTGTCGTAGACGCTGCCCTGCAAGGCGATCGGCTCGCCAGGGTCGGCGGCGTCATCGCCGGCCGCGGCGAGGCGTACCAGCCGCTGGCCGATGAGGTCGACGAACAGGAAGGACGCGTGCTCGGCACCGAAGCGCTTTTGCAGGTCGTGTGCCACGACGTCGACGGACTCACCGGGCGGGGCCGCTTCCGCAGCGGCCAGCAATTCGCCCAGTTCCAGATCTCCACCCTTCACAGCAACCTCCTGTCGGTTGCCCCACCTTCTTCCCCGAGTCTGCGCAGCATCACCTGATCTGCCCATTTATCCTGGTCAGATCGGTACGAGCAGGTCCCGGGTCCGTCAGGTGGCGCCCGTGGGCGGTCGTGCGGCTAGGGCCTGTCTGACAATTCCCGTCTGCCTCGCGACGCCATGCACGCACTCTCGCCGCACCGGGCGCAGACCCAAGTACGTCCAGTACGAGGGCTTCGCCCGGGACGACTTCCACATCGACTACGACCGCCAGCAGATCACCTGCCCCCAGGGCCAGGTCAGGCAGGGCTGGCACGGCCCCTACCCGACCTCCTCACCCACCGCTGCCCCGCTGATCGTGGCCAGGTTCACCAAGAGTCAGTGCCAGCCCTGCCCGGCCCGCACCCAGTGCACCACCTCCCGCGAAGGCACCCGCACCGTGGGCTTTCCCCCACGAGAACTCCGCGACCTGCAACTCCGCGTCCGCACCGAGCAGCAGACGCCCGAGGGGAAGACGCGCCACGCGGTCCGCTCCGGAGTGGAGGGCACGGTCAACGAGTTCGCCGGTAGGTGGGCAGGTCGACACCCCCGCAGTTCGGGCCGGGCTCATGCGGGCGGCGAGACGCAGCTCCACGACAGCCTCGGCGCCGTCGACCTCACCCTGGACGAGGAGGCAACCGCCGCTCTCGACAAGACCAGCGCCCCACACCGGGTGGCTATCCCTACGGCGCGTTCGGCACCAGCCAGCGCGACCGCCGATTTCCAGGGTGGAAACCAGGCCCTCGGAGACCTCATTGGCAGCGGATCGAACCAGCCCACCGGTCGCGTGTCCGCGCCCGCCGGTCAACGGCCGTCCGTCCGCTGACCGGTGGGCGCGGAGCGTGCGGAGCACCGTTCAGCTGAGTCGGTCGGTGGGCTGTGCCGCTTGGGACTGGGTGGCTGCGAGGCTGGCGAGGAGCTTGAGGCGGTCTTCGGAGGTGCTGCCCGGCTCGGCGGTGTAGAGCGTCAGGTCGTGGACCGCCCGGTCGGACATGGGCAGGTTCAGGGACTGGTAGGTCAACTCCAGGTCGCCGACCTCGGGGTGCCGCAGCCGTTTGACGCCGTCGTGACGGATACGGACGTCGTGGGCGGCCCACAGGGTACGGAAGTCAGGGCTGAGGGTGGACAGCTCGCCGATGAGGTCGCGCAGGGCCCGATCGTGCGGCTCGCGCCCGGCTTCCGCGCGCAGCAGGGCCGCGGTGGCGGCGGCGGCGGCGTCGAAGTCAACGAAGAATTCCTGCGCGCCGGGGTCGAGGAAGATGTAGCGGGCGATGTTGGGGCGGCGGTGTCCGTCGGTGGTGGAGCTGTCGAAAACCGGGGAGTGCAGGGCCTGGCCGAGCGGGTTGGTGGCGACGATGTCCTGGCGGCCGTTGCGGACGAAGGCCGAGGACAGCGTCACGGAGTCGAGCAGCCACTGGACCGCAGGCGGGACGGCGACGTCCTGGCGCCGCGACGGCGTGCGGCGGGCGGGGCGGGCGGCGCGGGCCAGGTCGAACAGGTAGGTACGCTCGTCGTCGTCCAGTTGCAGGGCGCGGGCGACCGCGTCGACGACGTCGTCGGACACCCCGGCTATGTGCCCCTTCTCCAGCCGGGTGTACCACTCGGTGCTCACCCCGGCCAGGACGGCGACCTCCTCACGCCGCAGCCCCGGTACCCGGCGTCGGCCGCTGGTCGGCAGCCCGACCTGCTCCGGGGTTATCTTCGCGCGGCGGCTGGCGAGGAAGTCACGGATCTCGGTGCGGTGGTCGGTGCGGTCGTCGGGGCGCGGGTCCATGCCTTCCACGGTAGCCACCGCGCCGCACACAGGGAGGTAGAGCTTGTACCCCCCATAAACCCGACCTTCCTCAAAGGGTGGGGCGGCCCGTTTCCTGGGACACGTACCCCGATCACACCCCCCACGGAGATGAACCTTGACTACGCGAGGAGCAGTCATTCAGGCCCCCGCCCAGCGGGGTGCCGAAAGCCCCGAGCAGCCGCAGCCGGCCGCCCGGCTGCCGCTCGTCGTCTACGTGCTCGCGCTCGGCACGTTCCTGATGGGCACCACTGAGTTCGTGGTGGCCGGCCTGCTGCCCGAGATCGCAAGCGACCTGCAGGTCAGCGTCGCCCAGACCGGCCTGATGATCACCGTCTTCGCCATCGGGATGATCGCCGGCGCCCCGCTGATGGCGATGCTCACGCTGCGGCTGCCCAAGCGGCTGACGCTGATGCTGGCCCTGGGCGTCTTCGCCGCCGGTCACGTGATTGTCGCCCTCAGCTCGAACTTCACCCTGGTCCTTGCCGCCCGGTTTCTGACCGCCATTGCCACCGGCGCCTTCTGGGCGGTGGCCAATGTGGCCGCCGCACGCGCCGCGGGCCCGACCGCCAGTTCCCGCGCCCTGGGCCTGGTCGGCGCCGGAGCCATGCTCGCCAACGTCGTCGGCGTGCCGCTCGGCGCGTTCGCCGGGCAGGCCATGGGCTGGCGCGGACCGTTCTGGGCCCTGGCCGCCCCCTCCGCGGTGGCCATCGTGCTCATCGCCCGCACCGTCCCCCACGACGATGGCGATGCGCAGGAGGCGTCGATCCGCTCCGAGGTGACCGCGCTGCGCTCCGGCCGTCTGTGGCTGGTCCTTGCAGCCTGCGCCACCACGACCGGCGGCGTTCTGGCCGCGTACTCCTACATCTCGCCGCTCCTTACCGACCGGTCCGGGATCTCCTCCGGGATCGTGCCGCTGGTCCTGGTCGGCTTCGGCCTGGGCGCCCTGGCCGGCTCGCTGGTCGCAGGCCGCCTGGGCGACCGCCGCCCGCACACCGTGACCCTCGTGGCCGCCACAGGAGCAACCCTCCTGCTCCTGGCGATCTCTCTGCTGGCCGGCTACGCCGTGCTCACCGTCATCCTGGTCGCCCTGCTGGGCTTCTTCGGGCTCGGCGCCAACCCGGTGCTGATGGCCCTGGCCGTCCGCTTCGCACGCCAGGCACCGGTCCTGGCCTCCGCCCTGACCGTCTCGGCATTCAACCTCGGCACCGCCATCGGCTCCTGGATCGCCGGACTCACCCTCGGCACCTCGCTCGGGACGACTGGCCCCGCCGTGGTCGGCACCGTCATCGCCGCCCTCACCCTGATTCCCACCACCGCCCTCGCCCTCGCCCGGCGGCGCCGCTCCGCCGCGTCCGGTCCGACGGACCTCCAGGGTGCGCGACCCGCCCACGCCGAACAGGCTTGAACCCGGTTCAGGTGCGTACCCGCCCCCCACACCCACTGACCAGCACCACCCGACCCACCACCGCACTGGAGAACCCCTCATGCGCGCAACCCTCATGTACAGCGCCGGCGACGTCCGCGTCGAGAACGTCCCCGACTCCGTCATCAAGCACCCCACCGACGCTCTGGTCCGCATCACCGCGTCCTGCGTCTGCGGCAGCGACCTGCACCCCTACGGCTCGATGAAGCCGGAGCACGGCCCTGCACGGATGGGCCACGAGTTCATCGGCATCGTCGAGGACATGGGCTCCGAGGTCACCACGGTCAAGCGCGGTGACCTGGTCGTCGCCCCGTTCGCCATCTCCGACAACACCTGCGAGTTCTGCCGCGAGCACCTGCACACCTCTTGCGCCCATGCGCAGGCCAACTTCTGGGACGGTCTGCCGGACGAGGGCGGCCAGGCCGAGGCGGTCCGTGTCCCGCTCGCCGACGGCACCCTCGTCAAGCTCCCCGTCACCGCGGACTCCGCCCTCATCCCGTCCCTGCTGACCCTCTCGGATGTCTTCGGGACCGGCTACCACGCCGCCGTGGCGGGCGGCGTGAACGAGCGCACTCGCGTCACCGTGATCGGCGACGGTGCGGTCGGCCTGCTCGCGGTCCTGTCCGCCAAGCGTCTCAGGGCGGAACAGATCATCCTGATGGGCCGCCACCAGGCGCGTACTGACCTCGGCCGTGAGTTCGGTGCCACAGATGTCGTCTCCGCCCGTGGCGAGGAAGGCATCGAGGCGGTCCGCAAGCTGACCGGCGGCAACGGCACGCACGTGGTCCTCGAAGCGGTCGGTCACATGCCCGCCTATGAGCAGGCCCTCGGCGTGGTCCGCCCCGGCGGTGTGATCAGCCGCGTCGGTGTCCCCCAGTACGAGGAAGCTCCGGTCGGCTTCGGCAGCCTGTTCCGTCACAACATCCGCCTCGCCGGTGGGCCCGCACCGGTCCGCGCCTACATCGAGGAACTGATGCCCGCCATCCTCGACGGCACCATCGAGCCCGGGAAGGTCTTCGACGCCACCACCGACCTCGACGGCGTCCCGGCCGGCTACCAGGACATGGCCGACCGCACGAGCCTGAAGGTCCTCGTCAAGCCCTGACCCGGGACACATCAGGAAGAACGCCGACCCATGTCGGAGCACCGGTCCGTCCGATGGGATATCCGCAGCAAGGTCCGTTCTGTTCGCGGCTTGTCGAAGTTATGGACAGGGCACTCCCCGTTGTCCGTAGCTTCGACCGCACGGGCCGTGTAACGTCCAGGTCAGCAGTCGTGGTTCCGAAGTACCGCCCGTGGACGTGAGTTCACGGGCAGCTTGCTGTTCAGCGTCTCTGAGGACCAGGACGACCACCTCCGGCTCCGCAAAGTGCGGGAGCCGACTTCGAGTCCCCTTGGAGGACACATGGCCAGCGGAACCGTCAAGTGGTTCAACGCGGAAAAGGGCTTCGGCTTCATCGAGCAGGACGGCGGAGGCCCGGACGTCTTCGCCCACTACTCGAACATCAACGCCTCCGGCTTCCGTGAGCTCCAGGAAGGCCAGAAGGTGAACTTCGACATCACCCAGGGCCAGAAGGGCCCGCAGGCGGAGAACATCACTCCCGCCTGAGCTGTCCAACTCCGCGACGCCCGCCTCGGTAAACCGAGGCGGGCGTCGCGCGTCAGTGCGGGGCATGAGGATGTCCTCATCTCGATGGTGAGGGGCGTCGAGGCGCAGGTGTCCAGCGTGGCTCATCTCGCCCGAGATCGCCCATGCCGTCGCGGGCGTGGGCTCCTTCTCCGTCTACCCGAGTTCACCGCGACGGAGGGCGTTCCTTATCTCGCTGAGCTTCGCGGTCGTTGCCGGGGTCCGCTCCTGTGCTTGTTCAGCGAGTCGGAAAGCATCGTCGATCTCGCTGAGCTTCCTGGAGGACAGGACGGCCGCCCGCTCTATCAGGTCGTCCCGGGACACGGTGGTCAGCCACGTGCACGGGGTGAAGCCTGGACGCGGGAACGCGAGCCGCAGCACGCCTTCGAGTGGCAGCCCTTCACCGGCGCCGACCGTCACTTCGATGCCCAGACCGCTGATGTCGAGGCCCGCCGGAGGGACGACCTGCATCACCTGGAACCCGGACGCGTCGTCTCCTGACAGCAGTACGACCAACCTCCGCTCGTCGAACTGGACCCACCAGACTTCGCCACGTTGCACAAGCCCTCCCATACACAGGACGGCAGGCAGACGCTGCGCGACCTGACGCGGTGTGGAGACGGGTGCGGCCACCGTTGATCATCGGCGTGTGAGGCAAACGATCATGTGGTGGCCGCAGGTCACAGCGTAGACCCTGCCTACTGGCAGGAGGCGTTCGAGGGCCTGATGAGCCGGACAGCGGGACGCTTCACACGGGTCGAATCCCGACGCCGGGCCCGGAAGGTGGTACTCGGCCTGTTGTCGGACCTGCCGCGCGAGAACTGCTGGACCACCACGAATTCACTTCGGTGGCTGTGTATCTCCTGTGTAATGCCAGCCTTTCACTTTGCACTTTCTTTCACTTCTCTCAGGTTGCATACAGGCCACACCCATTGGGTCCGTGCCTGCGAACGAAAGTGCCACACTTGGTGCGACTTTCAGTCACCGAGGGAGTGGGGGTGGGCTGAGGCGAAGGAGCCGTTTCGGGCACCCCTTCCCACGCCTTAGCCTCGCGCGTTAGCATTAGCGAATTATCGATTGGGCGCTAACTGCATAGTGACGGAATGTCTGGGAGAAGGAATTTGCGGACATGACGGAATGGGCGGCGAGCTTCGCCATCTCGCCTGGTGCGCCGCGGGGGCCGGTCGAAAGGGGGCGATTACGACCCCGCCTGAAAATCTCTATTTGCCCTGTTCGATCATTCTCGCGCCTGGCTGGATCTAGTGCTTCTTTGCTGCATGGGCCATTGACCTGCGGTGATGGGTGCGGTTCTGATGAGGCGGCCGTAAGGGTGGGGTAAGAACTCCGTGAACAGTTGGGGTGGGGATGGGCCTTCTTTGGCATGCGCGCTTCACGGGCGGCGCGCGTAGACGTGCTGTCTCACTGGCCGTGTCGGCCGCATTGATGGCGGCTGCGCCGACTCTGGCCGCGCCGGCAGCGGACGCGTACGCCGATGATGCTGCGGCGACCGGACAGGTGACGCCAGAGGCGCGGGCGGACGCGGAGAAGGCGGCACAGACGGGGGAACAGGTCGAGATCGTGGGCGAACGCACGCCGTACACCACGACGTTCGCCAATCCGGACGGTGTGACGTTCACGCTGAAGGACTCCGCCGTGCCGGTGCGGGCTCGCCAGGCGGACGGGTCCTGGACGCAACCGGACGCGACGCTGGAGGCGCGGTCGGACGGCACGGTCGGGCCGAAAGCGTCGGTTGCCAAGATCACCTTTTCGGGCGGTGGAAGCGGCTCTGATCTGGTGAAGCTGTCCCTCGACGGGCGGTCGCTGACGGTGGGTTGGCCCGGCACGTTGCCGAAGCCGACGCTGGACGGTGACTCGGCGGTGTACGCCGATGTCCTGCCGGGCGTGGATCTGCGGATGACCGCCACCACCGAGGGCTACCGAGAGGTGCTCGTGGTCACCTCGGCATCGGCCGCCTCGAATCCGGACCTGAAGAAGCTCTCGTTCCCGGTACGGGCTGACGGGCTGTCCCTGAGGGACGGGGGAGGTGGTGGCCTGTCCGCGGTCGACGACGACGGCAACACCGTCTTCCGGGCTCCCGCCGCCCAGCAGTGGGACTCCGCGGGCGGTGCCAGCGACACTGTGCCCGCCTCTGCCGCGGCTTCCTCTCACTCGGCGTCGCAGGCTTCGTTCACGACAGCGGCGCGGGCCGGCGCTACGGACGAGACCACGGTCGACGACGGTGAGGCGACGCCGGACCCGACCGAGGGGCCCAGTGACGGAGACTCCTCCGCCCGTCTTCCGGTCACCGCGGAACAGGACACGATCACGGTGACCCCGGATGCGTCGATGCTGACCGATGACTCCGCTGTCTTCCCGCAGTACATCGACCCGGACGTTGGCATGACGGCCTCCGAGCGGACCTTGCTGTCGTCGGACGGGGACACGTTCTACAACTTCTCCGGCGGTGACAGCGGCAAGGGCGTCGGCTACTGCGGCACCTACGTCACCGGCGGCTACGCGTACTACTGCGGCTCTGGCTACAAGAACCGCATGTACTTCGAGTTCTCGCCGGCGAAACTGGCGGGAAAGCATGTCCTGGACGCCACGTTCGCCGTCACGGAGAAGTGGTCGATGTCCTGCACCCCGTCGTGGGTGGACCTCGTGCGTACCGGCAACATCTCCTCGTCGACGAACTGGCCAGGCCCGACGGCGAACTGGGACCTCATGGTCGACCGATACGTGTCCGCGGGACGCGGATCGGCGTGTGATCCCAGCCAGCCCGCCGCCCCCATCGAGTTCAACGACAACCCCGCCGAGACGAACGAGAACCTCACCTCCACCATGACGAAGTTCGCCAACGGCGACTTCTCCCGCCTCACGCTGATGCTGAAGGCGCACGACGAGACCGATCCGAACAGCTGGAAGCGGTTCGACGACGACGCCGAAATCGACGTCAAGTATGTGGGTATCCCCGCGAAGCCCACGAAGATCGGCCTGGTCGCCGGGACGGGTGTCGCGTGCGAGACCAAGCAGTCGGACCCGCTGGTGGTTTCCGACCCGACGCCGGCGTTGACTGCGACACCGCAGACCGCGGCGGGCGGTGAGTCCGGTGCGTCGCTCAAAGCGGTCTACAGCGTGGACAAGTACACGGCGAGCAGCGACACATGGTCGACCGTCTTCGAGACCGCCCGGCCCACCAGCGGATATGTGGGCGACAACGTCTCACCGGGCAGCGTCCCGACGTCGACGCTGACCGAGGGGACGCTGTACCGGTACCGGGCGTGGACGCGGTCGTACTACAACAGCGGTGACGACTACCTGGCCGGCCCGTCGAACGCAGCCAGTAACGCCTGGTGCTACTTCAAGGTCGACCCGACCCGGCCCAAGGCCCCGGGAATCGCGCTGTCGAGCCCGTACTCGGTGTGCGCCACCACCTCCTGCACGGCGGCGGGTGGACCGGGTACGGACGTGACGTTCACGTTCAGCCCCGCGTCCGGAGACGCAGCCACCAACACGTACTACGAGTACAAGCTGACTTCTTCGGCCGCCTGGTCGTCGCCGATCTCCGCCTCGAAGCCGACGGCGGTGTTCACGCCGCCGACGTCGGGCACGTTCAGCGTCTTCGTCCGGGCCGAGGACTCGCTGGGCTGGGGTGCCACGAATTCCGTGGACTTTCTGGTAGCGGAGGGCACAGGTCCGGTCGGTCAGTGGCACTTCGACGAGTCGAGCGGTGCCGCGCTCGACACGTCGACGACGGTTGCGGCGGAGCAGGACAACGCGACCCTCTCCTCCTCCGGCGCCTCGCGGGACGGGCGTGGCCGTCGCGGTGTGCTGACCCATGACGCCACGGGCGCGGAACTGGCTACCCCTGAGACGGACACGGGGCTGACCGTGGACGGCTCGGCGGGTTATGCGGCGACCTCGGGGGCGGTGGTGGAGTCGCGGTCGTCGTACACGATCGAGGCGTGGGCCCGGATGGCTGCTACCCCGACCCACAACCAAGTGGTCCTCTCTCAGACGGGCAGCGGCAGCACGCAACCTGGCTTCGCGATCTACTACTCCACCGCCTACGGCAAGTGGATCTTCAACTGGCACTGGACCGACTCGGCCGGCACCGCGCACGTCGTCCGCTCGCTCGCGGACACCGCCTCACCTCCCGTAAAGGTGTGGACGCACTTGGCCGGTGTCTACGACGCGAAGGCGGGCACGATCCAGCTGTACGTCAACGGCAAGGCCCAGGGAAGCCCGCAGGCCCTGCCGAGCGGAGAGCCGGAAGCCGACACCGGCCCGCTGGAGTTCGGCCGCGGCAACGGCAGCACCGCGGGAACGTTCGCCGACTACTTCAACGGGCAGATCGACGAGGCCACCGTCTGGCAGCGGGCCCTGTCGCCGGCAGAGCTGTCCACCGAGGCACAGCTGAAGACCAATGACAGCTACGGAGCTGCAGAGCTGGTGGCGGCCTGGGACCCCTCTGCGGCGACCGGCACCACCGTCGCCGACACCACCTCCGGATACGGTCCGTCCCTGACGCTGTCGGGCGGCGCGTCGCTGGACGGAACGGGAATCGTCCTTGACGGGACCGACGATGCGGCGACAGCAGCAGGACCGTTGGTAGACGAGACCGGGTCGTTCACCGCGACCACCGCGGTGCAATTGGACAGCGCCGCGCTCGCGGCGAAGCCGGTCGGTTTCATGGGGCAGGTCCTCGGCCAGCGCAGCGCCGACGGCTCCGCCTGGGGCCTGTGGTACGAGCTGACCGGCACCGACACCGACCCCGAGACCGGCACCACGATCCCCGTCGGCCTCTGGCACTTCGGCCGGCTCAACACCGCCGGCAGCTTCACCGGAGTGGTCTCCGACGACGTCGCCAACCTCGGGAGCGCGGTGCGCCTGACCGGCGTGTTCGACGCACAGTCCGGCACGGTCAGCCTCTACGTCGGCGACGCGCAGAACGGCGATGACACCGCCTACACGGCAACCCCGGGCACCGGCGACTTCGCCGTCGGCAAGGCCTACGTGAACTCCGCCTGGGGCCACTACCTGCCCGCGACGGTCAGCGACATCCGAATCTGGGCCGGTGCCATGGCCAGCCAGGAACAGATCGTCGAAACAGTCGGCGACTGACTTCCCCTCTGCCGGTGGTGAGGCGGCATCTGCCGCCTCACCACCGGCATCCCGCACTTCCTTTCCTGATGACTTCTCACGTGTAAGGGGTTGTTGCCGTGCGCGCCGCCAGTGATGCGAGACGCCGTAGACACCGAGTGCTCACGGTCGGCGTGACACTCGCGCTGGCCCTGACCGGCCTGACTCCCGTGGCCGCCGAAGCCTCGACGACCACCAAGCAGCTGGTACCTGCCGTACCCGAGCAGCGCTCCGACACCGTCAAGACGGTCAAGGGACTGGGCGCGAAGAAGGCCCGGGCGCGGGTGGCCGCGACGAAGGCCGCCAACAAGAAGCAGGCCGCACACGCTCTCGCCGAGCAGAAGGCGACCTGGCCCAAGGCCGCCACCGACATTGCTTTCCTGCCCGTCTCCGGCACCGTCAAGCTGACAGCCGGCGGACTGCCCGTGTCCGTGCACCGCGGCGCGGGAGCGAAATCCGCCTCGGGGAACGTCAGCGTCCGGGTCCTCAGCCGCAAAACCGCGACAGCCGCCGGCATCAAGGGCGTACTGCTGACCGCAAGCGCCAGCGACCACGGGGACGCCAAGGTCACCGTCGACTACAGTGCCTTCGCCTCGGCCTACGGCGGGGACTGGGCGGGCCGCCTGCACCTCGTACAGTTGCCGGCCTGTGCCCTGACCACTCCGGAAAAGGCCGCCTGCCGTGTCCAGACGCCCCTGGGCTCACACAACAGCATCAGCGGCCAGAGCGTGTCCGCCACGGTGCCACTCGGGCAGGCTTCCGCCCAGCGGAGTGACGCACGGGCATCCCGTTCGACCGCCCGCCCGTCCCTCCTGTCTCAGACCTCAGCTTCCTCGGCCACCGTGCTCGCGCTGACGGCGGCCTCGGGTGAGTCGGCGTCCGGTTCGGGCAACTACTCGGCCTCGCCACTGTCGGCGTCGTCCAGCTGGCAGGCCGGCGGCTCCTCCGGTGCGTTCACCTGGAACTACCCGCTGTCCACGCCACCCGCGGCGGCGGGCCCTGCGCCTTCGCTCTCGTTGGACTACGACTCCGGCGGTACCGACGGCAAGACGGCGTCCACCAACAACCAGTCCACCCAGGTCGGTGAAGGCTTCGAGCTGACCGGGTCGTCATACATCGAGCGGTCGTACGCGTCCTGCGACGACGACGGCCAGTCGGACAAGTACGACCTGTGCTGGAAGTACGACAACGCCTCACTGGTCCTCAACGGCAAGTCCACCGAACTGGTCAAGAACGACACCGACGGGAAGTGGCACCTCAAGGACGACGACGCCTCCACCGTCACCCACTCCACCGGCGCCGACAACGACGACGACGGCGACGGCAGCATCGACGGCAAGGGCGAGTACTGGACCGTCACCACCGGCGACGGCACCAAGTACGTCTTCGGCCTCAACAAACTGCCCGGCGCCGACACCGAGCGCACCAACTCGGTATGGACCGCCCCCGTCTTCGGCAACGACTCCGGCGAGCCCGGCTACGACAAGGGATCCGGCTTCGCTGACCGCTCCCTCACCCAGGCCTGGCGCTGGAACCTCGACTACGTCGTCGACCTGCACGGCAACGCCATGTCGTACTGGTACACGGCCGAGACCAACTACTACCCCAAGAACGGGGCCTCGACCGCCAACACCCAGTACACACGAGGCGGCTACCTCACCAAGATCCTCTACGGCCAGCGCGACACCACACTGTTCTCCGGCACGGCCTCGGACGAGGTGACGTTCTCCTACGACGAACGGTGCACCGCCTCGGACTGCTCTTCATTGACCGACTCGACCTCCGACGACTGGCCGGACGTCCCGTACGACCTGATCTGCGCGAGCGGCGACGACGACTGCCAGTCATCCAGCCCCTCGTTCTTCACCCGCAAGCGGCTGACCGGCATCAACACGCTCGCCTATTCGGCGGCGACCTCCGCCTACACAGCGGTCGACTCCTGGACACTGACCCAGCAGTTCCAGGACGGCCAGGACATCGACAACACCTCCGACCAGACCCTGGCGCTCACCTCGATCCAGCACACCGGCAAGAACGGCACCGACATCAAGCTGGACCCGGTGACCTTCACCTACCAGCTGCGGCCGAACCGGGTGGACTCCACCTCCGACAACATCCTGAAACTGAGCATGCCGCGGATCGCCACCATCACGTCCGAGACGGGCGCGATCACCACGGTGACCCTCTCCAACCCGGAGTGCATACGGGGCTCGAAGATGCCGTCGTCCGAGGACAACGACACCCTGAGCTGCTACCCCCAGTACTGGCACATCAACGGTGCCACCGAGGCCTCGCTCGACTGGTTCAACAAGTACCGGGTCACCGCCGTGCTGAGCACCGACCCGACCGGCCTGGGCCAGGGCGTCGAGAACTCCTACAGCTACACCGACCCGGCCTGGCACTACAACTTCGACCCACTCGTCCCCGCCGACGAGCGGACCTGGTCCCAGTGGCGGGGTTACGGCAAGGTCACCACGACCACCGGCGCCGCCGGCACCACCCAGTCCAAGACCGTCAGCGTCTATATGCAGGGCATGGACGGTGACAGGCAGTCCGATGGCACCACCGCCCCCGCCACCCGGACCGGCCTGGACGTGTCCGGCCTGGACGTCTCCGATATCACCGACAGCGACCAGGACGCCGGGTTCCAGCGCGAACAGGTCACCTACAACGGCGACACCCCGGTCACCGTGACGGTCAACACCCCCTGGACCTCCCAGACCGCCAGCCAGCAGAAGTCGTACGCGAGCGTCAAGGCGTACTACGTCCGCACCGGCCAGACCTCCACCTCCACCTACCTCACCACCTCCGCCACTTGGCGCACCCGCACCACCAGCACCACCTACGACGACTACGGCATGGCCACCCAGGTCAACGACACCGGCCAGACCGGCGTCAGCGGCGACAACACCTGCACCCGCACCTGGTACGCCCGCAAAACCGCCATCGGCCTGACCGACCTCGTCTCCCGCACCCGGGTGGTCGGGCAGGACTGCTCCGTCGCCGAAACCAGCCTGAACCTGCCGGCCTCCTCGACATCCCGAGGCGACGTCCTCTCCGATACGGCGACGGTGTTCGACAACACCTCCGCCACCACCTGGTCCGCCACTCAGACCCCGACGCTGGGCGAGGCGACCTGGACCGGACGAGCCGCCGCCTACCCGGCCACCGCCACCAGCGGCGAACGCACCCCGACCACGTGGCAGACCGTCGCGACCACCACCTACGACGACAGCGCTGGCACCGCAGGTCTGGGCCGCCCCATGACCGTCACCGACGCCGGCGGCAATACCACCTCAACGACCTACACGCCCACCGACTCGGGCCCCCTGACCAAGACCAAGGTCACCAACGCCAAGGCCCAGACCACTTACACCTACACCGACTACGCCTCTGGCCTGCCCACCAAGGTCTACGACGTCAACAACAAGATCACAGAAACCACCTACGACGCACTGGGCCGCAAGACCGCGACCTGGCTGCCCAACCGCTCCCACTCCGCGGGCCAGACCGCGAACTACACCTACGCCTACAGCGTCACCAACGACGACCCGTCCTGGGAGTCGACCGCGACCCTGAAGGCCGACGGGACCACCTACAACACCACGTACTCCATCTACGACTCCCTCCTGCGGCCCCTGCAAATCCAGTCCCCGACCTCCAACGGTGGCCGTCTGCTCACCGATACCCGTTACGACAGCCGAGGCCTGGCCTACGAGACCTACACGGACGTCTTCGACTCCGCCCATCTGCCCAGCGGTGCGTACGCGCGCGCCGAGTACGGCGGCGCCCCCAAGCAGACGGAAACCGTCTACGACGGAGCCGGCCGGGCCACGAGCAGCAGCCTGTACGTGTACGGCGTCAAGAAGTGGTCTACGAGCACCAGCTACACCGGTGACTCGACCGCGACGACCGCACTGGACGGAGGCTCGGCGACCCGCACGATCACCGACATCTTCGGCAACACCGTCCAGAAGCGCACCTACTCCGGCACCGACCCCGCCGACGCCGACTACGGCGCCGGAACCGGAGCCGCCTACACGACCACCAAATACTCGTACACCCTGGACGGCCTGCCCCTGACGGTCACCGGACCGGACGGCGCCCAGTGGTCCTACGTGTACGACCTGTTCGGCAGGCAGACCTCGGCGACCGACCCGGACCTGGGCACCACGACCACCAGTTACACGTCCCTGGACCAGATGGCCACCAGCACGGACAACGGTGGCACCGAACTGCTGTACGCCTATGACGTACTGGGCCGCAAGACCGATCAGTGGCAGAAATCGCAGACGGACGCGAACAAGCTGGCCCACTGGGACTACGACACCACCGCCAAGGGACAGTTGTACGACTCGATCAGCTACGTCGGCGGCAGTGGCAGCACCGGCAGCGCCTACACCCGCAAGATCACCGCTTACGACAACCTCTACCACGCCACCGGGACCCAGCTGATCCTGCCGTCCAGCGACTCACTGGTCACCTCCGGAGCGGTCAGTTCGGCGACCCTGGCCACCACCTCGTACTACAACATCGACGGCACCCAGCAGTACTACACCGAACCGGCAGCCGGCGGCCTCAGCAGCGAGACCGTCGACTACGAGTACAACAGCCTCGGAATGATCACCAACGTCGGAGGGGCCACCGGCTACCTGTTGGCCGCCGACTACAACGCCCTCGGTCAGGCCAACCAGTACACCCTGGGCACCTCCACGGCCGCCACCGCCAAGAAGGCGTACATCACCAACACCTATGAGGAGGGCACCGACCGTCTCACCCGCAGCCTCACCACCGACGCCACCCGCAGTGTCCAGGACCTGAACTTCACCTACGACAAGACCGGCGACGTCACCTCCATCTTCGACACCGCCAACCTCTCCGGCACCGGCGCGACCGACTACCAGTGCTTCAGCTACGACGGTTACCAGCGCCTCACCGACGCCTGGACCCCGTCCACCGCCACCTGCGCCACCAGCAGCCGCACCACCGCCAACCTCGGCGGAGCCTCGCCTTACTGGACCACGTACAGCTACACCGGCGGCGGCCTGCGCACCACGGAGACCACGCACACGGGCACCGGAGACTCCAGCCGCACGTACTGCTACGACAGCACGAAGCCCCATCGGCTCACCGCGACGACCACCGCGACCTCCTGCACCGGTGTGAGCGCCACCTACGGCTACAGCAGCACCGGCGCGACAACCACTCGCCCCAACGGCACCGACACCCAGTCTCTGACCTGGAACGCCACCGGGAACCTCGACACGGTCACCGAGAAGTCCAGCAGCGGTACCACGAAGAGCACGACCAGCCACGTCTATGACGCGGACGGCAGCCTCCTCATCCGCCGCAACACCAGCGGCGAGACCGTTCTCTACCTCGGAGCCACCGAGGTCCACCTGGACACGTCGACCTCGACGGCCAAGTACTGGGCACAGCGCTACTACAGCGTCGGTACCACCACGATCGCCCTGCGCACCAACAAGAGCGGCACCCAGACCCTCTGCTACCTCTCCGGCGACCCGCACGGCACCTCCACGGTCAGCCTCGACGCCACCACCCAGGCCGTCACCAAGCGCTACGAGACCCCGTTCGGCGCCGCACGCTCCGGTGGTACGGGCGCCTGGGCCGACGACAAGACCTTCCTCGGCAAGACCACAGACCCCACCAGCGGACTCACCTACGTCGGAGCCCGCGAATACGACTCCGTCACCGGCCGCTTCCTCAGCGTCGACCCCCTTCTCGACACCAACGACGCCCAGTCCCTGAACGGCTACAGCTACGCGGACAGCAACCCTGTCACCCTCAGCGACCCGGCAGGCACAGAAATTGGGTCGAGGCCGAACTCCTGCCAGTACGACATCAAGTACTGCACACCCGAAGAACTCGGCAAGCCCGCCAAGTCTTCCGGGAGCAAGAAGGGCGGCGGGACTGCGACTACCACTAGCACGGGACACACGGGCGGTAGTACATCCAACGGGGGCAATGGTGACGCGTCCGGCTGCGCACCTCTCGTAAGTTGCGGCTTCGCCGCTGGACCTCTCGTCGGGCCCCAGCCGGAATACCTTCCTTACATTCCGCCAGGTATTGCAGCCCCTGGCTACGCGGAAAAACGCGAGTGCGCGGCGATGCAGATCCTCGTATCCTGCAATCCGGGGGATGCGATCCTGGGCGGCGGCAATGACGACCTGCGGGAGATCGGAATGAAGTGGGCTCTGGGCGATCTCGACGGAGCCACTACCTACGGCGAAGACAGCGAAGTAGCCAAGCAAGTCATGGTCAGCGACGTCACCGCTGCTCAACGGAAAGAGATCATGCGGAAATGGACGCAAGGCCAGACGGAAGGCACCCTGGAGCCGTACTCGATCGGCGCGAAGAGCGCCGGGGGGAAGATCAAGCAGTTCCTCACCGACCAATGGTCCATCTTGACTGGCGACAACAACGCATCCACTGCCGTACTCGGGTCGTACACAGCGAAGTACAAGATTCTCCGAGCCAACAGAAACGGGGTGCAGGCTCGAATCACTATCACCAATAACATGACGATGTCATCCTTCGCCCACATCGCGACAGGCTACGGAACGGCAGCCGATCGCGCAGTCCAGAGGTATGACAACGACGGAATAGTCGCACTCGGGCACGCAATGACCTCGCATTACATGACGATTACCTTCCGGACGGTAATCATGAACTAGAATCAGCCCGAGTCAGAGATGTGGAGGCTGTGGTGTGGTTACCCGAACCGACGGGTAACCACACCACAGCCTCTCGATGCAAGGAGAATGAGTGACGCAGTCCAGCCGAGCAATTCGGCTTCACCGGCAGTCTCCACACTTTATCGGATGTCTCGCCATTGCTACCCTTTTCTTGTCCGGATGCTATGCGTCGACGAATTATGAAAAATATCCGGAGGGGCGCTTCGTATCCACCGACTCTCTCATTCGCGTATGGAAGTCAGGGTCTGCCACCCTGGACTTGCAGAAGAACGGAAATTTCACAGCCAATCGAATCAAGCTCGAATATTTCAGCTGCCCGGGCAGCGGGGTCAAGGAAAAAGACGGCGACGGGACGTGGAGTAGCGACAAGGGGCGTCAGAGAAGCGAAGTACTTCTTCGATTTAATGATGGATGCACTGCGACCCTCTGGGCCGGTGCAATGAACGGACGCACCGTCCTGTGGGGTGAATATGGCGACAGTGATCAGACCATGACGCTCAAGTAAATGACGGGTGCCACTTAGTGATGATGTACGCCAGCGGCCGGTTAGGAGGCTAACCGTTTACGTTCCTGCGATATCCGGTCTGTGCGAGCTGGCCACTGGCGACCGAATGGCGGCTGCCCCGGGCCCGTCCACGTCCGGCTGAAGCCAGGAGAAGGACACCATGTCGGGCGTTGTTCGGCGGTCGTTCGGCCGGTCTGGTCGGCATGGAGTTCACCTCTGCCTACGCCGCCTCCAAGTTCGCGGAAGAGGGATGGATGGAGTCCCTGCGCTACGACGTCGAGCCGTACAACATCCACACCACGATCGTGGAGCCCGGCTACTTCCGCACCGAACTTCTCGTGGACGGCTCCACCACCTGGCCCGAGCTGTCCATCGACGACTATGCCCCGCGCACCACCCCGAGGATCGAGGGCATGAAGAGCATGAGCGGCAAGCAGCCCGCATTGCTGTCCGGGGCGAGCCGTACGCCGTGCTCCAGGCGAGCCATTGGTGCGTGTCCCAGCCCCGCTCCCTGCCGATGCCCACGCCGTCTTTGTGCAGGGTGGTCAGCGCCAGCCGGTGGTGGAAGGCGACGTCGCGACAGCTGTGCCGACGCATCTCATCAGGCCCTGGTCGAGTCCGCCGTGGGTGCCGGGGCCACCGCCGCGCGTCCGGATGCGGAGGTCGGCTCGGGTCCGCCCTCGCTCAGGCCGTAGCGGTTGTGGAGTCTGCGCAGGAAGCCGGGCGCGTACCAGGCCGAGCGGCCGAGCACCCGCATCGCGGCGGGGACCAGGACTCCGCGTACGGCGATGGCGTCGATGAGGATGGCCAGTCCGCTGCCGAGGCCGAACATCTGCATGAAGCTGAGCTTGGCGGTGCCGAAGGCGAAGAAGCTCACCGCGAGCAGGCAGGCCGCCGCGCTGACGATGCTTCCGGTGTGGCCGAGTCCGTTGCCCACGGCGGTCTCGTTGTCCGCTCCCTGATCGTGGAGTTCCTTGATCCTGCTGGTGACGAAAACCTCGTAGTCCATCGAGAGGCCGAAGGCGATGCAGAACATCAGCACGGTCATCGTCATCTCCATCGGCTGTGCGGTGAAGCCGAGTGGTGAGGAGAGGTTGCCGTCCTGGAAGATCCAGGTCATCACGCCGAGGGTGGCTCCCAGGCTGATCAGGTTCAGGACCAGTGCGCGCAGCGGCTGCACGATGCTGCCGGTGAACAGGAAGAGCAGTAGGAAGGTGGTGACGACGATCAAGGCCACGGCCAGGGGGAGCCGGTCGCCGATGGATTCCTTTGAGTCGACGAGTTCGGCGTCCGTTCCGCCGACCAGGGGGTGGGCCCCTGGGGGAGGGGTGGCCGAGCGCACCTGCTCGACCAGGCTCTGGGCCGCGTCCGACTTCGGTGTCAGGCTGCTCATCACGCTGATTCGCTGTGCGTCGGATCGGCCGAGGGTCGGGTCGCCCGGCCCGGTCGCTGTGGCCTGGCCCGCGGTGTAGGTTCCCGTGCTGGTCTCGACACGCTCGACGCCCTCGATCGCGGCCAGTCGGGCCGCGTACGACGCCAGCGGGGCCTTGTCCACGGGCTGGTTGATGGCGATGTGGAGGGCCGAGTCCTCGCTGCCGCCGAACTTTTCGCGCAGTGCCTGCGAGACCTGGCGGCTTTCGGCGTCCTTGGGCAGCACCCGTTCGTCCGGCGTGCCGAAGGTGATGTGCAGCAGCGGGCTCGCCGCAAAGAACAGCACCGCGAGGACGGGCAGTGCTGTGAGAGCGGGCCGCCGCATGACGGTGCGTGCCACCCGTCCCCACAGGGGTGCGCGGGCGGCGGAGCTCCGCGGCTTCGCCCACGGCAGCCGCCCGCTGTTGACCCGGTGCCCCAGAACCTTCAGCAGGGCCGGCATCACGAACAGGGTGCTCAGGGCCGCGATCGCGACGACACCGACTCCGGCGAAGCCGAAGGAGCGCAGGAAGTACTGCGGGAACACCAGGAGTGCCGCCAGGGCGGCCGCGACGGTCGCGGCGGAGAAGGCGACGGTGCGGCCCGCTGTGTGCACGGTGCGCCGGACGGCGTCGTCCACGCTCAGCCCGGCCGCGAGCTGCTCCCGGAAGCGGCTGACCATCAGCAGGGCGTAGTCGATGCCCAGTCCCAGGCCCAGGGCGGTGGTGAGGTTGGTCGCGGTGTCGGCGACATCGGTGACGCTGCCGAGCAGGAAGAGCTGGGCGAACGATCCCATGATGGCGATCAGCGCGATGATCAGCGGCAGCAGGGCCGCGACCACACTGCCGAAGACGAACAGGAGCAGGACGAGAGTCAGCGGTATGGCGATCCCTTCGGCGAGGATCAGATCCTCGACCACCTGGTTCGACAGGTCCGCGCCCACGGCGGCGCCCCCTCCGGCCTGGACGGTGAGGGTGTTCCTGTAGGTGCCGCTGTAGGTGTCGAGGATCCCCTTTGCGTACTCCCGCTGCTGGGTGGCGTCGCCTCTCACGTGGGCGAGCACCATGGCCTCGCGGCCGTCCTCGGAGAGCAGGTCGGGGCTGTTCGTTTCCCAGTACGAGACGACGTTGCTGAGCCGCTTGTCCTTCTTGAGCTCGGCCACCAGGGCTTGGCCGGTCTCTCGGGAGGCGGGAGTGTCGATGCGGCCGGCGGGGGAGCCGACCAGCAGAACAAGGTTGGTCTCGCCGCCGAACTTCTCGTCGATGACCTTCGACGCCCGGGCGGAGGGAGAAGCCGGATCGTCGAAACCGCCCCCTTTCAGCTTGTCGAAGGCGCCCGCTCCGACGACCCCCATGAGGGCCACGGCCAGGGCGGCGACGACCAGGACCAGCCGGGATCGGCGAATCGCCAATCCGGCCACACGTTCGAACACGGAGATCTCCTTCTGAGCTTCTTCTGGGGAAGACGAGGGGCCGGCCGGGCATGGGCCGGCGCAGCGCGGCGCAGCGTTCCTTCGCCCCGTCAGAGGGGGCGCGGTGTCGCGCTCTTCATCGGCAGGGCACGACGTTAGCCAGGCGATCGGCTCTTGAGCAGAAGGAGATTTACCTGACACTGTCAGGTATTCAGGAAGTCGTAAGTTTCTGAGACTCCGTCGGATCGGCACCATAGGATCGCCGCATGTCCGCAGACGCGTCCGCGACGGTCCTGCCATCCCTGCGCCAGCGACGCCGGGCCGTCGCCACCCAGGAGATCGTGGCCGCCGCCGAGAAGCACCTCGCCGAACACGGGCTGCACGCCCTGTCCCTGAGAGCGGTCGCCCGTAGCCTCGGTATGACCGTGCAGGGGCTCTACCACTATTTCCCGAACCGGGACGCCCTCGTCACGGTTCTCGTCGCCAAGGCGTACGAGGACCTGGCCGACGCGGTGACAGCGGCTGTCGCCACGATGGCGGACGAACCGGCTGCTCTGCGGTTCCTGGCCGCCGCCCAGGGCTACCGCCGATGGGCCGTTACCCACGCCGAGCGATTCCAGCTGTTGTACGGGGCGCCGTTGCGGCACTACGAGGCACCGGCCGAGGGTCCGACCACTCAGGCGATGCGTCGGATGAGCGAGGTCTTCCAGCGCGAGATGTTCGGCGGGTTCACCACGTCACAACTGGCCGCGGCCGACACCCGGGTCCTCTCGTCAGCCCTCCAGGCGGATCTGGAACACTTGTTTCCGCACGGCCCGGACACCCTGCCGCCTCCTGCGGCCGCCCTCCTCGTCAGCGCATGGGGCCACATGCACGGCATGGTCGTCCTGGAAGTCTTCGGACACACCACCTTTGTCGGCGAACACCAGGCCGAGATCTTCCGCATGGCGATGCGGGACCTGTTCGAGGACGTTCATCGCCGGATCCCCGCACCGTCCCGCGCCGAGCCTCGGTGAGAAACCTGGACTCCGCCCCGACACCAAGGATGAGCCGCTCAGTTGCGGCAGACGCCCGCTGCGGCTGTCGGGAAGGATTCGTGCGCGTCCTCTTCGGCGGCGGTGACGCGCAGCTGTCGCTGGCACGACGTTGCCGCATTCGTGGCTCAAAAGGATTGGTCCGCGACTCCGGCCGAGCGGCCCGGGCAGCCCTGATCGCCGGGCGTGACGACGGCCGTGCTCTCCGCCGCCGGTTCCAGGGGGCCGTCGACGAGGACGCTGACTCCTGGACCGCTCAGCCGATACGTCATGGCTGTGTCCTACGGCATAGCCGTACAGGTCGCGGAGACGCCATCCGCTCCGGACTCCAGCAGGTGGCAGACGCGGCGCTGCGAACCTGGCCACCCCTCAGACAGCCGGCGCCCAATGGAACAGCGCATCGGCCACAATGAACTCTCGTCAGCGCATATCCGCTTCAGCAACGGCCGGCACGGCTAGGCGCCGTCCGGCGGAGCATGTGGCCGCGGTGGCGCCAGGTTAGTTCTCGCGGGCCGGAGCGCGCCCGGTTGCGAGGCGTTTCCGCCCCTCGGGTACGGGCAGGACCGCCAGTGCGGTGTCTGCGATGTTCCGCAGTGCCTCCGGGGCCAGGCCGGCCTTGCCCACCGCCTCGATACCGCGGACCACCGTCAGCAGCAGTGCCGCCAACCGCTCCGGATCCGCGGCGCGGTCGATGTCGCCGTGGCGCTGGGCGGCGCTGATTTCCGTGCGCAGCAGGGTCAGCAGCGCCTGCATGGTCTCGGCCGACCGTCCGGCGACCGTCGGGTCCTGGTGGGCTAGTTCCGCCGCGCCCTTGGCCAGCAGACACCCGCGTCGCTCGGTGTCGGAGGCGGAGTTCTCCGCCATGAGGTGTACGTATCCCGACAGCCGGGCCAGGGCCTCCGCGTCCGGACCACCCGCCAGTCGCTCCCGGGCCACCTCGACGACCGCGGTGCACCAGTCGTCGAACACCCGGTGGAACAGCTCGGCCTTGTCGCCGAACGCGCCGTACAGGCTGCCCTTGCCCAGGCCGGTCACTCGGGAGATGTCGTCCATCCGCGTTCCCGCGTAGCCGGTCGCCCAGAACTGTTCCCTGGCCTGCTCCAGTATGTGGCGTTCGTCGAACGCGCGTGGTCTCGCCATGGGCTCACACTAGCCATTCTTGACTCGATCGTCCATTACTGCCTACGTTGTGGACGATCCATTCCACAACCGAAGGGGTTCCCATGGCGGGCGTGCTGCAGGAGAAGGTGGCCGTGATCACCGGAGGCACCAGCGGGATCGGGCTGGCCATCGCCCACCGGTTCGTCCGGGAGGGCGCACGGGTCTTCGTGACCGGCCGGGACATCGACCGCCTCGAAGCGGCAGTCAAGGAGATGGGCCCTGCGGCCACCGGCGTACGATCCGACGTCTCGGTCCTGGCCG
The DNA here is from genome assembly GCF_040682795.1 of Streptomyces sp. NPDC051105. Taxonomy (NCBI): domain Bacteria; kingdom Bacillati; phylum Actinomycetota; class Actinomycetes; order Kitasatosporales; family Streptomycetaceae; genus Streptomyces; species Streptomyces sp. NPDC051105. The sequence goes on along the minus strand of NZ_JBFBBR010000001.1, from coordinate 129,499 downwards.
ACCTGGACGCGCTCTACGCGCGAGTCCGCGAGGAGGCCGGCCGCGTCGATGTGCTGGTGGCCAACGCCGGAATCGTCGCGGACGCCGCGCTCGGCGCCCACACCGAGGCGAACGTCGACCTGACGCTCGCCGTCAACGTCAAGGGCCCCCTGTTCACCGTTCAGAAGGCGCTTCCGCTGCTCGCGGAGAACGCCTCCATCCTGGTCGTCGGCTCGAGCAACAGCGTGCGGCCCAACGAGCAGCTCGAGGTCTACAGCGCCTCGAAGGCGGCGTTGAGCAACCTCGTGCACAACTGGGCCCGGCAGTCACGGGAGCGCCGCTTCCGGGTCAACGTGCTCAGCCCGGGACCCACGCGGACCCCTGCCCTGCTGCGCGCCGCGGGGCCGGACGCCGACCGGTTCGCCGAGGCCGTCGTGCCCCTGGGGCGGCTGGCCGACGCCGAGGAAATCGCCGAGGCCGCCCTCTTCCTGGCTTCGGACGCCTCGTCGTTCGTCACCGGCGCCGAACTCTTCGCCGACGGCGGCTACACCCGGGCCTGAACGACGGCCGGTGGTGCGCTTCCGGTTCCCTCGAAGCGACGGGTGCACTCCCGGCCGCGTGTGTGCGTCCTACGCGGCCCAGTGCGCCCGAAGCAACAAGATCGTGGCCGCGGCCTCTTTGGATGACGTCGGCCGCCACTCCGACTGCCGCGCCGGCAACGCCAACGTCCGCTGAGTGCTTAGCCATCTCGTTGATCGTCGCATCTCATCAGCATCCCGTTGCAGTACCAATCCGGATCCGCCCCACAGAAAGATCACCTTGTGTCCGACAGAGACCTGCGCGCTTTCTACCTGCGCTATATCGAGGCGCTCAACGCCCACCAGTTCGACGGCATGGACGAGTTCATCGACGACCGGACCACCCTGAACGGCGAGCCGGCTACGCGGGACGACCTCATCGCCGTTCAGAAGCATGACGTGGACGCGGTTCCGGACCTCCACTGGGAGCTCGAGGAGTTGCTCTTCGACGGTGACCGTCTGGCCGCGCGACTCGTCAACACGGGTACCCCGGTGAAGGAATGGCTCGGCGTGACTCCTACCGGCGCCTCGTTCGAGATCACCGAGTACGCCATCTACCAGGTCCGCAACGGACGATTCGTGCACATGACCGCTCTGCACGACGCCGGCGGACTTCTCCGGCAACTGACCGGCTGAGTTCCGGATCAGCGCCGGCAGCTCACAGAACAATCCCACATCGCCAACGGCCCAGCCGGGCCACCTGACTCGCAGGAGTACGCATGACCATCACTCTGATCACTGGGGCCAACAAGGGCATCGGGTTCGAGACAGCCAGACAACTCCTCGCGTTGGGTCACATTGTCTACATCGGCGCTCGTGACCCCGAGCGAGGCGAGAAGGCCGCGGCGGCGCTCGGCGCGCGATTCGTCCAGCTCGACGTGACCGACGACGCATCAGTGAGCAGCGCTCTGGGGGCTATCGACTCGACCGAGGGCCGACTCGACGTCCTGGTGAACAACGCGGGCATCCTGGGAGAGGGAGTCACCGACGGTCCCACGGCACTCCGGGCCTTCGACACCAACGCGGTGGGAGTCGTGCGTGTCACGGAAGCGGCGCTTCCTCTGCTTCGCAAGTCCTCGAACCCCACTGTGGTCACCGTTTCCAGCAGCGCCGGATCCTTCTGGGCAGTGACCAATCCGGAGCGACCTGAGTTCAACTTGCCGTTGGCGCTCTACTCCGCGTCCAAGTCCGCAGCCACCATGCTGACAGTCCAGTACGCCAAGTCCCAGCCGGGCATCAAGTTCAACGCAGTCGAGCCGGGCACCACCGCGACTGACATGACCGCGGCATTCGGAGTCGGAAGGGCGCCGGAGGAGAGTGCCAGGGTCGTCGTGCGTCTTGCCACCCTCGATGCTGATGGCCCGACAGGAACGTTCCAGGACGAGAACGGCGAAGTGCCCTGGTAGTCGTGTGGGAGCAGGCGGGGCAGCACGCCTGAGCTGCCCCGCCTGCTCCCACAGAGCGCCCCCTGTAACAAGATGTCTCAAACAGCTCGCGGCGCTGTCCATGCCGATCCCGCCATGTAGGGCCCAGCCGACCTTCGGCAGGTTCCGAACAGGCTCACGTTCCGCGTAGGCATACGTGCAGGACGTGTCCACTCGCAGGGGGTCTCCCGCATCTGGCTTTGTTCACGAGAACGGACAGCCGCGTCACCAACCTGTCCGGACAGCACACCCTATGGCCCAGGCCACACAAAACCGCATGGCGTGATCCGCAGCTGCGCGGGTAAACGTGCGCTGCATCAGGTGAATGGAGAGCGGATGGCAGTCGTGATGGAAGCAGACCTCACGCCGGCAGGCGGCACGGCGCCGTACAGGCCGGTCATGCAGACCAGTGCTGCCCTGGTCGCAGACGGCGAGGACATCGCCCGGGCCCGCCGCCTCGCCGCCGATTTCCTCACCCGGGTCCAGGCCGAGCACGGTATCCCGGTCTCCCAGCGCGCCATGGACCTCACGCAGCTGGTGGTCAGCGAGTTGGTCACCAACGCCCGCAAGTACGCCCCCGGGCCGGTGCTGCTGGACCTTCGGATCACCGGTAGCGTGGTGGAGGTCGTGGTGTGGGACTCCGACCCGGTGCTGCCCGTGGCCCGGGCCGCGGACGCTGGCCGAGTCGGACAGCACGGCCTGGAGATCGTGATGGCCGTCTCCCAGGGCTTCGAGGCGCAGCGCGAACCGGTCGGCAAACGCATCACCGCCCGTATCGCCTTGGCCGACGACCCCGCCGGCGCCCCTCACGGGCGCCAGCCCCTGTAGTCCGGCCCGACGGCCCTGTCTCAGGTGGGGCGTGCGCAGCCCGGCAAGAGCCGCTTGCAGCTTCCCTGAGCAGAGGGCCGGGCAGTGCCGTGCCCTGGGCGTGCCGGAGAACCTGTTCCGCAATGGCGGACACTTTGATGTTGGTGTGGGAGACCTCCCGCAGCACCGTGAATCCGCCGTCCGGGCTGATCCGGCCCAGCATGGTCAGCACGCCGAACGCCCAGTCGCGATGTGCCGGACATGCATCGTTGAACAGTGCTTGTAGAACAGCAGGGGCCAAGGGTCAGTCCTTCGGCTTCCCGAGCTCGGCCGTGAAGGACGCAGCGGTGGCTGCGATATCCCGGTTGTGTCGCCCGCCTACCTGCCGGTGCTCTCCGCGCCGACAGCGGTTCCCGCTGAGTACGGCGTCGCGTGCTCGCTCGTCTGGTCCCAGGGGATACGCTGGCGAGCCCCGGCCGCAGCGATCCGAGGCTCGCGTCGCTGCTGACGTGTGACGCCACCGCAAACGCTTCCCGCTGGGCAACGCGACGCGGCATCCTCATTCCTTTCCGCCTGCGTGCCGGGTCAGGTGCCTCGTTGGGTGGAGGGCCGTGTTCACCTCACCGGAATCCTCCGACGGGCGATCACACGCGGGGCACCGTCAGAGGTCGGGACGAGAACAAGGTCAGTGGGTGCGTTCGTAGTGGCGGCGTGCCTTTTCGCGGTTGCCACAGACGGCCATCGAGCACCAGCGGGCGCGGTTGGCGCGGCTGCGGTCGAGGAGGAACAGCCGGCACTCGGCGTTGGCGCAGGGGCGTAGCCGGCCGGGGAGCTGCTTCTCGGTGGCGGCCCAGGCGAGAACCGCCTCGACGGCCAATCGGGCGTGCGGGGGAGTCTTGACGATCCACTGAAGACCGTTCGAAGTGATCTCCGGGATCTGGTGGACCCCTTCGAGCAGAGGGCTCAATGCGGCGGGCGAGCCTTCTCCGCGCACTATGTCCTGCAGGAGGTCCCGCGTCTCGCGCAGCAGTGCCAGTTCCGCGGGGCTGCCTTCGCCGCCGTGTTCCCGCGCCCAGCGTCTACCTCCGGCCGGGGCACCGAGCGCGTCCTGTTCCTCGCCGTTGACCAGCGGCCTGCTGTTGAGCAGGTCCAGCAGCGTGTCCATGGAGTATCACCCTCCTCCTAACCGGATAGAAGTGTTTGACAGGTTAGCTCAGCGAGTGCTTGCATGGCGCGGAACTAACCGCATCAGACTTTCTAAGGGGTTAGACATGGGCTCGGTGCGCTACCGGACCGCCACCATCGATGGTCATGAGATCTTCTACCGCGAAGCAGGCCCCGCCGACGCTCCCGCGATCGTCCTGCTGCACGGCTACCCGACCAGCTCGTTCATGTTCCGCGAGCTCATCCCGCTGCTGGCCGACGACTACCATGTCATCGCGCCGGACCACCTCGGCTTCGGCCACTCCGACGCCCCCCTGGTAGGCGAGTTCACCTACACCTTCGACGCCCTCGCCGAACTCACCTCCGGACTGCTCGACCACTTGGGCCTAAACCGCTACGCCCTCTACGTCCAGGACTACGGCGCCCCCGTCGGTTGGCGCCTCGCGCTCCAGCGCCCCGAACGGATCTCCGCCCTCGTCACCCAGAACGGCAACGGCTACGAGGACGGATTCGTCGAGTCGTTCTGGGCTGACGTGTGGGCCTACGGGGCCAACCCCGGTCCCGGCACCGAGGCCGCCGTCCGCGCCGCGCTGAGCATCGATGCCATCCGCTGGCAGTACGTGCACGGCGTGCCCGACCCGGCCCTGGTCAGCCCGGACACCTGGGAGCACGACTTCGCCCTCGTCTCCCGCGAGGGCAACGACGAGGTCCAGTTGGCGCTGTTCCGCGACTATCAGAACAACCGCCCGCTCTACCCGCTGCTGCACGAATTCCTGCGCACCAGCGAGGTCCCGGTGCTCGCCGTGTGGGGGCGCAATGACGAAATCTTCGGCCCGGCAGGGGCGAGGGCCTTCGCCCGCGACGCCAAGGATGCGGAGGTGCACCTCGTCAACGGCGGGCACTTTCTGCTGGAGAGCCACCTGGACGTCGTCGCGGGCTACATGCGCGGTTTCCTCGGGCGAGTGCTGGAGTAGGCGGGGCGGGAGGTGGAAGTGGAGCTCTTCACAGGGCACGCGCCGGCAGGGCAGTCTCAGGGCCCGGACGAGGCTGGGCCGCTAACGCAGGACTGACCGATCGGGGTGCCGGCGTACAGCGGCACGGTCGGCAAGTGTGACCTCGTACGTATGGTGTCTCCGCGCCTCGATGCGATGCGATGCGATGCGATGCGATGCGATGCGGGTGGAACGGGTGTGAGTGGCGGGCGGCGCGGTCCGCGGTGCGGCTGTACCCGTGGCTTGACGGCGGCGTGTCCGGACGGCGGTCGCGGTACTGAACGGACATGCAGTGGCTATCGCCGCCTGTTGGCCGATGCCGCTGTCGGCGGCCGCCCGGTACTGATGGAGCTGCCGGTGCGCGGTTGTGGCGTGGCAGCGCGGACTGCGGCGGCTGAATGTTCGTCGGCTGAGGAACGGACGGCGCGCTACCAGCGCCCCAGCCCGCTTGCTGTAGGACCCGCCCGCCGGCTTCCCCGGCCGTCCAGCGCGCAGGGAGGTGAAGAGCTCGCCATGACCCTGCCCGTACGGCGGGCCCCGGACGGTCTCGCGCACCGCAATATCGACCGGCGCGCACCCGTGCTCGGCGATCCGCTCGGCCCTTCTCAGGGGCAAGGCGGGCCGGGTGCGGGCCTGTAGCGGTTGGGGCGCTCGCAGTCCGCAGGACGACGATGTGCCGCCGAGTCAACGTCAGGGCCGGTGCGTCAGCCGGCACCACGGTCGATCAGCGCGTCGGTCAGGCATTCGAACAGCCATTGTGCCGAGCGCTCGAGCGGCCACCCGCAGTCGTCGGTGAGCGTGAAGTAGGAGCCGTTGCTGAGGAAGTACCAGAGCACGTCGGTCGCCGCTGCCACGGTCAGGCCGGGCCGCAGGGCGCCCAGCTCGTGCAGTCGTGACGCGGTGGCGGCCAGCCCGGCTCGCAGGCTCGCGTGCGCAACCCCGAGACTCTCCCGAACGGCGGCGTCCTTGGGCGCGGCGGCCGTCACCTGGCGCATGAGCGGCCCCCACTTACCGAACTCGTCGCACGTGCCGTCGACGATCATCCGCAACAGTGCGACGGGGTCGGTCTGTGCCGCGATGTGGTCGTGGATGCCGCCGGCTTCCGCGGCGTGCACGCCCTCCTCGATGAGCGTGCGCAGCAGGCCGCTCTTGCCGCCGCCGGCCGCGTAAACGGTGGGCACGGCCACGCGGGCGGCACGCGCTATGTCCTCGACGCGCGTGTCGAAGTAGCCGCGTTCGACGAACAGCTGTCGGGCCGCGGCGAGGATCGCCTTCCGGGTGGCCGCCGCGTATTCGGCCCGTCGGCCAGAACCGTGTGTTGACATCCTCCGATGATAGCTGTACTCATTCGATATAGTTACCTATCAAAAGGAGCGGTGATGATTTTTCCCGTACTGAAGGACCTGGCGCGCCTGCTCGACGCGATCACGCCTGAGCAGGGGCACCTGCCGACGCCGTGCGACGAGTTCGACGTGCGCACGTTGCGGCTGCACCTGCTTGGCTGGTTGGACTACTTCCAGGCCGCGCTCGCCGACCCCGCCGGCGACGTGCGCCCCGATCCGGAGGCCCGGGTCACCGGGGACCGGTCCGGCGATCGGTCCGACGACTCCGCGGCCGTCATCGAGAAGCTCACCGCGACGCTGCGGGCCGCCCTGGACGACGCGGTGGCCACGCGGACCGTCAATCTGCCGAGGCTCGGCGGCGCCTACCCGGGCAGCGCGGTGATCGACCTGCTGCTGGTGGAGGTCCTCGGGCACGGCTGGGACCTGGCCCGGGCCACGGGCCTGTCGTGGCGGCCGGACCCGGCGGCCTCCGCGCACGCGCTCGCCGTCCTTCAGGCGATCGTCAAGCCCGAATACCGCGGTCCCGGTCTGCCGTTCGGCCTCGAGGTGGTGGTGTCCGACGAGGCACCCGCCCTGGACAGGCTCGTCGCCTTCACCGGCCGCGACCCCGGCTGGACGCCCCGCGGAGACCTGCCGGGCGGGAGCCTGTGAGGCCGGGCGGTCTCCCGGATTGTTAGGAACATGAGCGACTTCGCGGCGCCCGCCGCCCCGCTGCGGCCGCAGATCCTCGCGCTCTGCTACCGCATGCTCGGCTCAGCCGGCGACGCGGAGGGCGCGACGCAGGAGACCTGCCCCGGGGGCGCCGTGACTCCGGATGTATCGCAGGGCGGTCGCCGCCGCGGAACGAGTGCCGGTCAGCCCGGTCAAACCGGCCGGCACCCCTAGCGCCGATCCGGCGCGAGGCGGTGGGTCAGGCGGAGGACCGAGGTAGGCGCGTCGCTGCCAGCGCGGCGATCGTTCCGTCGGCCAGGCGCTGGATCGCGGGGCGGTCCAGGTCCTGCCGCCGCACGAGCACACGAAAGTAGAGCGTGCCGATCATGTGGTCGAGCGCGAGATCCAGGTCGCAATGGGTCGGGAGTTCGGCACGCTCGATCGCCCGGCGGAGCAGGCGCTAGGCGTGGGCGCGGCGCGGCGCCTCGACCGTTTCACGAAGGGTCGCCGCCAGAGCGTCGTCTCTTCCCACTTCGGAAAGGATCGCGGGAATGATGCGGGCGGCCAGTGGGCGCCGCATGCCGTCGTAGGTAGCGGTGAGGAACGCCACCAGGTCCCCGCGCAGAGACCCGGTGTCCGGCATCTCGACTGCGCCCGTTGCGACTTCCGCGATCATCGCGGTCACCATGTCGGCCTTGCTCGGCCACCTCCGGTACACGGCGGCCTTACTGACCGCCGCGCGTTTCACGATCGAGTCCACCGACCGTACCGAGTTTTGAGGAGAAGTCATGATCTTCCACATCAACCGTTTGACGCCCAAGCCCGACCTGAGCGAGGAGCAGATCCAGGCATGCCTCGACCTGCTACGTCAGGTCGGCGAGACCAGTGCCGCCGTGAAGTCGTACGTGGTCGGCCCGCACCCCACCGGGGGCTTCGCATACGGAGCCGTGTTCGTGATCGAGGACCTCGACGGCTACCACGAGTACCTGAACCATCCCGCGCACGTCCGCCTCGAACTGGAAGGCATCGGATGTCTCGCGCGGTTCGAGGCTTTCGACATCACGGACTCGGCCGACCCCGAGATCAAAGCGAAGATCGAGCAGGTGCAGGCTCGCCATTTCGCCGAACACCCCGAGATCGCCGCACTCGTGGCGCAGGCCACCTCTTTCACCAGGCCCGGCGGCGAAGACACAGCGACTCCGTCGTCCTGAGCGGCGAGATCCTTCCGGGTGCTCCACGGCTGCGTCGCTGACGAGGCGCCAGGCGTAGAACGCACATTTCAGACCGCCCCCCAGCGCGCCACATCCCGCGGAGACAGGAGCTCGCGATGAACACGAATGACCCGATCGACCGGCTCAAGAACGCGATCAACTCTCACGACCCTCACCAGGTCGCTGACTGCTTCACCACCGACTATCGGTCCGAGACCCCGCATCGGCCGCAAGAAGGCTTCACCGGGAATGACCGGGTGCTCATGAACTGGACCGCCATCTTCGGTCGGCTGCCCGACATCCGGGCCGAGGTTCTGCGCCGCGCTACGGCCGATGCCGAACTCTGGTCGGAATGGGAGATGGTTGGCACAGCCCCGGACGGCACGCAGACCGTCATGCGGGGGCCGGTCATCATGACGACCCGCGACGGACGCATCGACTGGACACGTTTCTATCTCAGCCCTGTCGCCGTCGACGCCTAACCGGGGGGCCGGCGGCCGATGACCGCACGCTCCACGCCGCGTCCGACTGGACGAGATCGACCGGGTGCTCACCGCGGGCCGCCGCCGCACCCGGGGAGATCCGCCAGGCCGTGGCGCCGCCCGAGGACGCTGCGGAATGGGTCGAGGCGCTCGCGGGGCTGCGGCGGTAGGCGGTGAGCGCTCCGCGGCTCGCCCCGTTCCGCGAGCGGCTCGCCGCAGCGTTCGAGCGGACCGCACGAGCCCTGCGGTCCGAGGTCACCTGTGCCCGGGCCCGGCGCTGGCCGTGCAACTGATCCTCGCCGGGTGCGTCTGGTCTAGTTGGGAATGACGAGCGCGGTTTCGGGGGCGGCAGTGGACATACGCTGGTACCTGCTGGTGCAGTGCGTCGAGTGCCTGCCGCGTGTCGCGGGGACCGCAGCGCCCGCTCTTGACGGCGGCCCAGCAGTTTCCACTTCTCCAATGACCAGGAGCAGGAGGTGGACCTGCGGCTCACGACGAAGCGGTGACGCCGGGACCGCTTTCGCGAACCGCCCGCCGTGTCACAGAATTCCATGCTCACCGTGTCCAGGACGAGGCGCTGGCCCGGCTGGACGGTGAGCGTGGGCGGCCGGTCCCGCAGCCCGGTGGCCGTGGCTTACCCAGTTCGCCGATGATCTGCTGAACGGGACCGGTCATGGCGTCTCGGGCTCTGATCTTCAGCGGGCTCGTCCGGCGTTCCTCGATCGAGGGAAGGTGGCGGCCCGGACGGCGGCGCCGAGTGCGAGGAGGGCGGTGTCCTCGTCGAGGCCGTGGTCGAAGTCGTCGAGCACGCCGGTCAGGGCGTAGACGAGCGAGCGGGGGAGCGGCCGGCGTGGCCGGTGGTGAAAATGAGCAGTCTGTCGTCCCCGTACAGGCTGGAGCGGTCGTTGCCGGTACGGGTTTCGGTGAGACCGTCGATGTACAGCAGAAGCGGGGTCCCGTACCGGCTTCGCAACCTTGACGCGCTCAGGGGGCGTCCTGTTCGTACCGGCGGCGGTGTACGGCGGTGACGACACCCAGGGCCGCGCCGACGGCGATGATGGGGAGCCCGCGGGTCCACACCTCGCCCTCGACCCGGGTGGCGAGCAGCACGCAGGACGCCGCGCCGAGAACCGGGACGGCGGTCCAGGCCCGGAAGTGAGGCCGGTCCGTGTGGTCGCCGCGCTGGACGAGAACGGCGGTGTTGACGAGGAAGAACACCACGAGGAGCAGCAGTACGAGGGTGGATGCGAGGGTCGCCACGTCTCCGGTGAGTGCCAGGAGGAAGGACAGAGCGGTCGTGACCGCGATGGAGGCCCAGGGGGTACGGCGCCCGGGGAGCACCCGCGTCAGGACGCGGGGAAGGAGGCCGTCCCGCGCCATGCCGTAGGCCAGCCGGGAACTCATGATGCCGGTGAGTAGCGCCCCGTTGGCGACGGCGACGAGAGCGATGGCGCTGAACAGCTTCGGCGGTACCCCGCCCGCCTCCTTCACCACTTCGAGCAGCGGTCCGCTGGAGTGGGCCAGTGTGCTCGTGGGCACGGAGGCCGAGGCGACGATCCCGACGAGGACGTAGACGGCCCCCGCCGTCACCAGGGCTCCGAAGAGGGCGCGCGGATACGAGCGGCGCGGGTCCCGGGTCTCCTCGGCCACGTTGACGGAGGTCTCGAAGCCGACGAAGGAGTAGTACGCGAGAACGGTCCCGCCCAGAACGCCGGCGGCGGGCCCGGTGTCGGCCGTGCCGAGGTGGACGAGCCTGCCCGGGTCCCCGTCGCCCCGCAGGAGCAGCCAGAGGCCGAGACCGGCCACGAGGAGCAGGCCGGCGACCTCGACGACCGTGGCGGCCACGTTGGCGCGGGTGGATTCGCTGATGCCGCGCGCGTTGAGGAGAGCGAGGGCGCACAGGAAGACGGCCGCCACGAGCACGACGGGCAGGTCGACGAAGCTGCTCAGGTAGTCGCCGGCGAAACCCCGCGCCAGTGCGGCGACGGACACGATGCCAGCGGCGAGCATGCAGAAACCGGCGAGGAAGCCGGTGAAAGGCCCGTAGGCGAGGGTCGCGTAGTGGGACGCGCCACCGGCTCGCGGGTACTTCGTGGCGAGTTCGGCGTACGAGGCGGCCGTGAGGAGCGACAGCAGCAGGGCGAGGAGCAGGGGCACCCACACGGCGCCGCCCGACTTCGCTGCGACCTGGCCCACGAGCACGTAGACGCCGGCGCCCAGCACGTCGCCGAGGATGAAGAAGTAGAGCAAGGGAGTCGTCAGGGCCCTTTTGAGCGCGGAGGTCTCGCCCTGGGGAGAGCCCTCGGGCAGGGGTGTGGAGGAGGTGGTCACCGTTGTCCTGTACCCCTGCGCCCCCCCCCGGCGCGGACAACACGACGAGCGGTACCCGCGAGCGGACCATCAGGGCTGTCGTGCCGTCCTGCTATCGGTGGTCGAAGGGACGGCTCAGGAAGCGGCCGATCACGCTGCGGTACTTCACCGGCCAGGCGCATCAGGGATAAGGGAAACGGTAGAGAACGACGTCAGAAGGTTGGCTGGCTTGGGGCGTGGCCCTTACCCACGCCCGTGCCGTGCACGTCCTGCTGATTCGTGCGGGTCTGCCCCTGGCCCGGCATTGCGGGCTTGCCCGGCGAGCCGGCACACGCACAGCCTCCGAGTCGGCAGACGACACCGAGCAGAGCGGGTCCGCAACGGCGTGGGCAGGTCCGCCGTTCCTGCGTGCCGTTGGCTGTGCGTTGCTGAGGGCGTGCCGGAGGGTGTCACGGCAGTCGACGATGGCGTCGGCGCCGACGATCTCGATGATGCGCCGCACAGACTCGGTGAGCGCCGCCAGCCGTAGCCATCCGTCGGCTTCGACGGCGGTCCGGCGGGCGGTGAGAAAGATGTTGATGCCGGTGGAGTCCATGAACGTGACACCGCGCATGTCGACCACCCGGCGGGGCCCGGTGCGCGCCGCGGACGTCCAGTGCCTGTACCAGCCGCTCGCCGTTGTGGTGGTCGATCTCTCCGGTGAGCGTCAGGACACGGATGCCGTCGCTGGTCCGGTAGAAACGACGGACAGCCGACCTGGCGGCTGCGATCCTTCGGTGTTCGTCAATTCTCCCTCGACCATGGCGGCCATACTGGCACAAGGGATCTTCGACGCGGGTGCTGCCCAGCATCGTCTGGACGCGCTTTCTGGGTGACGGGTCAAGGACGGGCTCACCAGGCGTCAACGCCACCGGGACGGGTACGCACGGGCATGTGAGCGAGGAGCGACGGCGGCAATGAGTGAACCTGGGGCACGGGGCGGAAACGGCGCGGCCCCGGCCGGGCGCCCGTTGCAGACCGCGGTGGCTCTACGCGGAGACGGTGAGGATATCGCCCGGGCCCGCCATCGGGCCGCCGATTTCCTGGCACGGGGGCGGGCGGAGCACGGCCTGGAGGTCTCGCAGCGCGCCCTCGACCTTACACAGCTCGTGGTAAGCGAGCTGGTTACGAACGCCCGCAAGTACGCGCCCGGCCCGATGCTCATGGACCTGCGTATCGACGGCGACGTGGTCGAGGTGACGGTGTGGGACTCCGACCCGGTGCTGCCGATGGCCAGGGCCGCTGACGTCGGCCAGGTGGGCCAGCACGGCCTCGAGATCGTGATGGCCGTCGCCGAGGGTTTCGAAGCACAGCGGGCGCCGGTCGGTAAACGCATCACAGCCCGCATCGCGCTCACGGACAGTCCCGCGGGACACTCCCGGCACCCAGGCGCCAGCCCCGACGGCTCGGCCCCACTCCCGTCTCCGTGAAATGCGAGAGTGCGCCGGAGCTGCCGGCCCGCGGCCGCCGCCACCTGCGTTGGCCACGCATCCGCGCCACCGCCTGGCTCGCCGCCCGGGCATCAACGCCGAACGCGCCCTGACCGACACGCCTGGGCCCACACCAGGAACACCTGGCGACAGCTGCCACGGCCTGAGCATCAGCCCTCGCCGAACACGGCCAACGGCAAAACCGAACGCTTCCACCGCGGCTCATGAGTGGCCCTCCAGCGGCCCTGCACCCCACACACGAACGGCAGGCGGCCTTCCCCGACCGGCAGCACCGGTACGACCTCCCGCGACCCCCGCGCCCCGATCGGAGTCAGCCATCAACCAGTCGCCCTACAGGCCATCTGGGACCACCGGAAACGGCTTACCCGTCGGCGGTCGCTACGGTCGCTGCACTGCTCGCCGGGGCCGGGCGGCGTGCGGGACACTTCCCGCTCACGCGTCATCGGCGCATGCGCCGCGAGCAGTCGCTTCCGGAGATCTGCCGTGCGCCGCTGCTGTGCTGCCCCGGCTCCTCCGGACGGGTGGGATCCAAGGCCCGCGAGCTCATGCTCTGCAAAGCCGCCTCGCCCGGCAGGGAGCATGGCCAGATCCGCCTGGGTCAGGTGCTCTCCGTACTCCGGGGGGTACTCACCACGACCCGAGGCCCCGAGGAGGCAGACGTGACCTTCAACCCGTTGGAACAACGCGGTATCCCGTTGGACCGACAGCTGCGCAGCTGGCGCGAGCTGAACGTGGATCCGATCGACCCGGACCACTGCGACCCCTACACCCGATGCCGGATCATCACGATGAACGGTATCGAGGTCGAAGCAATCCTCTTCAGCCACCAGCTGGCCCGCAACACGGTCGACCCGGAGGTGAAGCGGCAGCTGGCGCGGACCCGGTACATCGAGGCGCAGCAGCAGAAGGTGGTGAACTGGCTGCTGCCGGGGGTCTCGTCGGTGCTGGAGACGACGATCGCCTACGAGCAGGTCGCGGTCGACCTGACGGCGTGGATCGCGCGGATGGAACCGGACCCGTACCTGAAGCAGGCGTACCAGTTCGGGGTGCTGGAGGACTTCGACCACCTGTACCGGTACGCGAACCTCTACGAGATGATCGAGCACCGCAAGGCGGAGTCGATCGTCGACGGGCTGACGGAGGTGATGCCCGGCAGGCCCACCCGGTTCCACCACCGCGACCCGGTCGACAACGTCCGCGACCCGTACGACAAGGACGCCACCGCCCCGCTTTCCAAGCTGCACGCGCTGACGATCATGTCGGCGGAGCAGCAGACGATGAACTTCTACATGAACACCGGTCCCACCTACATGGAGCCGATCGCCCGACAGCTCTACCAGGAGATCGGCCTGATCGAGGAGGAGCACGTCACGCACTACGAGTCCCTCGTCGACCCGGGTGAAACGTGGTGGGAGCAGCTCGTCAACCACGAGTACAACGAGTGCTACCTGTACCACTCCTTCATGGAGCAGGAGAGCGACCCCAAGGTCAAGGCCATCTGGGAACTGCACCTGAACATGGAGCTGGAGCACCTGCACACCGCCTGCGACCTCATGCGCAAGCACGACGGCCGCGACCCCGCCTCGGTCCTGGCCCCGGAACTGCCGAACGTGCTCACCTTCGAGCCGAACAAGGGCTACCTGCGCGAGCTGCTCGACACCCAGATGGACCTGACCACACTCGGCGCCGGATACGTGCGAGAGGCACACGAGCGGTTCGCGAAGATGCAGGAGAAGATCCACGGCGGCGAGGCACCCCCGAGCGACCTCGTCATGACCGAGCACGACGCGATGTTCGGCCGCGAGTATCGGGTCCAGAGCGAGGGCGAGCACCCCGACCCCACGCAGCGCGACAAGTAGGGAGGGTGTCGACATGTCCGAGTTGCAGACCCCGCACGCCGGCGACGACCACGCCAAGGACGACGATGTCGTCGCCCTGCTGATGCGTCAGCACGGCGACATCCGGAACCTGTTCGACGAGGTCGAGGCCACCAAGGGCGAGGAACGCCGGGACGCCTTCCACCGTCTCGTACGGCTCCTGGCCGTGCACGAGACCGCTGAGGAAGAGGTCGTCCACCCCTTCGCCCGACGCGCCCTGCCGGGCGGGCAACAGGTGGTCGAGGACCGGCTCACCGAGGAACGCGCGGCCAAGGAAACCCTGGTCGCGCTCGACGAACTGGACACCGACGACCCCAAGTTCATGCCTCAGCTGCTCAAGCTCCGCAGGGACGTCCAAAAGCACGCCAGGGCCGAGGAACGCTACGAGTTCACTCATATCCGCCGCAGCACCGACACGACCAACCTCGCCGCTATGGCCAAGGCCGTCAAGGCCGCCGAGGCCATGGCACCCACGCGGCCCCATCCCGGAGTCGAGTCCGGTGCCAAGAACATCGCCCTGGGACCGGTCGCCGCGCTCATGGACCGCACCAAGGACACCGTCCGCAAAGTCATGGGCAGCGATTGAACACCGATTCGCCTGTCACGGCGTGTGCTGGGCACCTGACGCTGCCGCCCGATACCCAGCGGTTTTTTCCGGAGATGCTGCGCAGTGCCGCCTTGCGTGCGGAGGTCGCGGCGGGACGCCTGGCGGACGTAGGCGCTCAGAGGGGCAGTCACTGGCCACAGACCGGGCAATCGACTGCCGACTCGCCGTAGTCAGACGAACCGCCGGGCGGCAGTACCGTGAGAGGTTCCTTCGGGGCCCGGGTGCCGGTACGGCACCCGGGCCGCTCCACACGTTACGCGGAGAGGCGCGATGACCGCAGACGACACGTGCGGCCGTACTCGCTGACGACGACTGCCCCGCCTGCACCATGAGCCGGGCCGCGGAGGTGGCCGGCACCGCCAAGGCTTGTTCCGTGCCATCGTCGAACATCGCCTGATCACACCGCTCCGCTCCGCCGGCGGCCCCCGCCGCTCCCCGCTACCAGGTGCGCACGACGCGCGCCCGCGAGCTCGTCGATCAGGGCGGTCCCGTCGAGGCGGCCTGCCGCATCGCTTGGTGGTGATCCCGTCACCCCACGATGCGACTGACCGGTGTCGACGAAGTCGCTTCGTACGTGCGGTTGGTGAAGGTGGCGAGCGCGACGCTGAAACCCTCGCTCAGGAGGTGTGCGTCGGCCGTACCGTCGGCTGACGCGTTCGTACCGGCCACCGGTCGCAGCCTCCACCTCACCCGAGGGACCGCAGAAGGCGTCTCTCACGACCGGGCGGTCCGATGCGGAGGCCGCGACGTCACCGCGCTGTCACGCGCAGGGTCTCGACGCCGGGGTCTGCCGCGTCCGGGATGAGCATGCCGGCCGCCACGCCGCTGCGCAGATAGTCGACGACCTCGGCAGTGATGACCTCTCCCGGTGCCACCACGGGGACTCCGGGCGGATAGGGGCTGATCGTCTCGGCGGAGACGCGTCCCACGGCTTTGTCGGCCGGGACGTGCTCCGCGTCCGCGAAGAAGGCGTCGCGGGGGCGGACCGCCTGTTCCAGCTCCAGCACGCCAGGTGCCGGGAGCCGGACCGCCGGTCGTGTCTCCATGGTGTCGGCCTGACGGACGAGGCTACGCAGGGACTCGATGAGGAGACCTTCTGTCCGGTCGTTGTCGGCGTGGGTGATCTGTGCGCTGATCCGGCAGGTGTCCGAGGAGCCGATGTCGACGTGGCAGTGTGCGCGCAACCATTCGGCCGCCTGCATACCACTGACGCCGAGGTCCCGTACATCGATGGTGATCTTCAGCAGGTCCAGTTCGGCCGTCAGGCCGGCGTCCACGACCTCGAGACCCATCGGACGCAGTCCAGCCATGTCGGCGACCGCCGCACGGACGCGGGCAGCACGACGGAGCGCGGTGTCCATCAGGTCGTACCCCTGCTCGGCCATCTGGCGCCGCCAGCCGTCGAGCGTCGCGTACACCAGAGAGGAGGAACTGGTCGTGCCCAGCAGGTCTTCGCGCTGCTTGAGAACCTCAGGAGACACCCGGCCGCCCTGGAGGTGGAAGACGGAACTCTGCTCGATGGCGCCGCCCATCTTGTGGACGCTGGTGACCACCAGGTCGGCGTCGGCGTCCATCCCCCAGGCCGGCAGATCGGGATGGAACGGCAGGTGGGCCCCCCACGCCTCGTCCACGATCAGCGGTACGTCCCGCTCGTGGCACACGTGGGCGACACCGCGTATGTCCGCACAGGAACCCCAGTCCGTCGGTGTGATCAACAGCATGCCCTTGGCGTCCGGATGAGCCGACAACGCACGCCGGACGTCGTCGGGCTCGGGCGGGTGCGCCACATGCCGCTCGGCATCGAACTTCGGGTGCACCCACACCGGGACAACGCCGTTGACGATCACGGCGGCGATCACGGACTTGTGGGCGTTCCTGGAAATGAGGAGCTTCTCCCCGGGCCCCGCTACGGCCAGCATCGCTGTCTTCACGGACAGGGAACTGCCGCAGGTGGAGAAGAACGCGTGCTCCGCGCCGACGGCGTCGGCCATCAGCTCCTCCGCCTGGGTGAGCACGCCCTGCGATTCGCGGCGGTCGTCCAGGCCATTGAGAGAGAGCACGTCGGAGGCGAACACTCCTTCCCCGACGACATCGACGACCCTGGGATCGGCCCCCAGCCCCTGCTTGTGCCCGGGCGGCCCGTACACCACGTCACCGCGACGCCTGAACTCCTGCAATGCCTCCAGCACGGGAACACGGGAGTGGTCCATGATCGTCTCCTGTTTCAGACCGCCGCGAGTTCCCAGCGACCAAGACCGCGCGGTTCGGTGTGTTGATGGCTTCCTCGGACGAGTTACACGGCGGGGCGAGCCAAAACACGATGTGCGCAGTGCTGCCGCCGCCCGCTCGTCGGCAGGTCACGCGCGGGCGCCCGCCGCATATCCGGGCGCCCGCCGTCCGCCGAGTGGCAAGGACCGTGCTGGGTACTTCGGAAGAGGGGACTCGTTCGGCGACCTGACCCGTCGGATCCGTTCCCGCCGACCGAACAGGCCACGACTTTTCGGGCATGCGATCAGTTGGGCAGGAACCATCATGGCTGTCTTCCACGACGACGCTTTGGACCTGCACTTCATCGGCACGGCGACCGTGCTCCTGCGCTTCGGTGATCTGGTCCTGCTCACCGACCCCAACTTCCTGCACCGCGGAGAGCGCGCCCACCTCGGGTACGGACTGACGAGCAGGCGCCTGACCGAACCCGCCCTCCAGCCGGCACAACTCCCCACACTGGACGGCGTGGTCCTCTCCCACTTGCACGGTGACCATTGGGACCGCAGAGCCAGACGGCGCCTGGACCGGTCGGTTCCGATCGTCACCACCCGGCACGCCGCCCGCCACCTACGCACGTGGCAGGGTTTCGACCACGCTGGCGGCCTCCGGACGTGGGAGAGCTGCACGATCCATGGAAGCCGGTCGCAGGTGCGGGTCACCGCGCTGCCCGCAGTCCACTCGGTGCGGCCCGTGTTGCGCGGGCTGCTGCCACCGGTCATGGGCAGCATGCTGGAGTTCGGCCGCCGTGACGGCCCAGTGGGGCTTCGTCTGTACGTCTCGGGCGACACGCTCGTGTACGACGGACTGGACGAGATAGTCCGTCGTTTCCCGCGGGCCGATCTGGCCGTGCTCCACCTGGGGGGAACGCGACTGCCCGGCGGCTTCGTCGTGACCATGGACGGGGCGCGGGGTGCCGAACTCGTCCGCCGACTCGGGGTCCCCCTGGCTCTGCCGGTCCATTACGACGACTATGGAGTCTTCCGCTCACCGCTCGACGACTTCTTCATGGAGGCCGAGCGCCTGGGGCTTGGGGAGCGGCTGGTCCGGTGCGGTCGCGGGCAGCACGCGCGCGTCGGGCCTTCGAGCAGTCCGCCCTGGGTCCGCTGACGGATGTGACCCCGTCAGCAGTCGGTCGCCTGAGATCCAGGCCCGCGGCTAGGGCGGCCGGACCTGGGCGACTTCGGCAAGCCGCACATCCGACACGGCAAGGGCAGCCGCGGACGCGGGCCGAAAGCCCGCCTGGTGCCCGCCATCAACTCGACGGACGCCCTGAGGGACTGGTGGCTCGGCGACGTACGGCACCAGTTCGGCGACGACTACGCCCACCCCGACGCCCCGATGTTCCCCAGCGAGGGCCGCGACCCCTGACCGGCTTCTGCGGGCGAGCCGGGGACGACGCCTTGAGATCGGGGCTGAAGAATGCGGTAGACCTCTGCCTTCCTACCTGGTCCGGAAGGCTGACGCCGCACGTGCTGCGGCACTTCTGCGCGTCCTCGCTCTACCTGCAGGGCGTCGACCTGAAGGCCGTGCAAGAGCTGTTGGGCCACGAATGGCTGTCCACTACGACCCGGTACATCCACGTGCACGACAACCACATCGAACAGACGTGGGCAGCGGCGAACCAGCGGGTCGCATCCCGTCTGGGCCTGGGGTGAGGAGGAGGGTATGCGCTAACGGAACTGCGACCAGGGCCGCGAACGTCCCATCCCTCACGCCACACGCCTTAGGCATGCCCGATTCCGTAGTTCGGGGGCCTGACGGTGCTTCGGGGGCTCAACTCTGACGCGGGACGCCCAGCACCTGTACGAGCCGGGTGAGTTCCTCCTGGAAGAGCTTCTCCGGGTTGGTGGTCTGGGTGTGCATGTGGCCGTAGACCTCCAGCGACACCAGGCCGTGCAGGTGTCCCCAGATACGCAGGGCGAGGGCGACGGCTGCGGGCGGCAAGTCGGGGAATGCGGGCCGCACCTTGTCGAGGAGCCCCAGGTCGAAGTCGGACCAGCCGAAGGCGCTGTCCTCGTAGAGATGCTGGGTGTGCGGCCATGCGGCTGCCGCAAGGGCGGTGAGGCCGGTACAGACCCGGCGCGCGGCATCCGGGGCGGGGCCGCCTTCGGGGGCGCGGTAGCCGGGGACAGGGTCGCCGTAGATGAGCCGGAAACCCTGGGGGTTCACCAGGGCCCAGGTCCGGAAAGCGGTGGCCCATGCTGTGATGCGAATGGCGGGATCCGTGGCGGGGGCAGCCTCCCAGGCGGCGTCCACGGCGTCGGCCAGCGCGGTGTACACGTCGTTGATGAGCGTGGTGACCAGGTCGTCCCGGGTCGCGAAGTAGCCATAGATCGCGTTGGCGGTCATGCCCATCTCACGGGCGATGGCCCGAAGCGTGATGGCGTCCGGGCCGCCCGAGGCCATCAAGGCGAGGGCCACCTTCTTGATGTCGGCCGTGGTCTCGGCCCGTAGCCGCTCGCGTCTTCCCTTGCTTCCCGTAACTGTCACAACAAGAACTCTACAGCGTCCATTTACTTCACAGCGTATAGTTTCTGCACGGCGTCACCTTTGGTGGCGTTCCACGTCTGCATGCACAGGGGAGAACCATGCACATCGGAGTCATCGGAGCCACGGGCACCATCGGCAGCAGGGTCGTCGCCGAGGCCCTCGAACGGGGCCACCACGTCAACGCGTTCAGTCGGGACGCCGCTCAGGCGCAGCACGAGGAGCGTCGGGACAACATCACCTGGACGAGCGTCGACGTCCTGGACCCGAAGAGCATCGCCGGCGTCCTGCCCGGACTCGACGTCCTGATCAGCGGATTCCAGCCGGGCAACGCGGCCAAGGACTTCGCGGACACCGTCCGGCGCTCGATCGCCGACCCCACCGTCTACGCCGCGGCGGCACGGGCCCTGCTGAAGGCTCTGGAGAGCCACCCACAGACCCGGCTCATCGTGATCGGCGGGGCCGGCAGCCTCGAAATCGAACCGGGCGTGGTGCTCGCAGACTCCGACGAGCTGCTGCACGCCGCCCTCGACCAGCTTGGACTGCCCCGCGAATACGGCGCAGCGGTACGCGGCCACCGCGACGCCCTGAACGTCCTTCGAACCTCGAACCGGCTGTGGACCTACTTCAGCCCCGCTGAGGAGATCGCTCCCGGCGAGCGCACCGGTCGCTTCAGGATCGGCGCCGACCAGCCGGTCCTGGACGCTGACGGCCGCAGCCGCATCTCGGTGGAGGACACGGCCATCGCCTTGATCGATGAGGCGGAGCTGCCTCGCTTCGTCCAGCGCCGCTTCACCATCGGCTACTGAGAGCCGCAGCCCACATCCCCGTGGGGGATCTCATGAACTCCCCCACGGGCAAGAGCGACGTATATCTCAGCCAAAACCCGGTTGGTCGGCTTACCGGCACTGTGGCATGTACCAGATAGGTGCTGCCGGCCCAGCTACGTGGCGGATCCGCATGTATCCGTAGCCATCACGCAACTGCGGCCAGAACCTTTTTCAAGAATCGCCATCCCCTGCCCCGGTCCGGGGAACCCGGTACGTCCGGCGGCGCCCTGAGGGGGCCCGCACGTGGGCTCCTCAGTAGGGGAACCGTCCGACGTGCCCTGCGGATCCGCACCGGATGATTGCCGCGGTGTCGTGGAAGGCGATGCCTGGTCTTGCGTGCTCGTGGATGATCGAGGCCACGAGGTGACGGCCCACGACCGACGAACGGGTCCTCACACACCCGCAGCACCGGAATGGGAGGGCTGCGCGGCAGCCACGTTGAGTACGTGCGTGTCCGCTGCGGCGACCATGGGTCCTTCCCCGTCCCGGAGGGCGTCGACGACACCAGCGCCCTGTTCGTGTCCGGCTCGGTGCCCATCGGATCGATGGGCGCCGACCGGGCAGGGATGAAGCCCGGCGACGTGGTAGCCGTAAGGGGCTGAGGGGCCCCTCGACGAGGCACCGCGGGCCTACGAGATGTTCAAGAAGAACTAGGACGGCTGCGTGCGCGTGGTGATCCGGCCCTGCGGCTAGCCGAAGTTCCACCGCAGGCCGCCCCTGCCCCTGTTTCTCGTCCGCGCAGGTGGGGACCCGGCCCACCATGAGTACTTTGCCACGCCGCCGCCCCTGGATGCGGCAGAGCCGCGTCCTGTGCCGGCTGGACCGCCTGGCGCGGGAGCCCAGGGCCGACGCGGTCATCGACGCGGTCCGCAAGGGGGTGCGGGCCCTGCCGCGCGGCGATCCATGCCCTGGCCGAGCGGTGTCGTCATCTCGCCGGACCGCTGTCCGAGGGCACGGTCAGTGACGGATGTGTCCAGTGCCCGTGGCAGGGGAGTGTCTTCCGGCTCTCGGACGGCTGCAACGTCCGCGGCCCGGCCCCCGCGCCCCAGCCGGCCTTCGACATCCGGATCACCGACGGCCATGTCGAGATACGCCTGCGCCGACAGGACCGGGACGGGCAGGCGCCGGACGAGGTCGAAGCGGGCAGCGACGCACGGAAAGGGGATGTATGAACACGGCAACTGACAACCGCCTCGCACGACGCCTGCAGGGGCTGCTGCAGCGGACCGGAAGGCAGTACGCGGCCGGGCACGACCGGCCGCTCGGCGGCTACCTCGGAGCCATGGCGGGCTTCGCCGCGTATACGACGGCCTGGGCCACCGCCGTACGGCTCCGCGGCCGGCCGCTGCCCGACCGGCCCGAGCCGTGGGACGTGGTCCTGACCTCGGTCGCCACCTTCCGGCTCAGCCGGCTGCTGACCAAGGCATCGGTCACCAGCCCGCTGCGCGCCCCCTTCACCAGGTACGTCGCTCCGCAGGGCCCGGCCGAACTGCAGGAGGAGGCACAGCCCGAAGTCGCCAAGCGCACCGTCGGAGAACTGGCCACCTGCCCCTTCTGCATGAGCGTCTGGGTGGTCTCCACCCTGACCGCCGGCCAGCTTCTCTGGCCGCGTGCGACACGTACCGCCATGGGCGTGCTCGCCGCTCTGGCCGGGGCTGACACGCTTCAACTGGCTTACAGCGCGCTGGTCGAGAAGACGACCGGCGAGTGACCGCGCTCAAGGGCGCACTGTGGCAGGGACTGCTCGCTGGCACCGCCGGAGGAGTCGCGATGACCTTGGGTGAGAAGCTCGAGCAGGCCGTCACCGGTCGGCCCGACTCTCATGTGCCCGCGCGTGTTCTCCAGCGGCTGACCGGCCTGCCCGAACACCCCGGCACACAGCCACCCAAGTGGGCGGAATCCCTCAGCACAGCCGACACCCTCTGCCTCCACACCGCTCGGCAGCCAGCCGACCGGTGATGACAGCGCCACCGGTGGCTACGGCCAGGGACATCTGGTTGCGGCGTCACGGCTGGAAACGTCCGTGTCGGTCGGTGGTGTTCTCACGAGACGCAGTGCTGGCCGGTGCCGCCGACGGTGGCCGCGGCGCAGGGGCGGCGACGTCACGCCCAGCCCGACCTGCCAGGCGGTGTCGGGTCACTGTAAGCGCCGGACAGAGCCTCGAAGCTGCTTGAACCATCCACGGGGACCGGTCGAGGCGGAGCACCTCATCTTCCAGCGCGCGGAAATCTGTGCCCGCTGGAGTAGACATTGGCCGACAGTGTGGTTAAGGTTTCTGTCGTAGCCGAGATTCACAGAGGCCCGGCAGAGATGAACTGCCGGGCAGCAGTACGCAGTTGCAGTTCGTAGGGCGGTGCGGTGGTGGAGTTCCGGAGCCAGAGCGGTTGCAGGACGGCGACGGGGCTGACGACCGGACCGGGTGGCCCGCAGTGATCAGGGGCCGCCATGAGCAGTACCGCAGTGGCAGTACCAGTAAATGAAGGTTCGCAGTACACAGCAGTGAAGTCAGTGAGCAGTACCTCGGTGAAGGCGTCGGCTGCGGGCGCGCGCACCGGGAGGTTCGGCAGCGGGGTTCCAAGCCAGAGCAGACGCAGGACGGGCGACGGGGCTGGCTGCCGAAGAGTGGCGCTGTTCGAGGCCACCAGCAGTTCGCAGTACCAGCAATTCGCAGTACCAGCAGTTCGCAGTTCCCGTTAGTGAGTAGTTGCTCAAGAGGGAAGAACGGAGGAGCCGAGCGCCATCAGGATCGCCCGGGTGGAAGTCTTGGACCCGGGTACCGCAGGACATCGATAGTGAGGTGGTCTCCGGTCGAGCAACCGCGATCCCCGCGCCCCCGACAGCGTCTCGGTCGGGTCTGCGGAAACAGAGGGCCGGTGCAGTATCAGGGCCGGCAGATGGTGTAGTAGTTCCTTCGGGGCCCTGGCGGCAGTACGGCGCCAGGGCCCCTCAACGCGTGCCACAGAACATAGAGGTGCAA
The DNA here is from genome assembly GCF_040682795.1 of Streptomyces sp. NPDC051105. NCBI lineage: Bacteria > Bacillati > Actinomycetota > Actinomycetes > Kitasatosporales > Streptomycetaceae > Streptomyces > Streptomyces sp. NPDC051105. The sequence goes on along the minus strand of NZ_JBFBBR010000001.1, from coordinate 106,022 downwards.
TGACAGCAGACGACACGTTCGGCCGTCTCGATGACGACGACTACCCCGCCTACACCATGGGCCGGGCCGCCGAGATGCTCGGCACCACGCAGAGCTTCCTGCGTGCCATCGGCGAAGCCCGCCTCATCACCCCACTGCGCTCCGCGGGCGGCCACCGCCGCTACTCCCGCTACCAGCTGCGCATCGCCGCCCGCGCCCGGGAACTCGTCGACCACGGCACCCCCATCGAGGCCGCCTGCCGCATCATCATCCTCGAAGACCAGCTCGAGGAAGCCCAGCGCCTCAACGCCGAATATCGCCGCGCCGCCGAATCAGCGAAACCGACCGCAGCAGCATGAGATGAGCGTGCCCGTCCGCGTCGGCGGGCACAGCACGCATGGTCTGCCGTGCGGTGTGATCGTTTCCTATGGTGACACGGCGTGTGGGCGTGTAGCGTTCTGTGTCAGCTGTCGTGGTTCGGAATTCCCCCTGCCCACGCCTTTGGTGTGGGCGTTTTGCTGTGCTGTGCCGCAGGGACCAGGGCGATCACCTCCGCCTTCCGCATGGAGCGGGAGGCGTTCATCGACTGGAAGGCATCAGACATGGCAACGGGAACTGTGAAGTGGTTCAACGCGGAGAAGGGCTTCGGTTTCATCGCCCAGGACGGCGGCGGCCCTGACGTCTTCGCGCACTACTCCGCGATCAACTCCTCGGGCTTTCGTGAGCTCCAGGAGGGCCAAGCTGTGACGTTCGACGTCACCCAGGGCCAGAAGGGCCCGCAGGCCGAGAACATCACCCCGGCCTGACGTCGTAGACCTGCCCCGGGGATCGCGCACGCTGCGCCCGGTGAGCGCCGCCCGTGCGAGCCTTGCCCAGGGGGCGAAGCGCCTGCTCTCATGCCGGGCATGCGCAGGATCAGGGGCCGCGCAGCCATCGCTGCGCGGCCCCTGACCTGTTGAGGCGGAGACGGGTGCGACCTCGGTCCGAACTTCCTGACCCCGCTTGCTTCGAGCGTCGTCCAGGTCGGGTACGGCATACTCTGCGCCTCTGTTCGCGCAGTTAAGTCATCGCCCGGGAGTAATCTGCTTCGTCCGCGACGAGGCGGAGGCGTCGGTGAGGTCGGCACCGGTGGCGGCGTCCCGCCGGAAGTGGCCGACGCCGTGCCAGTCCAGGCACATGACCGTCGCGTCGTCCTGCAGGTGGCCGAGGTTGACGTCGACGATCGCCCCGATGAGGGCCCGGGCGGCCTCGCGGGGATGCAGCGCGCGGGTGCGCACGACCAGATCGGACAGATCGAAGCGGTTGGCGTTGCGCTCCAGCATGCCGTCGGTCAGCATCACCAGCCGGTCGCCCGGACGCAGGTCCAGCGATTGGACCCGGTAGGTGTGAGGGGCGGGGAAGCCGAACGGCATATCGATCTGCGGAGCGATCTCCCGCACCTGCCCGTTCCGCATCCGCAATGGCCACGGGTGCCCCGCGTTGATGAACTCGGTCCTGCCGTCGATCAGACTGATGCGCAGGAGCTGGCCGGTGACATAGCTCTGGCGGCCGTGCTCGCGCATGGCCTGGTCGGCCTGACGGGCCTGTTCGGTGAGGTCGGCACCGGCCCGCCGGGCCCGGCGCAGCGCGCCCACCAGGAGGGTTGCCAGCAGCGCGGCGTCGACATCGTGACCCATGGCGTCGGTGACAGAGAGCTGGACCGTGTCCCGGTTGATCACGTAGTCGAAGGTGTCCCCCCCGACGCGGTCGGCCGGCTCCAGCGCCCCGGCCACCGCGAACTGCGCTGCCTCACACGCCAGTGAGGCCGGGAGCAGCCGGTGCTGGATCTCCGCGGCCAGGCTCAGCGGGGTGGTACGGCGGCCCCACTGGTAGACGTCGGTGAAGGACCGGTTCGCGATGACGATGTACGCCAGGGCGTGCGCGGCCTCGCCGATCTCCCGCATCACCTCCGCATCCGGCGCCACGGGCAGGAACAGTTCGAGGAGCCCGATGGCGTCCCCGCGATTGGTCACAGGGGCGACGATCCGCACCACCGTGCTGTCGCCCGTGTCCTCCAGGCTCAGCCGCTGGGTGCGGATCACGTCCTCGTACACGGTGTCCCGCAGCGTGATGCGCCGGGCCGGTTCATCGGTCTCGACGCTCCCCGCCGCCCCCAGTCGCACGACCGAGTCGCCGGTGAAGTCGGTGATCAGGAAGGACACAGACGCCGCCCCGAGACGCTCCTTGAGCATGCGCGCGACCACGTCGAGCGACTCCACGGGCGCCGCGGCCTCCGCCGCCTCCAGCGTCCCCGCCAAGGTCATGGCCTGCCCCGGCCACCGACGTTCTCCGAAGTTTGAGTGGTCGGCTCGCCGTCCCCGTCAGGCCCGCATACGCTCACGGTGACTCCTCGCCGCTCGCTGGTGCTCAGGATTCCGTCCCAGGTACGCGAGGGGTTCGCGCGAAGCGCCGGGGCCGGGCAGAAGCTGCTGCACGACAAAGCCCGTGCAGAGTACCTCTGTCGTAGCAGAGTCCGTTCCCCTCACGGCCTGCTTGGTGGATCTGGTCGATGAGGTGGTGCTGTGTGCCGTCGTCTGGCCGACGCGGTCGCCTCGGTCATGCCCGGTGGCCTCGTCGTGGGTGAAGGCGGCGTGCAGGTGCGAGGTCCTGCATCCTCGCTTGGCGTGGACATGGCGCTCCGGCCCTTCCGAGACCGTTCTCAAGGTGGAACACGCCCCTTTGAATCGCGGGCTTTCGCGCCTTTGGTCCGTGGGACGTGTTCCCGATGACTCGTCATGTGCCGTGCGTTGCCGCCCCGGCCTCCTGGGGGGCCGCTGACGTCCAGGTCCGGGTCTCGATAGCCGCCGGGCCGCGCGCGGAACCGGGGACCGTGCTGCCGGGTGGTGGCTCAGGCGTCGATGATGACGGGGATGATGAGGGGCTTGCGGCGGTAGGTGCGGAAGGCCCAGTTCGCCACGGCGCGGGCGAGGAGCTGTTCGAGTTGGCGCGCGTCCCCGACGCCTTCCTCGGCCGCAGCGGCCAGGGTCTTCTCGATGACGGGGATGACCGGCTCGAAGGTGGTGTCGTCATGGACGAAACCGCGGGCCAGGAAGTCGGGCGCCTCGGCAAGGGCGCCGGTGTCCGCGTCGACGATCGCCACCACCGTGACCACGCCTTCCTCTGCGAGGGTGAGGCGGTCCTTGAGGGACGCCTCGGTGGCGCCCCCGACCTCCATGCCGTCGACGTAGACGTTGCCGGCGGGGACCTTGCCGGTGATGGACGCGCGCCCGTCGACGAGGTCGACGACGACGCCGTCCTCGGCGATGACGACCCGGTCTGGGTCGACGCCGGTACGGATGGCGAGGTCGGCGTTGGCCCGCAGGTGGCGCCATTCGCCGTGGACGGGCATGACGTTGCGGGGTTTGACGATGTTGTAGCAGTAGACGAGTTCGCCGGCGCTGGCGTGCCCGGAGACATGCACCTTGGCGTTGCCCTTGTGGACCACGTGGGCGCCCCACCGGGTGAGTCCGTTGATCACCCGGTAGATGGCGTTCTCGTTGCCGGGGATGAGGGAGCTGGCGAGCAGGACGGTGTCGCCCTTGCCGATGCGGATCATGTGGTCGCGGTTGGCCATCCGTGACAGCGCTGCCATCGGTTCGCCCTGGGAGCCGGTGCACACCAGAGTGATCTTGTGGTCCGGGAGCTTCTCCAGCTCCTTCGTGCTCACGACCAGACCGGAGGGGACCTTCAGATAGCCCAGGTCACGGGCGATGCCCATGTTGCGGACCATCGACCGGCCGACGAAGGCGACCTTGCGGCCGTGCTGGTGGGCGGCGTCCAGGACCTGCTGGATGCGGTGCACGTGGCTGGCGAAGCTGGAGACGATGACCCGGCGCGGCGCGGTACGCATCACCTGCTCGATCGCCGGGTTCAGCTCACGCTCGGAGGTGGTGAAGCCGGGGACCTCGGCGTTGGTGGAGTCGGTGAGGAACAGGTCCACACCCTCCTCGCCGAGGCGGGCGAAGGCCCGCAGATCGGTGATGCGGTCGTCGAGAGGGAACTGGTCCATCTTGAAGTCGCCGGTGTGCAGCACCATCCCGGCGCCGGTACGGATCGCGACGGCGAGGCTGTCGGGGATGGAGTGGTTGACCGCCACGAACTCGCAGTCGAAGGGTCCGAAGCCACGCCGGTCGCCCTCCCGCGCCCGCACCGTGCGCGGCCGGATGCCGTGTTCCTTGAGCTTGGCCTCCAGGAACGCCAGCGTCAGCTTGGAGCCGACGACGGGAATGTCGGAGCGCTCGCGCAGCAGGTACGGCACGCCGCCGATGTGGTCCTCGTGGCCATGGGTGAGGACCACGGCCACGACGTCGTCCAGCCGGTCCCGGATCGAGGTGAAGTCCGGCAGGATCACGTCCACGCCGGGCTGGGTCTCCTCGGGGAACAGCACGCCGCAGTCGACGATGAGCAGTTTGCCGGCGTGCTCGAAGACGGTCATGTTGCGGCCGATCTCACCCAGGCCGCCCAAGGCGACGATCCGCAGCCCTCCTTCGGGAAGGGGAGGGGCGGCTTTCAGTTCGGGGTGCGGATGACTCATACCTTGACGTTACCCGGCGAGCGGGAAGGGATGATCCATTGCCTGTGTGATCTCTCCTTCCCGACGGAGCGGGGCGCGCAGCGGCTGCCGGGACGACCTGCGGCGGCGGGTGAGACGGCGAGGCCCCTGCCGAGGCACATCGTGACGGGACCTCGGTGCGACATACTTTCCCGATGAGTTCACGCACTTCCCCGACCAGCCGGCCGATCACGATACGGAGGGCTGTCGCGCGGGATGCCAAACGGCTCACGCGGCTCGTGCGTGGCTCAGGCGCCTACGAGGGTAAGTACGCGTCGGCAGTCGCGGGCTACCGGGTCGGTCCTGATTACATCGAGGCCCACCGCGCCTTTGTGGCCGTCGGCGCCGACGAACATGGAGGCCGGGTCCTCGGGTTCTACTCGCTCGTCCTCGCTCCACCGGAGCTCGACCTGCTGTTCGTCGCTGACGAAGCGCAAGGACGGGGTATTGGACGACTGCTCGTGGCGCACATGCAGTCCGAGGCCCGTGCCGCCGGGCTCGACCGCGTCAGGGTCGTGTCGCATGTTCCCGCTGCGGACTTCTACCACCGTGTCGGTGCGGTGCGGACCGGGACCGCGTTCGCGAACCCGCCCGCGGTGCCATGGGACCGTCCCGAATTCGAGTTTCGCATTCCTGCGGGATGACGCGGTGAGCCGGTTCGCAGAACACCGGCCTCGCCTGCATGGCTGCCAGAGCTCGGTGCGGGGCCGCGGACCGTCCTGACGACGCTGCCGGAGACGGCGCCGCCGACCTGGTGCCGCAGAGGAGGTCGGGCCTTCCCCCGTGAAGGTGGGCACGCGGTTATTGATCACACGGCGAGCGTGAGTTCAGCGGTGCTCGTCTTCGTACAAGCACGCAGTCCCCTCCTGGCAGGCCCGGTGCTTCGCAGCAGCACGCATCCGCCGGCGGCCCGGCCCGGCTACGCTCCCCGCCCGGCTCGTGAACTCAGGGTCGTGGCGACTCGGAGCCTGCCCGAAGCTGCTGCCAGCAGCGATGTACGTGCTGCTCGGCCTGCTCCACGACGTAGCGAGGGACTTCATCCGCAGGCTGGTTTTCAGCGGGAATGCTGTGCTGTGGCCCTGGTGCTGCCGCGCGCTGCGGCCATACCGGCGGCTGGCGGCCCAGCGGCCGGCCAGGACGAGGGAAGTGACCGACGCGGCGGCCAGGGCGGGTAGCGCGTGGGAGACAGACAAGGCTCGACATCTTTCCGTGCAGGGGGAGAGGGCATGGAGGGATACCGGTATCCGCGTACCGGCACCCCTCCAGGTCGGTTCAGCCGGGCCAGGTGCCGGTCAGACGACGGGTGGCGGCGGCCCCGCCGCGGTCAACGGCGGCCTTGACCCCAGCGAAGATGGCGCCCTGCAGGGCGGCGGCGAGCAGGACCTCGCTCCAGGTACGGTCCTCGTCGGTGGCGTCGGGCGCGTCGTCATCGTGGCCGAGCATCTTCCACGCCTGCTTGAACGCCGCTCCGGCGACCACGCCGCTGACGGCACCCAAAGCCAGACCCACCGGCTTGTAAGCGATCTTCGAGGCTTTCACACGGCTCACCCCTTGCGACGGCGGCAGACCATCCACACCACGACGGCCACACTGGCGGCCAGCAGCAGGCCGCGCTTGTCGCGGGCCATCTGTGCACCCTGGGTGGTCTTCTGCTGGACCGATTCGGGGGCCTTGTCGTGCCACAGCTGGCCGGCTCGGGCGGCCTTCGCGCGGGCCTGCTCGGCAGCCTGGGCAGCCTTGTCCTTCACTGGGTCGGGCAGCTTGTCCTGGGCCTGATGTGCCAGGCCGACGGCCTTGGCTTTCAGCTCGTCAGCCTTGACCGCGGCCTGTTCCCTGGCCGCCGTGGCCTTCTCCTGGGCGCGTGCCTTGACGTCCGTCTTGGCCGCGAGGGCCTCGACCGTCCGGCCGAGTTCCTCGCGAGTGTGCTCGACCTGCTCGCGCAGCTCATCGGGGCTGTCGGCGGTGGGCTCGTCGTGGGGCGGCTGGGTCATCGGTGTGCGCTCTCCTTGATCTCGGCCACATCGGCCTTCACGTTCTCGACCGTCTGCCGCGGTGTCGGCGGCGCGGCCTGGTCAACCTGCTTCTTCCCGCTCATGGCCATCACCGCGACGATCACACCCAGAACGGCTGTGATGATCAATGCCGCGGCCCACACCGGCAGCACGAGCGCCAGCGCGGCGATCACACTCGCCACCAGCGCCTGCAACATGAGGAAGCCGACCACCCCGGCTCCGCCGAACAGGCCACCGCCCTTGCCGTAGAGCTTGCCCTTCTCCTTCATCTCCGCCTGCGCCAGGCGCATTTCACCGCGCACCAGCTCCGTCAACTGCTGCGACGCCCTCTGCACCAACTCGCCCACCGGCTCCTGGTCGGCGGGGTTCGGGCTGTGGTCGCTCCCGGACGAGTACGGCTGCGTGCTCGACACGGCGGTCACCTCCCGTCCATCTCGTTCCTGCGGGCCGGGCAGTCCGACCCCTTCACTGCGCCGCGAGTACCCCGAACGCCCCCGTTCAAGGCAGGTGGCTTGGCAGGGACGGGAATCGCCGGTCAGCGGCAGCGTCGCGGAGGCGCACGACGCGCTCACCATCACCATCGAGGGGTCTCCCGCCCTGGGATCCACATTCCTTCGCTACGCCCTGACTGCCGCAAGGCGGGTTCGAGCGGGCCGCCGCACGCCGCGATGCAGACGACAGACGACTTGTCATATGCCGCGATCGTCGTCCTCGGCACCTTCGGGGTCGACGCCCTCGTTGCATACCTGGACGCTCTGTCTCCTCGCCGGTGGGCTCTTCGGTCGACATCCGCACCCACTCCGCCGGAGCCGCCTCGGTCTCCACCACCGGACGCTCGTCGTGCAGGTGACCTCGTCCTCGCTGATTGCGGGCCCGACCGGCAATCCTGGCGCCGGTGGCCGGTCCCGGGCTATGGCCAGTGGCGCAGGAAGAGAGCCGGGGCACGGCGGGCGAGCCAGGCGCTGGCAAGGCCAAAGGCAGCGCCGGCGGCGACATCGCTGGGGTAGTGGGCGCCCGACTGCACCCGCTCAAGGGCCACCAGCGCGGCCGGCACGGCGCACAGCGCCCCCACGGTCGGCCAGGCGGGAGCGACGGCGGCGGTGAAGGCGACAGCCGCGGCGGTGTGCCCGGAGGGGAACGAGGAAGAGTGGGGGCGATCCGCGACCTCGTCGTGCGGGATCCACTCGGCGGGCGGCCTGGGGCGGTCGGCGAGCGGCTTGCACAGCGCGTTCGACGCCAGCTGCGCCACTACCAGGGCCCCCAGCCCGGCGGTCGCGGCCTTGCGGCCCCGCCACCCGCCCCACCACGCCATGGCGGCCGCGGTCCCGCACCACAGCTTCGTGCTCTCTGCGGACTCCTCCACCGCCGACAGCACCTTGGCCACGCCCGGCGGGATGCGGGAAGCCGCCCGCCGTGTCAGAACCCGATCAGCCCTATACAAGCCCGTCAGCAACCTCATGAACCTGCGGTTATCCCCAAACCCTGCTCGGTAAGCAGCCCGACTGTCGGGATCAGTCCGCCACCCGCCGCGCGACGGTCATGATTCGTCCAGCCGGCGCAGGTCCTCCTCATCCCACTTCCGTGTGTCGCGCGGCTCGGTGTAGGGCTCCTTGTGCGGCGGCAGACCGCCGGCGACCGCTCGCTGCCGTACGGTCTCGGCGTCGAACTCCAGACCCAGCAGGATCGCCAGGTTGCTGATCCACAGCCAGACCAGGAAGACGATGACACCGGCCATGGTGCCGTAGGTCTTGTTGTACGAGGCGAAGTTGGCGACGTAGAACGCGAAGGCGGCGGAGGCGATCAGCCAGATGACCAGGGCGAGGAAGCTGCCCGGGGTGATCCACCTGAACCCCTTCACCCTGGCGTTCGGGGTGGCCCAGTACAAGAGCGCGATCATGATCGTGACCAGGACCACCAGGACGGGCCACTTGGCGATCGACCACACCGTCAGCGCGGTGTCACCGATCCCGAGCGCGGTGCCGGCCTCGCGGGCCAGAGCGCCGGTGAAGACGACGATCAGGGCGCTGACGACGGCGAGTATCAGCAGGACGACCGTCAGCCCGACCCGCACCGGAAGGATCTTCCACACCGGGCGGCCTTCCGGCATGTCGTAGACGCGGTTGGCCGCGCGGATGAACGCCGCGACGTATCCGGAGGCCGACCACACCGCCAGGACGATGCCGACGACCGCCATGATCGACCCGATGCCGGCGTTGTTCTGCAGCTGAGAGACGGCCCCGGTGATGATGTCGCGGGCGGAGCCCGGAGTGAAATGCTTGAAATTGTTCAGCACCGAGTCCGTGGTGGACTTACCGGCGAGACCGAGCAGCGACACCATGACCAGCAGGGCCGGGAACAGCGACAGCAGACCGTAGTACGTCAGGGCCGCGGCACGGTCGGTCAGCTCGTCGTCCTTGAACTCCCGCAGGCTGCCCTTCAGCACCGCCCCCCAGGCCGTCTTCGGCAGCTGCGTCGGCGTGTCCGGCGCGCGCCGCTCCACCGCGGGGCCAGGCCCTACCTCGTCAGGCGGCGGGGGCTTGCGTTCCGGTGCCTCGTCGCCGCCGTGGTGCTCTTTCCGTCCTGGAAGATGCAGCTTCATGCCGGCCGAGTACCCCGGGACCCCCACTCCATCAGGAGGTTGACGCAGCTGTCCACGGACGTCCCCGCTGGGCTTCTCCGCGGAGCGGTCTCGCCGCCGGAGAGCGTCAGCGCGCCTGGCGCAGTAGCGCGTCGTTGTGGGTGGCCGAATTCCTCGCGCACCTTGGTCCTGGCCGGTCATTCGCCGTCTCGGTCGACCTCAGACGGGCGAGGGCAGCGCGCAGTTCGGTCAGGACGGTCTCCGGCAGGGCGCCTCCCTGGGCGTGTTTGACGATCTGCTCGGCGATCGAGGACAGCTTGGTGTTGGTGTGCTGCGACACCTCGCGCAAGACGCTGAATCCGTCATACGGACTGATCGTGCCCATGAGGACAAGGACGCCGATGGCCTGATCGACAACCGCGTGCGAGGTGACCGCCCGCTGCAGCTGCTCCTTCTCCGCCCGCAGCTGCTCGACTTCCTGGACGAGGTCCTCGATGCGGGCAGAGGCGCCGGAGTCCTGCCCGGAAAGCGTGGAGGAGGCCATGCCTATCACCAGATCTGTCAGCGGAAGGGTGGACAAATTTCGCCTGCCCGGCTCCCCTGTCAGTATCCCTTCGCCGCACAAGCGGCGCACTGGATGGCTGGAAAGGGGCCGAGCTCCCCGCAGCGGTGCCGGAGAGCTCGACGGGGGCTGGCTTCCGAACCCCTCGCTGGGGCGGGTAACCCGGACGCGGACTGCCATGCGGCAGCGTCACGCTGCCTCGATGTGCCGCGCGCTCTGTCCAGCCGGACTGCGCTCGGTGGCGGACGGGTCGACGTCGTGGACCAGTCGCAGGTGACGTCCCCGGGCGTGGCGGGGCGCCGGCGCCCTGGCCGACAACCGGTCCTCGACGCGGTCCATGGCGTACGGCAGTACACCCAGGGCGGGCAGCAGCAAGACGGCAACAGCGATCACGGCGCCGATCCCTCCTGGTGGGTGACATCCGGCCGGGTTCCCGCCGAGGCTCGGCCGGCAGCCGAACCATGTGAGGATCTGGTGACGACCCGGTGTGGACGGTGTTCGGCTGATGGGTCTGTCCGCTGTCGGCGCATGGAACGCGGCGGCGGAAGCATGTGAGAAGGCATGGAGTGTGCGATCTACCGAGAACAGACGGGCGAGCGCGAAAAGATCGACGGCCGGCAGGAAGACGGAGGGTGTCAGGGCATCCTCGACCGCTTGGCGGTGCTGAAGCCGGACGAGTTCGCCTGGATCCGGATGGACGACCCCGGCGAGGACGGCCTGCAGCGGGTCGGCGAGTACCTGAAGCTGCATCCTCTGGCGATCGAGGACGCCGTCCAGGCACACCAGCGGCCGAAGCAAGAACGCTACGGTGACGTGCTGGCGGTCGCCGTGAAGACGCTGTGGTTCGTCGAGGAGACCGCCGATGTGGAAACCGGCGAGGTGATGATCTTCCTCGGCCCGTCCTTCGCGCTGACCGTCCGGCACGGCGCCGCCGATCCGGCTGCGGAGGCGGCCCGTCGGCTGGGAGACGTCCCGCAGATGGCGCGGCTCGGACCGGTCAGTGTCCTGCACGCGGTGACCGACGTGATCGTGGACGCCTACGCAGAGGCAGCGGCCCAGGTCCGCGCGGACCTCACCGACCTGGAACGGTGCGTGTTCTCACCCGTCCGCGATGACCTGACGGAGCAGATCTACGCGCTCAAGCGGGAGGTGGTGGAGTTCCGCGACGCCGTCCAGCCTCTGGTCCCCGTCGTGCAGCACTTCACCGCGCCCCATGACGACTGGCCGCAGCGGATGGTGCCCTACTTCCGCGATGTCGCCGACCATCTCACCCGCACCGACACCGAAGTCCGCGCCCTTGACGACCTGCTCGGCTCCGTCCTCGACGCCCACCTGGCGAAGGTGGGCACCTGGCAGAACGACGACATGCGCCGCATCAGCGCCTGGGCCGCCATCCTGGCCATCCCCACCATGGTGGCCGGCATCTACGGCATGAACTTCGCCCACATGCCCGAGCTGGACTGGCGCTACGGCTATCCGTGCGCGCTGGCCGCGATGGCCCTCGGGGCGGGACTGCTGTACCGGGCATTCCGCCGCAACGGCTGGCTCTGACATCCCGACCGCCCCTGCCTCGGCTCGTCGGCGGCCCGCCGCCCCGACGAAGCGTTGCTCGCAGCGACTGAAGGAGGGTACGTGCCCGCAGGGCCCACTGCCGACACGCCAGGAGTGCAGCCCTGAGAACGTACACCTGGGCTCTCGTCGGCAGTGCCGGCGCGGGGCAGGGCCCGCCACAGGTCTGTCTCCGGATCTCTGCACCTCTGCGCGAGGTCAGCTGCCCGGTGATGAGTTCACGCTATTCCCCGAAGAGGCCGAACGGACCGCTCCTGGACGTCGCCTCACTTCCGTCGGCGGTCGTCCTCCGAGGAGCGGCTCGTCTCCAGCCAGGACCGTGCCGGTTCTGCCGGGCGGGTGGTGTCCACGGTGAGCTGGAGGCGGGTCCCTCCCTGGCTGTCCGCGGGATAGCTGCGCTGCTCGGAGGCGGCGAAGCACTGGCGGAGAACCTCCGCGACGCGACGGGCGACCTCGGGGGAGGCCGCGACGATACGTACCTCGGCGTGCCCGTCCGGGGGTGTTTCCGTGGGCTGCATGGCGACCTCGTTGTTCGGGCACAGATGAGCGGACCGATCTTTCACTCTACTTTCCTTACAGGCAGGCAGGCAGGCAGGCGAGTGCGATGTCCGACTCCGGCTCCCCGGGTGTGACCAGGCTCCTGCCGGACGCCGTCCACCAGGCCCTGAAACCCGCGACGGCTGTCGTACGGCTGGAGACCGCACGACCGCCGGGGTGTTCTCGACGGAGCATGGTGGCAGCGGTTGAGACGTTGCACTGCGAGTGAATCAATAATATCTGTGCCCGAGAGGTCAGAGTTTTCCGGACCACGCAGTACGAGTTTTTGCCGCGACGAGCAGAGTGGAATTATCCAACGCACACTGAACGTTCCGGCGTGCTACTGTCGATCCCAGTTGCAGTTGTGGTTCCCAAACTTCAAGTGCCCCCGCCACGCTTTTGCCGATCGGGAGCACTTTTGTATTTCCGGTCATTTCCGGGCGGGGTAATCATCGCGGCGACACGGCGTCCGCGCAGTGCGGACGCCGATGCACTGCCCCAAAGGAGATATGACATGGCTGCTGGTACCGTGAAGTGGTTCAATGCGGAAAAGGGCTTCGGCTTCATCGAGCAGGACGGTGGTGGCGCTGACGTGTTCGCCCACTACTCGAACATCGCCGCGCAGGGCTTTCGTGAGCTGCTCGAGGGCCAGAAGGTGAACTTCGACATCGCGCAGGGCCAGAAGGGCCCGACGGCCGAGAACATCGTTCCGGCCTGACGCTCACGCACCATCTGTAGTTGGGGCCCGCATCCTTCGGGGTGCGGGCCCCAGCTGCACGCGTATCCCGCAGCGGTTCTCACCCGCGGGACGCCCCGTAGGAACCCGCAGTACCACCACAAGCGGTTCCTCTCCCAGAGCCCAGGCGCGTCCTGAAGCGCTGCATCGCAGCGGGCGCCCGGATCGCAAGGTCCCCATCGCGTCACCAATTTCAGCACCTGTGTCCACGGATGTTTCCGCCGGTCAGATCTGCTTTCTTTTGTCACCGGTCCATACTTGTAATTCTCCAGGCCATTCATCGCGGCGGGAATTCCTTGATATGTGCCACATCGAGGAAGGTTCCGCATGAACCGCACGTACACGAACGACCGCCCCGCCCGCACCCGTGACGGCCGTGCCGATGCCGGAAGGGGCGGCAGCGGCTACGGCTCGCAGGCACCGCGCCGTACCGGCGGGCCCGTCCGCTCCGGCGGTTACGGCCGTCGGCCCGGCGCCGTGCAAGGTGAGTTCGCGCTGCCCAGGACGATCACCCCCGCGCTGCCCGCCGTCGAGGGCTTCGCCGATCTCGACATGCCCGAGCAGCTCCTGACCGAACTCGGCCGGCAGGGTGTGACCGCACCGTTCCCCATCCAGGGAGCGACGTTGCCGAACTCCCTGGCGGGCCGTGACGTCCTGGGCCGCGGCCGCACCGGTTCCGGCAAGACCCTCGCCTTCGGCCTCGCCCTGCTCGCCCGCACCGCCGGACAGCGTGCCGAGCCCCGCCAGCCGCTGGGGCTGATCCTCGTACCCACGCGTGAGCTGGCACAGCAGGTGACCGACGCGCTGACCCCGTACGCCCGCTCCGTGCGGCTGCGGCTGGCGACGGTGGTGGGCGGCATGTCCATCGGCCGACAGGCCGGCGCACTGCGCACCGGCAGTGAGATCGTCGTAGCGACACCGGGACGGCTCAAGGACCTCATCGACCGCGGCGACTGTCGGCTGAACCACGTGGACGTCACCGTGCTGGACGAGGCCGACCAGATGGCCGACATGGGCTTCATGCCCCAGGTCACCGCGCTGCTCGACCAGGTGCGGCCGGAGGGGCAGCGCATGCTGTTCTCCGCCACCCTGGACCGCAACGTCGACCTGTTGGTACGCCGCTACCTGACCGACCCCGTCGTGCACTCCGTCGACCCGTCGGCCGGTGCGGTCACGACGATGGAGCACCACGTCCTGCACGTCCACGGCGCCGACAAGCACGCCGCCACGACCGAGATCGCCGCCCGCGACGGCCGCGTGATCATGTTCCTGGACACCAAGCACGCGGTGGACCGGCTGACCCAGGACCTGCTCAACAGCGGGGTGCGGGCCGCCGCGCTGCACGGCGGCAAGTCGCAGCCCCAGCGCACCCGCACGCTGGCGCAGTTCAAGACGGGGCACGTCACCGTGCTGGTGGCGACCAACGTCGCGGCGCGCGGAATCCACGTCGACAACCTTGACCTGGTCGTCAACGTCGATCCGCCGACCGACCACAAGGACTACCTCCACCGCGGCGGCCGTACCGCCCGCGCCGGCGAGTCCGGCAGCGTCGTCACCCTGGTCACGCCGAACCAGCGCCGTGGCATGGTCCGTCTGATGTCGGACGCCGGAATCCGGCCGCAGACCACCCAGGTCCGCTCGGGCGACGAGGCCCTGAGCCGGATCACCGGCGCCCAGGCCCCGTCCGGCATCCCGGTCGTCATCACCGCACCGGTGGTCGAACGCCCCAAGCGCAGCGCCACCTCCCGAGGTCGCCGCCGCCCCGCCTCGGCGACCAGGCGCACCCCCGGACGCCAGTCCGGCTTCGGCGCGGTGGCCTAGACCTTTAGTGATCAGGAAGCCGGCCCATCTCCGCAGGAGGCACGCTTTGACGCTGGTTCAGACAGAGTCCCGCCCGGCGGACGCCGACCCCGCGCACAGGACAGCGGTAGAGGTCATGGACGCGGCCGGACCGCAGGTCTGTGACGACATGAGCGTCGAGGTGGCGCTGGCCGTCATGGCCGCCGCACGCACGGTCCGGCTGGTCGTCTGCGACCAGGACGGCCAGTGCACCGGCCTGGTCACCCATGCCGAACTCGCCGCCGTCCGTGACAGCTCCGACTACACGGACCGTGTCCGCCTGCGCGACATCCTCGGCGACCACGGTTCGTTCGCCTCACCCGTGACCACGATGGCCGAAGCCGAGCACGCGATGCGCACCCGTCGGCTCGGTGTCCTGCCGGTGGTCGACGAGCAAGGCAGCGCCCTGGGCATCGTCGCCCTCTCCCGCTGAAACACCTGGCCCCCTGGCCCCTGGTCGGACCGTTCTTCCCTTCTCTCTGTGAGGCCACATGCGCTGCGTCATCGCCCGCTTCCCCTTCGAGCTCACCAAGGCCGGCGTGCTGGAATCGATGAAGGGCATCAAGCCCGAACCGGTCACCGGCCAATCGGTGATCATCGGCCGCCGCCACTACCCCGTCAAGCAGGTCGGCCAGGTCATCACGCGCCAGGACCGCCGTGACTTCAGCGCCGCCGAAGTCCTGCGAGCCATGGCTCAGCTCGGCTTCACCTGCCGCGCCGTTCCCAAGGCAGCGCCCCTGGGAATTCTCAGCACGATGCAGCACGCTTCCGCGATGCTCGGCACCCCCGTCACGGCCTGATCGGGTAAACAGACACGAGCCGACACCTGAGCAGCGATGTGGGCCCGACCGGTACGCCGGTCGGGCCCACACCGTGTGCAGCGGGTTCCCGTCACCGTTGCCCTGCAGGATCCGGGCGACAGGGAACTGCAGACGCGTGGGGCCGACATCGTCCTGGCCGCAGTCCCCGCCCACACCCTGCGCGTTGTGCGCATCGTCGGCCTCGACCAGCTCTTCTCCTTCCACCCGACAGCGACGCCGCTACCCGGTCCTGAGCCGTGTGGCGGTGTGGTGAGCGTCCGCGGTGTGTGTGGTGGGCACCCGGGTACGCGAGAGAACAGGGCAACCCAAAAGCACTGAATAGCGGTGAATACGGCGAAAGGGCATCGCATGGTCATCCCGCTGAGGAATCAGACGGCCGACAAGCCTGGTCGGGATGAGGGCACCCCGCTGCGCTACGGCGCGACCTGGGGGGAAGGCGCGGCCTGTGCCGCAGACGCCCGCCGGGCCCTGCGCGCCTTGCTCAGCCGCGCCCTCCGAACCGGCAGCACGGCCGTGCCGACCGCCTTGGCCGTCGACGCCGAACTTGCCGCCAGTGAGCTGGTAACCAACGCCGTCCGGCATGCTCCGGGCCCCTGCGGGATGACCCTGCAGCTGTCCAGCGACGAGTTGACGATCACCGTGTGGGACAGCTCCACCGAGAAGCCGGCGGCGAAGAAGGCTGACCCGCGCCGCATCGGCGGTCATGGGCTGCACCTGGTGCACACGGTCAGCGACAGGGTCGTCGTCGCACTCCGTGAAACGGGAAAACGGATCACCGCCCATCTGCCCCTGACACCGAACCGGAGCACCACCGGTCTCGGCGAAATCGCGCTCCCGGGCTGAACGCCAGCGTCACCGGCCCGTAGCTGACAGCGAAGGCAGCATGCTCGGCGGACGACAAGCGCACCGCACCCCGCTCGGCCGCCGGCTCGTCGTGGCACCGAGGTGTGTTCTCGACCGGCACCCGCCACGGGCGCAGCGATGAGATCTGGTCAGCGGGATGACCGGTGTCCCGGCCTGTGAGGTTGCGGGTCTTCACATGCTCCCGTGATGGGCATTCGCCCTCTGCGGGCCTATGTCTGCTCGGCTGAATCGATGTCGATGGCCCAGCAGAATGCGGTGTGTCCCCCCAGTGGAGGGGCTGGTGACGGAGTCGTTACCTGTCTTCGGAGGTGGGCTGGCTGTCGATCACGTCGGCGGCTGTGGCGTGGACAGGCAGGAGTGAGTCGACGCCGGTCATGCTGAGCATGCGCATCAGGCGGTCGGGGACGGCGGCGAGGCTGAGTGAGCCGCCCGCTCCCTGGGCCGCGTGCCAGATGCCGATGATCGCGCTGAGACCGGCGGAGTCGCAGAAGCCGACCTGTGCCAGGTCCAGGGCCAGGCGCGGGTGTCCTTGGTCGATGATTTCCAGGGCCCCGGCGCGCAGGGAGGGCGCGGTCTGCACGTCCATATCTCCGACGATCGTGGCGATGGCGAGGCCGGGGTGGGGGTAGTGAACAGTCAGGTGAAGTGTGTGGGTCACGTCGGTCATCGCTCCTGGCCGAAGTGTTCGGGTACGGCGGTGGTGTGGGCGGTGGCGGCGACGCCGGTGTCCGGCGCGGTTTCGGAGTCAGGTACGGACAGGGCCAGCAGGGCCACGTCGTCGCCGACTCCGCCGGGCAGTGAGGCCAGCAACGTGACGGTTTCTTCGACCAGGGCGGTGGCGGCCACGGGCCCTGTGCGCCGGTGGAGGAAGCCGGTCAGGCCGTCCTCGCCGAGCATGGCGCCTTGCGGAGTGTGGGCTTCGGTCAGCCCGTCGGTGTAGAGGAACAGACCCTCCCCGGGGGCCAGGGAGAAGGTGCTCTGGGCGAAGTGTGCCTGGGGGAAGGCTCCGATGAGCATGCCGCCCTTGGGGCGTACCGACTTGACCCATACCGCGCCGCTGTCGTCGGGGCGCACGTGGTAGGCCGGCGGGTGGCCGCCGGTGGCCACTGTGACGCTGAAGCCACCGTCTTCCAGAGGTGTCAGGAGGCCGAAGAGGGCGGTGCAGAAGCGGCTTCCGGCGGTGACGTCGGTGAGCAGGACGGTGTTGAGCGTGCTCAGGACGGTGACCGGTTCCGGGTCGATCTGGGCCGCGGCGCGCAGGGTGTGACGGGCCAGAGCGGTGACGGTCGCCGCCTCGGGGCCCTTGCCGCACACGTCACCGAGGAAGAACGCCCACCGGCTGCCGTCGACGGGGAAGACGTCGTAGAAGTCGCCGCCCACATCGTGTACGGAGGCGGTGTGATAGTGGCAGGCCAGCTCCAGGCCGGGCACCACGGGAAGGGCCGGGGGCAGAAGGGTGCGCTGGAGGGTGGAGGCGAACGCGGCGATGGCGGTCTTGTCCTTCTCCGCCTGTTCCCGCGCCGCCTGTTCCGCCTCCCGCCGTTCCTGCTCGTTGCGTAGTGCGCGCAGTGCCGACAGCCGCAGCTCCATCTCGTCCAGCACGATCGCGGCGAGGTCGGCCAGTGTGGCGGTGTCGTCCTCGGTGATGGAGCGCGGCTTGGTGTCGAGGACGTTGACTGTGCCCAGCCGGTGGCCGTCGGGGGTGATGATCGGTGCGGCGGCGTAGAAGCGCACACCCATCTCTCCCGCGACCAGCGGATTGTCTGCCGCCACGGGATCACGAAGGGTGTCGGGAATGACCAGCGCGTCATCGCGCAGAATCGCCGAGCCGCACAGGCCCGGATCGCGGCCGATCTCCTTGACGCCCTCCAGACCGTGTGCGGCCTTGAACCAGATGCGGTCTGTGTCCACGATCGTGACCGTGGCCACGGGGACATCGAAGAGGCGGGCGGCCATCGCCGCCACCCGGTCGAACGCACCGTCGGGCGGTGTGTCGAGGATGTCGTAGCGGCGTACCGCAGCCATACGGGCCGCTTCCGCCCCCGGATCCGGGACCAGCTCGGGGCGCCGCCCGGGCACCGGGGCTGCAGCCGCAGCGTGCTGGGTCATCGGCTTTCCTCTCTGTCGATGGACCGCGGCGAGCGGCACGAACCGACGCAGCCTAGGTCGAGTACTCGTCCGAACGCCAATGCCGCGGCAAATGCCGGATTTACTGCGGCGGAGCCCCTGCGGTGATCACCGCGGCCTGGGGCGGGCGATTCCGGCCGCCGGGGTGAGGTGTACGCATTCACTGCGGCGATGCCGGGAGGGCGGGGCGGCCGTGACCATCGGACCAGTGACCGAACTCGGGAGCGGGGGCGCGCTTCGGCTGCCGCGCGCCCGGGTGGTGCCCCTGTCCGCCCCTCCGCCGTCGTACGCCGTAGCGGTCGAGCGGTACCTCACCAGCGCCGGCATCGCGAAGTCCTCCGCGCGGACCTACCGGACCTCGCTGACGACGTGGGGATGGATGCTCGCCGATGAACCCGCCCCGACCGGCCCCGCCCGCAGGGTCACGAGGCCGCCCGTCTTTCCCGTCGCCGCGAACGTGAGCCGCTCATCTCCGGTTCGGCGCGAGGTCGTTTCGGGCGTGGCCACGCACGGCGAGGTTCATGTCGCCGCCGTCCAGCCTGGGCAATGCCGAGCTGTTATCCGATGCCTCAAGCGATACGCAGCCCGCGGGGTCTTCAACCTGGTCAGAACGGCGTCCAGCGCCCCCTCGTTATAGGGGCGTCCGTGAGACGTGAGAGGGTCAGAGGCGTGAGTGAGACACCGTCGAACACCCTGCAATACCGCTTTGACGGGCCAGAAGAGGCTCCCGTCCTGATCCTCGGTCCCTCACTGGGTACCACCTGGCACATGTGGGACCGGCAGGTCCCGGAGCTGACCCAGCAGTGGCGGGTTTTCCGTTACGACCTGCCCGGCCACGGCGGCTCCCCGGCGCACCCGGCGGGTTCCATCACCGAGCTGACCGCCCGGCTGCTGGCCACGCTCGACTCCTTCGGCGTCCAGCGCTTCGGCTACGCCGGCTGCGCGCTCGGCGGCGCCGTCGGCATCGAGCTGGCTCTGCGGCACCCGGAGCGCATCGCCTCGCTCGCGCTGGTCGCCGCCTCCCCCCGGTTCGGGACGGCGGACGAGTTCCGTCAGCGCGGTGTGATCGTGCGGACGAACGGCCTCGACCCGATCGCCCGGACCTCGCCGGAGCGCTGGTTCACCGGCGGGTTCGCCGCCGCGCAGCCCGCGATCACCGAGTGGGCCGTCCAGATGGTGCGCACCACCGACCCCGGCTGCTACATCGCCGCCTGCGAGGCCCTGGCGGGCTTCGACGTGCGACACGAACTCGCCCGGATCGGCGTGCCCACGCTCGTCCTGGTCGGCTCGGACGACCAGGTCACCGGGCCCGCCGAGGCCCGCACCCTGGTCGCCGGGATCCCGGACGCCCGGCTCGCCGTGGTACCCGGCGCCTCCCACCTGGTCCCGGTCGAGCAGCCCGCCGCCGTCACCGACCTGCTGGTGCGGCACTTCTCCACCGCCTGGCAGCCCGCCTACGACTCGACCACCGGCCAGATGGCCATCCCGGCCGCCACACTGAAACCGGTCCTGCCCGCCGCACCGCAGCTCGTACCCCAGGTCGCACCGCAGGTCACGCCCATCGCCGAGATCGCTCCGGCCGCCGCGGTGCCCCAGCCGCTCGGGCGGCCCGATCCCTACGACGCGGGACTGAAGGTCCGCCGGGAGGTGCTCGGGGACGCACATGTGGACCGGGCGCTGGCGCAGGCCGACGACTTCTCCGGGGACTACCAGGAGTTCATCACCCGCTACGCGTGGGGCGAGATCTGGGACCGGCCCGGCCTCGACCGGCGCTCGCGCAGCTGTGTCACGCTCACCGCGCTGGTCGCGGGCGGCCACCTGGAGGAGCTGGGCTTCCACGTCCGCGCGGCCCTGCGCAACGGCCTCACCCCGGGCGAGATCAAGGAGGTCCTGCTCCAGGCGGCGGTGTACTGCGGGGTACCGGCGGCGAACAGCGCGTTCCGGGTCGCCCAGCGGATCATCCGCGAGGAGACCACTCCCGAGGACTGACGGACGGCCCGGGGGCAGGATGGTGACCATGAAGCTCACGAAGAAGTCCCACGCGTGCGTGCGTCTGGAGAAGGACGGGCGCACGCTCGTCCTCGACCCCGGAGGTTTCAGCGAGGAGGACGCGGCCGTCGGCGCGGACGCGATCCTGATCACCCACGAGCACCCCGACCACTTCGACGAGGGCCGGCTGCGGACCGCGCTGGACGCCGACCCGGCCGCCGAGATCTGGACCCTGAAGTCCGTCGCCGACCAGCTCGCGGCGGCCTTCCCGGGCCGGGTGCACACCGTCGGACACGGCGACACGTTCACCGCCGCCGGCTTCGACGTCCAGGTGCACGGCGAACTGCACGCGGTGATCCACCCCGACATCCCGCGCATCACCAACGTCGGCTACCTGATCGACGGCGGGAAGGTCTTCCACCCCGGCGACGCCCTCACCGTCCCCGACCACCCCGTCGAGACGCTGATGCTCCCGGTGATGGCCCCCTGGAACAAGATCTCCGAGGTCATCGACTACGTCCGCGAGGTGAAGCCGCGGCGCGCCTACGACATCCACGACGCCTTGCTCACCGACCTGGCCCGGCCGATCTACGACCGCCAGATCGGCGCCCTGGGCGGCGCGGACCACCAGCGGCTGGCCCCGGGGGCCTCGGCGGACGTCTGAGACACGTTGTCAGAGGGGCCCGGTAGGTTGTCAGGCATGCGCATCGCGACCTGGAACGTGAACTCGATCACCGCCCGCCTGCCGAGGCTCCTCGCCTGGCTGGAGAGCAGCGGCACCGACGTGCTCTGCCTCCAGGAGGCCAAGGTCGCCGAGGCGCAGTTCCCGACGGAGCAACTGCGCGAGCTGGGCTACGAGGCGGCGGTCCACGCCACCGGCCGGTGGAACGGAGTGGCGGTGCTCTCCAAGGTCGGCCTGGCGGACGTCGTCAGGGGCCTGCCCGGCGACCCCGGGTACGACGGGAGCGTGGAGCCGCGCGCGATCTCGGCGACCTGCGGCCCGGTCCGGGTCTGGTCGGTGTACGTGCCCAACGGGCGCGAGGTGGACCACCCGCACTACGCCTACAAGCTCCAGTGGTTCGAGGCCCTCAAGGCGGCCGTGGCCGGGGACGCGGGCGGCAGCCGCCCGTTCGCGGTGCTCGGCGACTACAACGTGGCGCCGACGGACGACGACGTCTTCGACACGGCTGCCTTCGAGGGCCTCACCCATGTCACCCCGGCCGAGCGCGCCGCCCTGACCTCGCTGCGCGAGACCGGTCTGTCCGACGTGGTCCCGCGCCCCCTGAAGTACGACCACCCCTACACCTACTGGGACTACCGCCAGCTCGCCTTCCCCAAGAACCGCGGCATGCGCATCGACCTGGTGTACGGCAACGAACCGTTTGCCAAGGCTGTGCAGGACGCCTACGTCGACCGCGAGGAGCGCAAGGGAAAGGGCGCTTCCGATCACGCTCCGGTGGTGGTGGACCTGGAGGTGTAAGTGTCAACCTGGGTCCATGAACATCCCCTTTCTGGGCAACAGGCACGCCAAGACCGGTGGCGTGCCCCTGATCGCCGACCCCGATCTGCTCGCCGAGTGCGAGCTGCTGCGTGCCCAGGCGGCCGAGGAGGGTGTCACGCTCGACGACACCCCGGCCTCGCTGGAGGCCCTCGACCAGCTGGTACCGCGCTGGCGGGACGACGAGGAGACCCTGACCTGGCTGGGCACCGACGCCGGCCTGTATCTGGGCACCGTCCTGACCCGGACCGTGCCCGGCGCGGAATGGGGGATCCGTGCGGACGGGGAGCCGGTGGTACGACTGCAGTCGGGACGGGAGTTCGAGGTCGTCGAGTCCGGCCACGACTGGGCCGAGAGCGGGGTCCCCGAGCTCTCCCAGCTCTACGCGGAGGTCGCCGAGGCCTGACCGGCGGCCGTGCGAACGGCGATCACCGCGGAGATCATCGCGGCGATCCTGGAGCGATCCCTGCTGTTCTTCGCGGTGCTGCTGGGCCTGCCCCGGTTCGGACTCGTGCTGCCCTTCCAGGTGGTCGCGGTCGTCGCGCTCGGCTGCTACACCTCGGCCTTCATCTGCGAGGCACTGCGCGCCGGCATCAACACCGTACCGAAGGGGCAGGGCGAGGCGGCCCGCAGCCTGGGCATGACCTTCGGGCAGACCCTCGGCCTGGTGGTCCTGCCCCAGGCGTTCCGCTCGGTCATCCCGCCGATCGGCTCAACCCTCAACGCGCTCGCCAAGAACTCCGCGACTGGCGGGCGCGTTCAGCGTCACCGAACTCCTCGGCACCTACAAGACCTTGAGCGAGCTCGGCTACAACATCGTCCGGCCGTTCGTCTGGATCGCCGTCGGCTACCTCGTCATCACCCTCGCCCTCAGCGCCCTGTTCAACGTGCTGGAGCGGAAGTGGGGGGGCGCCCGATGACCGAGGCCACCGCGCTCTAAGACGTTCCGGGTCCCGTCACCAGACGACGGCACACGGTGTACGGCGTCCTCTCGACCCTCGTCATCCTCGGTCTGGTCGCCTGGATCCTCCATCTCCCCTTCGACACCCAACAGTTCACGCATACGAAGTGGATGCCCTTCGCATGGCGTACGTCCTGGTGCCACAGGCCGTACGGGCCATGCTGCCCGCCATCATCAGTCAGCTCGTGGTGGCCCTCAAGGACACCTCGCTGGGCTATCTCATCACCTACGAGGAGTTCCTCCATGCCGGGAAACTGATCGCATCCGACCTCGACTACGATTTGCCCTTCATCCCTGTGGTGATGGTGATCTCGCCGATCTGCATCGGGATGTGCATGTTGCTCTCGTGGTTCGCCGGCTGGGTGGCCGGACGGGAGCAGCGCAGTCCCAAGACCGAGGCCGTCGAGGTGGCCCCGGCCGAACCAGGGACGCTGCTGCCGTAGGGGCGGCAGCCAGGGCCAGGCCCGGCCGGCGGCAGCCGGAGATCACTGCTCGCGCAGCGGAACGGACACGTACGACGGGTCGTCCACCGGCGAGGAGAAGGTCAGCTGCGCGCCGGACGGGTTGTGCTCGATGTAGAGCGGGTCCACCGTGTCGACCACCAGCGCGAGCCGGTGCCCGGCCGGCACGTCGTAGGCGGTGGAGAACAGGTCCAGGTCCACGTCGAACGACTTGCCGGGGGTGCGGTCGTACCAGGTGTACGGCGCGTTGGTGACCAGCTTGCCGAGGCCGAGCGGGCCCACGTCGTACAGGTAGGCGACGAGGGTGCCGCTCTCCTTGGTCGGGGTGAGGGTCGTGTGCAGCCGTGCCGTGCCGCGCACCCGCTGCGCGCCGCCGTACCGTTCGGACTGCCAGACGGCGGCCCAGCGGCGTGGCAGCAGCGGGATCGAGGCGACCGGCGGCAGCTGGGCGATCTGGTCGAGGAGGCCGGAGAGGAGGACGACGCCGCCGTCAGCGCCCGAGTCGACGTTCGCGTGGATCGTGGTCGAGCCGGCGAGGGCGATCTTCTTGCGGGTGGCGCCCACCGACTTCCAGTCCGGGTAACCCTCGTACCCGCCGTCGGTACGGGACTTGAGCTGGACCGGCTGCTCGCGGTCGATGCCGTTGTCCTCGCCCTTGAGGTAGTGGTCGAACCAGCGCTCGGTGTCGGTCCACACGTCGTTGGGCAGCCCCAGCAGGCCGGTCAGCTCGGCGGTGGCGTGGTCGCCGGGGCGTAGCTCCAGGCGCTTCGGGCCGGTCAGCTTCCCGTAGAAGTCGGCGTACTGGTTGGCGGGGAAGACGGAATCGCTCCAGGCGTTGGCCATGAACACGGCCGCGCCGTTCTGGTTGAGCTGGTCGACATAGGTCGCGACGGAACGTTTCGCCCCCCAGGCGATCATGTCCTGTTCCCGCTCCAGGTTCGAGGCGTAGAAGTCCTTGAAGATCTGCCGGACTTCGGGGCTCTCGCGCCCGGTGAGGGTCGCCGAGCCGTCCAGGAGGGCGGCCGCCTCGACGTGCTGGGTACGGCCCGAGTAGATCGAGTCGATCAGATCCGCCCAGCCGCTGAGCGCGCCGACCGCCTTGATCCGCTTGTCGTGCGCGGCGGCCAGCAGGCTGATCCCGGCGCCGTACGAGACCCCCGCGATGCCGATGTGCCGGGGATCGGCGGTGGTGTTGGCGAGGGCCCAGTCGATGACCTTGGACGCGTCCGCCACGTCCGGCGGACCGGCCACTTCTATCTGCCCGCCGGACTGCCAGAACCCGCGCACGTTGTAACTGAGCACGATGTAGCCGGCGTCGGCGAGCTTCTGGGCCTGGGCCAGATACTCGACCTGGGGCAGCGACCAGCTCGTGGGCAGCACGATGAGGGGGTAGCGGTGCGTGGCGTCGGCGCCCGCGGGCGTGACGACGTTGGCCTTCAGCACGGTGCCGCCGTCGCCGGTGATGTCGACGAAGCGGACGGAGGCGGCGGCCTGTGCGGCCGGTGCCAGGCCGACGACGCCGGCGGCGATCAGGGCCGCCGAGGCGGCCCCCGCGGCGGTCGTGCGCAGAGCGGCGGTGCGCATGCCGATGTGGCGGCCGGTGGTGGTGCGGCGGCTCGTTGTGGTGCGACCTCGTCCCATGGGTCACTCCTCACTCGTGTCAGTGCAAAGTGACCAGACGGTAACCGCGACCCTTTACCGTAAGTAACCCGTCGGTAAGTTACGTGCGGGTAACGATTGTTGAATGGTGCAGCTACTCAGGAGGCGCGGTGTGAGGAACGTGCGGTGTCGGTCGTGGCGGGCGGCAGCGGCGCCTGGGCGGCGCGGGTGACGTCCGAGACGAGTTCGACCACGTCGGGGCCGTACGCCTGCGAGTTGACCACCTTGAGGAGCAGCACGAAGGTGCTGTTGCCGTGTTTGCGGGCGAGCCGCTCGTGGTTGCGGGCGAGGTAGCGGGTCGCCGCCTGGTTGGTGATCGCGCGCTGTCCGCAGAAGAGGAACACCGGGCGGGCGTCCGGGCGTTGGCCGGCGGTGAGGCGGGCGAGCAGGACGTACTCCGTGATGCCGGGGTCCAGGCGGTAGCGCTCGGTGCCGATCTGGAAGGCGCCGCGGTCGGGGCCCGGCTCCGGGTCGATGTTGACCCGCACGCCCGGCAGCATCGCCGACATGTGCGCCAGCATGCGCCGGTTCGACCCGGGCCCGCCCACGCAGAACTCGGTGCGCTCGCCGAAACCCTGCTGGACGTTGTCCTGGGTCACCATCTGGAGGTTGGCGCCGCAGTCCTTGATCAGCGCGGCCAGCTCCAGGAGCGCGAACACGTCCAGGCGGTGGACCGCGGGTTCGGAGGTGGCCGGATCGCGGTTGACGACCAGCAGTGACTCCGAGTTCTCCGGAAGACCGAAAAAGGCCTGCTTGCGGCGCAGGCCGCGGCGCCACAGCGAGGTGCGGGCCAGCCAGCCGAGCGCCGCGCTGATGCCGGCGGCCACGACGCCAAGGATAATGTTGCGCAGGTCGTCATTCATGGGCGCGCATGGTAGCGGTCACAGGTGGCTGGAACGTACCCGTGTTCGAAGTGTGGCGATCGTATGACAGTGCCCTGAATGTGGCTGTCAGGGCCGGGGCCCCGCCGATACGCTGCGCGGACGTTCCGGAACTGGAGGTGCGGATGCGTCGCCCTGTCACGCGGAAACTGACCGTTCTGGCGGTCTCGGCCGCCGTGGTGTCGGTAGGGGCGGCAGCGCCTCCCGCCGCCGGCGGAGCGACCGTCGCGAAATCCCCGGTGGCCGTCGGCTACGGCGGTGCGGTCTCCAGCGTCGACGCGGACGCGACCGCCGCCGGTATCGAGGTGCTCCGCAAGGGCGGCAACGCGGTCGACGCGGCCGTGGCGACCGCCGCCGCGCTCGGGGTCACCGAGCCCTACTCCTCCGGCGTCGGCGGAGGCGGCTACTTCGTCTACTACAACGCCAAGTCCCGTACGGTGCACACGATCGACGGCCGCGAGACCGCACCGCTGACCGCCGACTCCAACCTCTTCGTGGAGAACGGCCGGCCACTCGCCTTCGCGGACGCCGTGAGCAGCGGGCTGAGCGTCGGCACGCCCGGGACGCCGGCCACCTGGCAGACGGCGCTGGACCGGTGGGGGAGCGAACGGCTGGGCACGGTGCTGAAACCGGCCGAGCGGATCGCCCGCGACGGGTTCGTCGTCGACGACACGTTCCGGTCGCAGACCGCGTCCAACGAGACGCGGTTCCGGTACTTCCCGGACACGGCGAAGCTCTTCCTGCCCGGCGGGCAGCTGCCTGCGGTGGGGTCCACCTTCAAGAACCCCGACCTGGCCCGGACCTATCGGGAGCTGGGGCGGAAGGGGACCGGGGCGATCTACAAGGGGGACCTCGGCAAGGACATCGTGTCGACGGTCAACAATCCGCCGGTGGATCCCGGTTCGGGGTGGAAGGCCCGGGCGGGCAAGCTGTCGGCGAAGGATCTGGCGGCCTATCGGGCCAAGTCGCAGGCGCCCACCGAGACCGGGTACCGCGGGCTGAAGGTGTACTCCATCGCGCCGTCCTCGTCCGGTGGGACGACCGTCGGGGAGGCCCTCAACATCCTTGAGAACACCGACCTCTCGAAGGCCAGTGAGGTGCAGTATCTGCACCACTTCATCGAGGCGAGCCGGATCTCCTTCGCGGACCGGGGGAGGTGGGTCGGCGACCCCGCGTTCGAGGACGTGCCGACGAAGGGGCTGCTGTCGCAGCGGTACGCCGACGAGCGGGCGAAGCTGATCAGCGACGACGCGGTGCTGACCAGCCCGGTCGCCCCGGGCGACCCGAACAACCCCGGGTCGACCGGTACGGCGGCGCCGACCACGTACGAGGGCGAGAACACGACGCACCTCACGGTCGCCGACAAGTGGGGGAACGTCGTCTCCTACACGCTGACCATCGAGCAGACCGGTGGTAGCGGGATCACCGTTCCCGGGCGGGGGTTCCTGCTCAACAACGAGCTGACCGACTTCTCCTTCGCGCCGGCGAACCCCGCGGTACACGACCCGAACCTGCCGGGCCCGGGGAAGCGGCCGCGGTCCTCGATCTCGCCGACGATCGTGCTCGACAAGGCCGACAAGCCTGTGGTGGCGGTCGGTTCGCCCGGTGGGGCGACCATCATCACCACCGTGCTCCAGGTGCTGACCGAGTTCCTGGACCGGCATCTGCCGTTGGTGGACGCGATCGCCGCGCCTCGGGCGTCGCAGCGGAACGCGGCGAAGACCGAGTTGGAACCGGCGCTGTACAACGACCCCGTTGTGAAGGGGAAGTTGGAGGCCATCGGGCAGTCGTTCTCGTTGAATCCGGAGATCGGGGCGGCTACCGGGGTACAGCGGTTGCCGGGTGGGAAGTGGCTGGCGGCGGCGGAGACGGTGCGGCGGGGTGGAGGGTCGGCTCAGGTGGTGGATCCTGCGCCTTAGTCCGGCTGCGGGTGCGTGGGGGCTGGTCGCGCCCACGCGGCGGTAGCCGCGAATCGACACAGCCCCGCGCCCCTCAAGGGGCGCTTCAGCCGGGCGAGTTGGAAGGGTCCCGCTTCTGGAACACCAGACCTCCGCCCGCCACGTCCACCGTCACCTGATCGCCCTCCCTGACCGTGCCGTCCAGAAGCAGCCGTGAGAGCTGGTTGTCGACCTCACGCTGGATGGTGCGGCGCAGTGGCCGTGCGCCGTACTCCGGCCGGTAGCCGCGTTCCGCCAGCCAGTCGACCGCCGCGTCCGTGAAGTGGGCCGTGATGCCCTGGGCGCGCAGCATGCGGCGGGTGTGTTCCAGGAGCAGCTCGGTGATCTGGTGCAGCTGTTCGCCGGTGAGCTGGCGGAAGACCACGATCTCGTCGATGCGGTTCAGGAACTCCGGGCGGAAGTGGTCCCGGAGCGGGCGCAGCACCTGCTCGCGGCGGGCCTCCTCCGTCGCCTCCTCCCCGCCGGGGCCGAAGCCGATGCCGGCGCCGCGCCTGGTGATCGCGTCCGAGCCCAGGTTGCTCGTCATCACGATGACCGTGTTGGTGAAGTCCACCGTGCGGCCCTGGGAGTCGGTCAGGCGGCCGTCGTCCAGGACCTGGAGCAGGATGTTGAAGACGTCCGGGTGGGCCTTCTCCACCTCGTCGAGGAGGAGGAGCGAGTAGGGGTGGCGGCGGACCACCTCGGTGAGCTGGCCCGCCTCCTCGTGGCCGACATAGCCGGGTGGGGCGCCGACCAGGCGGGAGACGGTGTGGCGCTCCTGGTACTCGCTCATGTCCAGGCGGACCATCCGGTCCTCGCTGCCGAACAGGATCTCGGCCAGCGCGCGGGCCAGTTCGGTCTTGCCCACGCCGGTCGGGCCGAGGAAGAGGAAGCTGCCGATCGGGCGGTCCGGGCTGGCGAGCCCGGCGCGGGAGCGGAGCACCGCCTCGGAGACGGCCGCGACCGCCTCGTCCTGGCCGATCACCCGCTGGTGCAGATGTGCCTCCAGGCCGAGCAGTCGCTCCTTCTCCTCCTGGGTGAGGCTGCTGACCGGGATACCGGTCTGGCGGGACACCACCTCGGCGATCGCCTCGGCCGTCACCTCCAGGTTCAGCCCCTCGTCCACCTGGTCCTCGCCGGAGAGTTCGGTGGTGCGCGTCTTCAACTCGCTGATGCGGTCGCGGAGCTGGGTGGCACGCTCGTACTGTTCGTCGGCGACCGCCTGGTCCTTGTCGCACGTGAGCTGCTCGATCTCGCGCTCTATCGCGCGTACGTCGGTGCCCTTGGTGCGCGAGCCGAGGCGGACGCGGGCGCCGGCCTGGTCGATCAGGTCGATCGCCTTGTCCGGGAGCCTGCGGTCGGTGAGATAGCGGTCGGAGAGCTCCACGGCGGCGACCAGGGCCTCGTCGGTGTAGCGGACCTGGTGGTGGGCCTCGTAGCGGTCGCGCAGGCCGCGCAGGATCTCGATGGCGTCCGGGATCGTCGGCTCGGGCACCAGGATCGGCTGGAAGCGGCGGGCCAGCGCCGCGTCCTTCTCGATCTTGCGGAACTCCTCAAGGGTGGTCGCGCCCACGATGTGCAGCTCGCCCCGGGCCAGCGCGGGCTTGAGGATGTTGCCCGCGTCCATCGAGCCGCCCTCGCCGCCGCCTCCGGCGCCGACCACGGTGTGCAGTTCGTCGATGAAGACGACCAGCTGGTCGGAGTGGGCACGGATCTCGTTCACGATGTTGGTCAGGCGCTCCTCGAAGTCGCCCCGGAAACGGGTGCCCGCGACCACGCCGGGCAGGTCCAGGGCAATCACCCGGCGCCCGGAGAGGACGTCCGGCACGTCCCCGTCGGCGATCCGCTGGGCCAGGCCCTCGACGATCGCGGTCTTGCCGACACCGGCGTCGCCGATCAGCACGGGGTTGTTCTTGCCGCGCCGGGAGAGCACCTCGATGGTCTGCTCGATCTCGTCGTCACGGCCGATGACCGGGTCGATCCGGCCCTCCCCGGCCAGCCCGGTCAGATCGCGGCCGTACTTGTCCAGCGTCGGCGTGCCGCTCCGCCGCCGGCTGTCCGTGCCGGTGAGGGGGCGGTCGGTCTCCGGGGCCTCCGGCGGCAGGCCGGCGGCGAACCGGGCCGCGTTCAGGATGTGCCCGGCGGCCGAGTCCGGGTTGGCGGCGAGCGCGCCCAGCACGTGCTCGGGGCCGATGTATCCGGCGCCGCCGGCCCGGGCCAGGTCGTGCGCGTCCAGCAGGGCCCGCTTGACGGCCGGGGTCAGGGACAGCGAGGTCGGCGGGGGCGCCTCGCCCGGCGGGTGCTGGACCGGGCCGGCGCGGCCGTCGATCTCCGTGGCAAGCGAGTCGGGATTCGCGCCGAACCTGCTGAGCAGGGAGCGGGTCGGCTCCGCCGCCAGAGCCGCGCGGAGCAGATGCTCGGTGTCGAGGTCCCGGCTGCCGTGTTCGGCGGCGTACTGGGCGGCGCCCTTCACCAACTCCCGGGCCGGCTGGCTGAGCAGCCTGCCGATGTCGATCTGCCGGGGGCCCGGGCGTTCCCCGCCGCCGAAGAAGCGGGCGAGGAACTCTCCGAAAGGATCCTGTCCGAAGTCGCTCGGTCCGGGGTAACCGCTGCTCATGAGCGTTCGTTCCGTTCCGGCGTCCCGGCGCCTGGCGGGACGCGCTCGCTGGTCGACGTGCCGGTCCACGCGGGTGCCCCCTGCAGCGCCCGGTCACACCACCTTCGCACGCCCGCGCGAGGGGGGCATGTCCAGCACCGCGGGGGCGGCCGAGGGGGCCGGCACGGTCGCCGTTGTGCGGAGGAAATGCGCAGGTACGGCCTGTGTCAGTGCTTCGGATTCCTTTCCGTGAGGATCCGGGGCCCCGCATCCGTGATCGCCACCGTGTGCTCCACGTGCGCCGCGCGGGAGCCGTCGTTCGTACGCAGGGTCCAGCCGTCGGGAGCCTCGTGGTAGCCGTCCCGCCCGCTGCCGATCAGCATGGGCTCGATCGCGAGCGCCATGCCGTGCCGGAGCGGAAGGCCGCGGCCGGGGCGGCCCTCGTTCGGCACCTCCGGGTCCTCGTGCATACGGCGGCCCACACCGTGTCCGCCGAAGCCCTGCGGGATGCCGTAGCCGGCCTCCCGGCACACGCTGCCGACGGCGTGCGCGATGTCGCCGATGCGGTTGCCGACGACCGCCGCCGCGATGCCCGCGGCCAGGGCGCGCTCGGCCGTCTCGATGAGCCGTACGTCCGCCGGGCGCGGCCTGCCGACCGTGAAGCTGATCGCCGAGTCACCGACCCAGCCGTCGAGTTCGGCACCGCAGTCGATGGAGACCAGGTCGCCGTCGCGCAGCCGGTAGGAGGTCGGGATGCCGTGCACGATCGCGTCGTTGACGGAGGCGCAGACGACGGCGGGGAACGGGGTGGCCGCGAAGGAGGGCCGGTAGCCGAGGAAGGGGGAGGTGGCCCCGGCCGCCCTCAGCACCTCCCGTGCCACCTCGTCCAGCTCAAGGAGGGAGACGCCGACGGCGGCGGCCTCCCGTACGGCCGTCAGGGCCTGCCCGAGGACCTGGCCGGCCCCGTACATCGCGTCGATCGATACGTCTGTCTTCAGTTCCACCATGCCAATTACTATACCGGCTTTATAGGCCGGCTAGGAATGACGACTTAGGATGACGGCATGGTGCGCACCCCCCTCACCCCGGAAGAGCGTGAACGCGGCGAGCGGCTCGGACGGATGCTGCGCGAGGCGCGCGGCGGCCGGAGCATGACCGAGGTGGCGGCCGAGGCCGGCATCTCGGCCGAGACGCTCCGCAAGATCGAGACCGGCCGGGCGCCGACCCCCGCCTTCTTCACCGTCGCCGCGCTGGCCCGCGCGCTCGGCCTGTCGATGGACGAACTGGTGGCCCGCTGCGCGCTGACCCCGGTGTGACGCGCATCGGTCAAGATCCCGTAATGAGGGCTCTGCGCGCCCACTGAAAACTCCCCGTAGCAGCCCCGTAACACAACTGGTGTTGCCTACGGAACCGGAGTGTTCCGGTCGGGCGGGAGTCGAGCGATGACTGTGGATCAGCTCCCGGGCCGGGTACGGGAGTTCGCGAACTACCTCAACGGCCTGCTGGCGCGCCTGGACCAGGGCGCCGGCTGGTGCGCGGTGTTCTGGCAGCGCGACCCCGACGGCATGCAGGCCTACCTGGGTGGGCGGGAGGTGCCGCCCTGGGACATCGTGGAGGCGCTTCTCCAGGACCTCGCGACCGCCTACGGTCCCGAGGCCGCCGCCCGTGCGGCCGGGCAGGCCCGGCAGCTGCACGCCGGCGCCCTCGCCGCGTACGACGCCCGGCCGGGTGCCCGGCAGGACCTGAGCGACCGCCTCGACGTCATGCTCCGCGAACAGCGCTACGCCGCCGAACGGCTTGCCCAGCTCGGCCGCGCGTACAGCTCCGCGCACTCCCGCGAGGAGGCCGAGTCCCTCGACATCGACCTCGCCTGGGCCCGCGACGACCACGAACGGGCCTCCGCCAGATGTGTCGAACTCCGGTCCAGGATGGGGCGGTTGGAGCAGCAGGCCGAGCTGAGGCCGCCGTCTCCCGGCCCGGCCGCCGAAGCGGCCGCGCAGACGTCCATGACCGGCCCGGCCGCCGCACCGACCGCGCACGCGTCCGTGACCGGCCCGGCCGCCGCACCGACCGCGCACGCGTCCGGTGCGACGACGCGCGGCCACTCGGACGGGGGCACGCCCGACGGCGGCGCGGCCCCACCGTCTCCCGCGCCGGAGACGCCCGAAGCCCCGGCCGCCGCTCCCGCTCCGGCCAAGCAGCGCAAGCGGCGACGGGGCAGTGCCCGATTCGCCGGCATGGCGGAGGACGAAACCGCGCCCGCCGCCGTACCGCAGACACCGGAGGCGGCCGTACCCGGGGCCCCCGCCGGCCGTCGCACCCCGCGCGGGGCCCGGTTCGCCGGGGCCGCCGAGGCACCGGCGCGACCGGAGCCGGTGGTGGAGCAGGCCGACCAGGAGGCGGCACAGGCCGTGGCGGGGGCCGTGGCGCGACTCGAACGACTCCGAGGCGAGGGCCGTACCGGCGAGGCCCACGCGCTCCTGGCCGAGGCCGCGCAGTGGCCCGCCGCCCGGTTCCCCCTGCTCGCGGACGCCCTCCAGCGGGCCGGGCTCGGCGTCGACTGGACCACGCTGCTCTGGGAGACGGCCTCGTTGCCGCCCGCCCGGCTGGTGGCGGCCGCCGATGCCCTGACCGCCGCGGGCCGGACCGCCGACGGCCGCCAGATCCTCCGGCAGGGCGTCGTCCGCCCCGCCACCGAGATCGGCGAGGCCGTCCTCGCCCTGGACGCGGCGGGCCGCCACCGCGAGGTCCGGGCCCTGCTGGACACCTACGTCCAGGTCCGCACCCCGGAGGAGGCGGCGCACAGCGCGGAACCCGACCCGCACCGACTGGTTCCGCTGCTCCTCCGCTCGGCCCAGGCGATCTCGGACCAACGCCACTGGGACCTGCTGCACGCGCTCAGGGTGGCAGGCCTCACGTCCTGACGGACGTGCGCATCGGCCCCCGCGTCCGCCAGCCAGGTTAGAAACGAGATCGACTCGGCGGCTTAACGACGATGGTCTTGGCAAGGACTCCGAGGAGGCTTACTTTCGACCCTCTACGGGCGTAGAAGGAGCAGCTCATGGCCAACGTCGTACGCGCCGCTCTGGTCCAGGCCACCTGGACCGGCGACACCGAGTCCATGGTGGCGAAACACGAGGTGCACGCCCGCGAGGCGGCCCGCCGGGGTGCGAAGATCATCGGATTTCAGGAAGTCTTCAACGCCCCCTACTTCTGCCAGGTCCAGGAACCCGAGCACTACCGCTGGGCCGAGCCGGTCCCGGACGGCCCCACGGTCCGTCGTATGCAGGAACTGGCCCGCGAGACCGGCATGGTGATCGTCGTCCCGGTCTTCGAGGTCGAGCAGTCCGGGTTCTACTACAACACCGCCGTTGTGATCGACGCCGACGGCAGCGTCCTCGGCAAGTACCGCAAGCACCACATCCCGCAGGTCAAGGGCTTCTGGGAGAAGTACTACTTCAAGCCCGGCAACGTCGGCTGGCCGGTCTTCGACACCGCCGTCGGCAAGGTCGGCGTGTACATCTGCTACGACCGCCACTTCCCGGAGGGCTGGCGGCAACTCGGTCTCAACGGCGCCCAGTTGGTCTACAACCCGTCGGCCACCTCGCGCGGCCTGTCGGCCTACCTCTGGCAGCTGGAGCAGCCCGCGGCCGCCGTCGCCAACGAGTACTTCATCGCCGCCATCAACCGGGTGGGCCAGGAGGAGTACGGCGACAACGACTTCTACGGCACAAGCTATTTCGTCGATCCACGTGGGCAGTTCGTGGGGGAGGTGGCGAGCGACAAGAGCGAGGAACTCGTCGTCCGTGACCTCGACTTCGACCTGATCGAAGAAGTACGGCAGCAGTGGGCCTTCTACCGCGACCGCCGTCCCGACGCCTACGAAGGGCTGGTACAGCCGTGAACGACCTCTTCGCCCGCCACCGCCAGGTCCTGCCCGACTGGCTGGCCCTCTACTACGACGAGCCGCTGGAGATCACGCACGGCGAGGGCCGGCATGTCTGGGACGCGGACGGCAACCGCTACCTCGACTTCTTCGGCGGCATCCTCACCACGATGACCGCGCACGCGCTCCCCGAGGTGACGAAGGCGGTGAGCGAGCAGGCCGGCCGGATCATCCACTCCTCCACGCTCTACCTGAACCGCCCCATGGTCGAACTGGCCGAACGGGTGGCCCACTTGAGCGGCATCCCGGACGCCCGGGTCTTCTTCACCACCTCCGGCACCGAGGCCAACGACACCGCCCTGCTGCTCGCGACCACCTACCGCCGGACCAACACCGTCCTGGCGATGCGCAACAGCTACCACGGCCGCTCCTTCAGCGCCGTCGGCATCACCGGCAACAAGGGCTGGTCCCCGACCTCCCTCTCGCCCCTCCAGACGCTGTACGTCCACGGCGGCGTCCGCACCCGTGGCCCGTTCGCCGAGCTGAACGACCGGGACTTCATCGCGGCCTGCGTCGACGATCTGCGCGACCTCCTCGGCCATACCCGCCCGCCGGCCGCGCTGATCGCCGAGCCCATCCAGGGCGTCGGCGGCTTCACCTCCCCGCCCGACGGGCTGTACGCGGCCTTCCGCAAGGTCCTCCAGGAGCAGGGCATCCTCTGGATCGCCGACGAGGTGCAGACCGGCTGGGGCCGCACCGGCGAGCACTTCTGGGGCTGGCAGGCACACGGCCAGAGCGGCCCGCCGGACATCGTCACCTTCGCCAAGGGCATCGGCAACGGCATGTCCATCGGCGGGGTGATCGCCCGCTCCGAGATCATGAACTGCCTGGACTCCAACAGCATCTCGACGTTCGGCGGCACCCAGATCACCATGGCGGCGGGCCTCGCCAACCTGTCGTACCTCCTGGACCACGATCTCCAGGGCAACGCCCGCCGCGTCGGCGGCCTCCTCATCGAACGCCTCCGCGCGGTCGCCGCCCAGCTGCCCGGCGTACGCGAGGTCCGGGGCCGCGGCCTGATGATCGGCGTCGAACTGGTCAAGCCCGGCACGGACGAGGCCGACCCCACGTCCGCGTCGGCGGTCCTGGAAGCGGCGCGCCAAGCCGGCCTCCTGATCGGCAAGGGCGGCGGCCACAACACGAGCGCGTTGCGTATCGCCCCGCCGTTGTCGCTGACGGTGGCGGAGGCGGAGGAAGGCGCGGCGATCCTGGAAAGCGCTCTGAGAAGCGCCTACTGAAGCGCCCCACAGGGGCGCGGGGCTGTTTCGGATATGCGGCTACCGCCGCGCGGGCGCGACCAGCCCCCACCGGCCCGCAGTCCCCCGAACGCACCGAACCCGACCAAGGGACCACGCAAGATGACCGCCACTTGGGATCCCCCGAACACCACAGACAGCCCCATACTGTCGGTCCGTCAGATCCTGGCCCTGGAACGGGTCCTCGCCGGCGACCCCGAGGTGGTCGCCGGTGCCACCCACCTCGACCGCCCCGTCCGCTGGGTGCACGTGGCCGAGGCACCCGACGTCGGCGTCATGCTCACCGGCGGCGAGATGGTCCTCACCACCGGCGTCCTCCTGGCGGACGACGCGCACAAACAGGCCGAGTACATCCAGTCCCTGCACCGGGCCGAGGCCGCCGCGGTCGTCCTCGGCCTCGGCCGCGCCTTCCCGTCCCCACCCGACGCCATGCGCCGCGCGGCGGACCGCTGCGGCCTCCCCCTGGTGGTCCTGCACCGCCCCTTCCCCTTCGCCGAGCTGACGGAGGAGGTCCAGTCCCGGCTGGTACGGCGGAAGTTCGCCGCCGTCAGCCTCTCCGAGTCGGTCCGTACCGCCCTCACCGGCCTCATCACCGCCGGTGCCCCCCTGCAACGCCTCCTCGACGAGGTCGCGGTGCACAGCGCCTGCCCGGTCGTCGTCACCAACCTCGCGCACCGGGTGCTGGCCACCGCGGGTGAGCGGTCGGCCGTGGACGACGTGCTGCGCGACTGGGAGCGCATCGCCCGGCAGGCCGGCGGTGGCGAGGGCGACGGCTGGATCCGTGCCGAACTCGGTGGCCGCGGGGAGCGCTGGGGCCAGATCATGCTCTGCGGCTACCGCGGCGACACCGCCACCGGGCGGCTGCTCGCCGACCGCGGCGCCGAGGCCCTCGTCCTGCACCGCATGCTCGGCGGCGGCTCCGCCCACAGCTGGGAGGAACAGTCCGCGCAGAGCCTGCTGACCGACCTGGTCTCCGGGGTCGTACCGGCCCGGCAGCTGCTGCCCCGGGCGCGGGCGGCCGGACTGCCGGTCAACCGGCGGACCTTCGTCCCCCTCGTGGTACGGGACGCCGAACCGGCCCAACTGGAGAGAACCCTCCGCCTGCTGGGGCTGCCCGGACTCGTCGCCGAGCTCACCGAACGTGTCACCGCCGTCCTGCTCAGCCTCGCCCGCGACCAGGACGCCGACGCCCTCGCCACGCACTTCGCCGTCCGGCTGCACGGCGAGGCGGCCGAGCCGCGGGCGGTGGTCGCCGCCGCGGGCCCCCGTACCGCCTGGGACGACGTGCCCGCCGGCCTGCGCGAGGCCCAGCACGTGGCCGACGCCGTCGCCGACTCCTCCGACGCCCTCGACCTGCCACCCGTCGTACGGCTCAAGGACGTACACCTGCGGGGCCTGATCCGGCTGCTCCGCGACGACCCGCACGTCCAGTCCTTCGCCGAGCGCGAGCTGGACGGGCTGCTGTGCGGAAAGGGCGTCGACCAGGACCTGCTTGGCGTCCTGCGGACGTATCTCGCCACCGGCCGCAACAAGTCCCGCACCGCCCAGCTGCACCACGTCTCGCGGCCCGCGCTGTACCGCCGGCTGGAGGCGATACAGGCCCGGCTCGGCGTCGACCTCGACGACTTCGAACAGGCGGCCTCCGTGCACATCGCACTCCTCGCACATGATGCGCAACAGCGGTGAAACATGCGACGACCTGGGAAAACGGCGGTGAAACATGAGCCGACGAGCGCGTGACACGGTGACACGCGGAGCGCCCGCAGACGTGACACCGTGCCACTCAAAGCCCGCTTTCGGACTTCCTAGGCTCCTCGCACACCGAGCGACCGGAGGTCCCGATGAGCCGAGTGATTCGTGCCGCCCTGTTCCAGACCGCCTGGACCGGCGACAAGGAGTCGATGATCCAGGTCCACGAGCAGGCGGCCCGCGACGCGGCCGCGCAGGGCGCCCAGGTCCTGTGCTTCCAGGAACTGTTCTATGGACCGTACTTCTGCCAGGTCCAGGACAAGGCGTTCTACGAGTACGCCGAGCAGGTACCGGACGGCCCGGTCGTCCAGCGTTTCCAGGCCCTCGCCCGGGAGCTGGGCATCGTCCTGATCCTGCCGGTGTACGAGGAGGAGCAGCCCGGCGTGCTCTACAACACCGCGGCCGTGATCGACGCGGACGGCTCCTACCTCGGCAAGTACCGAAAGCACCACATCCCCCAGGTGCCCGGCTTCTGGGAGAAGTTCTACTTCCGCCCGGGGAACGCGGGCTGGCCGGTCTTCGAGACCGCAGTCGGGAAGATCGGCGTCTACATCTGCTACGACCGGCACTTCCCCGAGGGCTGGCGGGCGTTGGGCCTCGGCGGTGCGGAGATCGTCTTCAACCCGTCGGCCACCTCGCGCGGACTCTCCCGCTACCTCTGGCAGTTGGAGCAGCCGGCGGCGGCCGTCGCCAACGAGTACTTCGTCGGCGCGATCAACCGCGTCGGCGTGGAGGACCTGGGCGACAACGACTTCTACGGGACCTCGTACTTCGTGGACCCGGAGGGCCAGTTCGTCGGCGAGGTGGCCTCCGACAAGGAGACCGAACTCGTCGTGCGCGACCTGGACCTGGCCAAGCTGCGCGAGGTACGCGACCGCTGGCAGTTCTTCCGGGACCGCCGCCCGGACGCGTACGGACCGCTGACGGCTCCGTAGACGCGCCCCATAGGGGCACGGGGCGGCACTGAATATGCGGCTGCCGCCGCGTGGGCGCGACCAGCCACCGTCGGACCCGCACATGACCACGAAGGAGAGGACCCCATGACCGGCCGGACAGTAATCCGTGGCGGACTCGTCATCACCGCGTCCGACGAGATCCACGCCGACGTCCTGATCGAGGACGGCCGTATCGCCGCCCTCGCCGCCTCCGGAACCCCCGCCGCCGAGGCCTTCACCGCCGAGCGAAGCATCGACGCCACCGGCAAGTACGTGATCCCGGGCGGCGTCGACGCCCACACCCACATGGAGCTGCCGTTCGGCGGCACCTTCGCCTCCGACACCTTCGAGACCGGCACCCGGGCCGCCGCCTGGGGCGGTACGACGACGATCGTCGACTTCGCGGTGCAGAGCGTC
The DNA here is from genome assembly GCF_040682795.1 of Streptomyces sp. NPDC051105. Lineage (NCBI taxonomy): Bacteria > Bacillati > Actinomycetota > Actinomycetes > Kitasatosporales > Streptomycetaceae > Streptomyces > Streptomyces sp. NPDC051105. The sequence continues at coordinate 67,522 of NZ_JBFBBR010000001.1, read as the reverse complement.
GGCCACAGCCTGCGCGAGGGCCTGGACGCCTGGCACGCCAAGGCCGAGGGCAACTGCGCGATCGACTACGGCTTCCACATGATCGTCTCCGATGTGAACCAGGAGACGCTCAAGGAGATGGACCTGCTGGTCGAGGAGGGGGTGACCTCCTTCAAGCAGTTCATGGCCTACCCGGGGGTCTTCTACTCCGACGACGGCCAGATCCTGCGCGCCATGCAGCGCTCCGCCGAGAACGGCGGCCTGATCATGATGCACGCCGAGAACGGCATCGCCATCGACGTGCTGGTGGAGCAGGCCCTGGCCCGCGGTGAGACCGACCCCCGCTACCACGGGGAGGTGCGCAAGGCTCTGCTCGAAGCCGAGGCCACGCACCGGGCCATCAAGCTCGCGCAGGTGGCCGGCGCCCCGCTGTACGTCGTGCACGTCTCGGCCATGGAGGCGGTGGCCGAGCTGGCGCGGGCACGGGACGAGGGGCTGCCCGTCTTCGGCGAGACCTGCCCGCAGTACCTGTTCCTGTCGACCGACAACCTCGCCGAGCCCGACTTCGAGGGCTCGAAGTACGTGTGCTCGACCCCGCTCAGGCCCAAGGAGCACCAGGCCAAGCTCTGGCAGGGCCTGCGCACCAACGACCTCCAGGTGGTCTCCACCGACCACTGCCCCTTCTGCTTCGTGGGCCAGAAGGAGCTGGGACGAGGCGACTTCTCGAAGATCCCCAACGGCCTGCCCGGCGTCGAGAACCGCATGGACCTGCTCCACCAGGCCGTCGTCGACGGGCACATCTCGCGCCGCCGCTGGATCGAGATCGCCTGCGCCGCCCCGGCCCGGATGTTCGGGATGTACCCGAAGAAGGGCACCATCACCCCGGGTGCCGACGCCGACGTCGTCATCTACGACCCGCACGCCGAGCAGATCGTCTCCGCCGAGACCCACCACATGAACGTCGACTACTCGGCGTACGAGGGCAAGCGGCTCACCGGCCGGGTCGAGACGGTCCTCTCGCGCGGCGAACTCGTCATCACCGAGCGGGAGTACACCGGACACGCCGGGCACGGCGTCTACACCCCGCGCTCCACCAGTCAGTACCTCAACTAGGAGTGGCGCCCATGGACTTCGGACTCGTCCTGCAGACCGACCCGCCGGCCTCCCGTGTCATCAGCCTGATGAAGCGGGCCGAACGCAACGGCTTCTCCTACGGCTGGACCTTCGACTCCGCCGTGCTCTGGCAGGAACCGTTCGTGATCTACAGCCAGATCCTCGCCAACACGACGAAGCTGACCGTCGGGCCGATGGTCACCAACCCGGGCACCCGCACCTGGGAGGTCACCGCCTCCACCTTCGCCACCCTCAACGACATGTTCGGCAACCGCACGGTCTGCGGCATCGGCCGCGGCGACTCCGCGATGCGGGTGGCCGGACGCAAGCCCAACACCCTCGCCCGGATCAGCGAGGCCATGAAGGTCATCCGGGCGCTGGGCCGGGGCGAGGAGGCCGACCTGGGGGGCACGGTGGTTCGGTTCCCGTGGATCAGGCCCGGTGCCGAACTCCCCGTCTGGATGGCCGCGTACGGCCCGAAGGCGCTCAAGATGACCGGCGAGGAGGCGGACGGCTTCATCCTCCAGCTCTCCGACCCCTACCTCACCGAGTACATGGTGAAGGCGGTGAAGGACGCGGCGGTGGCCGCCGGACGTGACCCGTCCGAGGTCAGGATCTGTGTCGCCGCCCCGGCGTACGTCACCGAGGACGACTCGCCCGAGGCCCTGGCGCACGCCCGCGACCAGTGCCGCTGGTTCGGCGGGATGGTCGGCAACCACGTGGCCGACCTGGTCGCCAAGTACGGCGAGCACTCCTCCCAGGTCCCCGAGGAACTCACCGACTACATCAAGTCCCGGCAGGGGTACGACTATGCGCACCACGGGCGCAGTGGCAACCCCGACACCGAGTTCGTACCCGACGAGATCGTCGACCGGTTCTGCGTCATCGGACCGGCCGAGAAGCACATCGAGAAGCTGAACGCGCTGCGTGAGCTGGGCGTCGACCAGTTCGCCGTCTACGACATGCACGACGCGCAGGAAGCCACCATCGACGCGTACGGGAGCAAGGTCATCCCGGCCCTCAACGGTTGATCCCCGCACCCCGGTTGATCTCCCCCTTCCCATCTCCCCCCTTCCCATCTCCCCCCTTCCCATCTCCCCCTTCCCGCCGTCCCGGGAAGGGGGTCCCCACACCCCCCGCTCACCTCCCCCCTCGACGCCACCCGCACGGCCTTTCTCCCGTCCCGTCTCCTCCCGATTGGCCTGCCCATGACCGACACCGCTCCCACGGCCATACCGCCGTCCGGCCAACTCACCACCTCCGACGGGCGCGTCGAGCTCGCCCCGGGCTCCCCGCCGCCGACCGGTCCCTACGCCAACGAGGACCTGCTCCCGGTCCCCGTCGAAAAGCGCACCTGGACCACGTACAACTTCTCCGCGCTCTGGGTCGGCATGGCCCACAACACGGCCTCATGGACCCTCGCCTCCGGGCTGATCGCGGTCGGCATGGACTGGAAACAGGCCGTGTTCACCATCGCCCTGGCCAACCTGATCGTCCTCGTCCCGATGCTGCTCACCGGGCACGCCGGACCGAAGTACGGCATCCCGTTCCCGGTCTTCGCCCGTGCCAGCTTCGGCGTACGCGGCGCCAACCTCCCCGCCGTCGTACGGGCGCTGGTGGCCTGCGGCTGGTTCGGCATCCAGACCTGGATCGGCGGCGAGGCCATCTACTTCCTCGCCGGCAAGCTCATCGGCGACAGCTGGGCGAACGCCTCGCACATCGGCGGCTACGCCTGGACCATGTGGCTGTCGTTCGCACTCTTCTGGGCGCTCCAGGTCGCCATCATCTACCGGGGCATGGAGACCATCCGCCGCTTCGAGAACTGGGCCGCGCCCTTCGTGATCGTCGGCGCGGTCGTGATGCTGGTCTGGATGAGCAACAAGGCCGGCGGTCTCGGCCCGCTCTTCGACCAGCCCTCCAAGCTCGGCTGGGGCGGCGACTTCTGGAAGCTGTTCTGGCCCTCGCTGATGGGCATGATCGGCTTCTGGTCCACCCTGAGCCTGAACATCCCCGACTTCACCAGGTACGGCAAGAGCCAGAAGGCGCAGACCTGGGGCCAGGCCCTCGGCCTGCCGACCACGATGACCCTGTTCGCGTTCCTGTCGGTCCTGGTGACCTCCGGTTCCCAGGCCGTGTACGGCGCGCCGATCTGGGACCCGGTCCAGCTGGCCGCCAAGACGGACAACGTGGTCGGGCTGCTCTACGCCCTGGTCACCGTCCTCGTGGCGACCCTGTCCGTGAACATCGCGGCCAACCTGGTGTCGCCGTCGTTCGACTTCTCCAACATCGCGCCCCGGAAGATCAGTTTCCGTACCGGCGCCCTGATCACCTGCGTGCTCGGTGTGGTGATCTTCCCGTGGAAGCTGTACTCCGACCCGCAGGGCTACATCTTCACCTGGCTCGGCCTGGTCGGCGGTCTGCTCGGCACGGTCGCCGGCATCCTCATCGCCGACTACTGGCTGCTGCGCCGCACCCGCCTCGACCTGACCGACCTGTACCGCACGGGCGGTCGTTACTGGTACGACGGCGGCTGGAACTGGCGGGCGGTCGTCGCCTTCCTCGTCGGCGGTGTCCTCGCCGTAGGCGGCGCCAGCTTCAAACCGCTGTTCGACGGCCGCCCGATCCCGGCCCTGTCCTCGCTCGCCGACTACGGCTGGGCGGTCGGCCTCGGCACGTCCCTGGTGCTGTACGTCGGACTGACCCTGCTGACGAGGCGCACCACCGAAGAGGCATGAGCGCGAAGGGCGGCCAGATCGGTTACTGGCTGCCCTTCAGCGCGGTCACCGCGCTCTTCGCCGCCTTGATGGCGCCCTTGTTGATCTCGTCCGTGTCCGGCGCCTTCTTGCTCTCGAAGTCGCTGCCGTTGTAGGTGACGACCACCAGCGCGTTGGAGACCTGGGCCATCACCACGCCCTCACGGGTCTGCTGCTTGTCCTCGGTGGTGAGGTTCACCACCGAGTAGCCGTTGTCACCGAGCCCCGGCACGGCCCCGCCGCCGCTCTTCTCCGCGACCCGCTGCTTGTACTCCTTCGCCGCCGCCGCGTCCGTTTCCATGATCTCGAAGGAGACGTCGAGCCAGCGGTAGTCGTACCCCTTGAGCGCGTTCCAGGAGCAGGTGCGGCGCAGTTTGGTGTCCGTGGAGGGGATCTCCTTGCCGGCCGTCTTCGCGCCCGGAACCAGCGACTTGATGGTGGCCACCGGGATGCTGCCGCAGGGTGCGGGCGCGGCGGCGTACGTCTTGGTGGCCGCCGTCGACGTAGTGGACGACGACGGGCCGTCGCTCGCCGACTGACTGGCCGTCTGCTGGGTCGAGGTGTCACCGGAGGTGACGGTGGACGTCTTGTCCGGACCCGACGACATCGCCCAGCCCGCACAGGCGAGCACGGCGACCGGCGTCAGGCGCGCGGTGAGGGCGAGTGGCAGTGGTAGAGAACGCAAGTCGCACTTCTCGTGGGGGACGGTGTGCCGAGGTGTCCACACTGCGGACGGGACGCCAGTGTCACACGAGTCACTGTGGGGTGGAAGTGGAATCGGCGCCTTGCCTGTGCGACAGGCACTTACGCCCTGTTGACGAGGCCCGCGGGCCCGTCCCCGTACATCCGGAATGTCGTGTGGCCCCGGTCCCCGTACTTCCGGAATGTCGGGACTGCGTCCGGCTCTGGAAGGTGACCGGAGTCACCGCCGCGCGCGGTCGCGCGAGTTGCCGAACAGCAGCCGGTAGCCGACGAGGAGGACCAGGGAGCCGGCGATCGCGGCGCCCCAGGTGTAGAGGTCGAAGAACTGCTTCTCCACCGGGCGGTCGAGGAGGCGGGTCGAGAGCCAGCCGCCGACGAAGGCGCCCGCGATGCCGATGAGGGTGGTGCCGATCAGGCCACCCGGGTCACGGCCGGGCAGCAGGACCTTGGCGATGGCTCCGGCGAGGAGGCCGAGGATGATCCAGCTGATGATGCCCACGTTCGTTGTCCTCCCGGTACGGGGTGGTGTCTTGCTCAGTTGCCTTGTTGCGCAAGCTTATGAACGGAGGAGGCCGTGCGGGGTGCCTGACGCCGAGCCGTCGATGATCTGTCACCCGCTCATGACAATGCCGGGAACACGTGGAGGACTTTGCGGGGAGGCTCGCAGGGGTCAGTGATCGAACGCCTACACTGAGTGTGCTTCTGTGCGACGACTGTGAGGGGAGGAGCGGGCTGTGGGGGAGGACATCGGTGGCTTCACGGACCCCTCCGACGGGGTGCTGACGGAGGCGGCCGCGGTGTTCGGGCTGCTCGCCTCGCCGGCCCGGCTGCACCTCATGTGGGCGCTGTCCCAGGGCGAGAGCGACGTGACCTGCCTCGCCGACCGGGTCGGCGGCGCCCTGCCCGCGGTCAGCCAGCACCTGGCCAAGCTCAAGCTCGCCGGTCTGGTGCGGTCCCGCAGGGAGGGGCGCCGGCAGATCTACTATGTGGACGATCCGGACATCGTGACCGTGGTGCGGGTGGCCGTCGGCCAGCTCACCGCCCGCTCGCACCAAGTCCCGGCGCCGGTGCGCCGGTTGCGCGAGGCCGGGGTCTGAGGGCGCCGGGGCGGACCTGACGGCGCGGGCGCTCCCGGCGTTCCGCGGAGGTGCCGGCGCGTTTCCATGAGATCACTCACCTGTGAAATCGGGCGGGATCCGTGCTGCTCGGGCTGTGGGTTTGTTAGATTGCGCAATCACGCAACCCAACTGGGCCCACCTCGCGCCTGCCCGTACACCGCCGCGTACGGGACGACCTTACTGTCCGCGGGCCCAACCCGTTCATGGGAGTGGAAGATGACCGACCCGTGGGACGGCCCGGGGGGGCAGGCCACGCGGAGCCGCACCGACCGGGTGCCCGGACAGCGTGGCGCCCTGCCCGACGGGACGCGCCCGACCGGTGGCCGGGCCGCGGCCCGGCAGGCGGCCAGATCCCGCGGCGGCAGAGGGTCCCGACGGGCCAAGCCGCCGGGCCGCGGCAGGCGGGCGCTGAAGATCGTCGGCCTGGTCACCGCCGTCCTGGTCCTGGTCACCGCGGGCGCGGGCTGGTGGTTCTACCAGCACCTGAACGGCAACATCAACAGCGTCTCCCTGGACGGCAAGGGCGGCACCGAGAAGGCCGACGCGTTCGGCCGGACCCCGATCAACATCCTGGTGATCGGCTCGGACGGCCGTACCAGCACCGAGGACTGCAAGCTCGGCGGCGGCTGCAAGACGACCGGGGTGCAGACCGGCAACGGCAACGCGGACGTGGAGATGGTCGTCCACATATCCGCGGACCGCTCCAACGCCACGGTCATGAGCATCCCCCGCGACACCATGGTCAACGTGCCGGCCTGCAAGGACAGCGCGAGCGGCCAGTCCACGCCCGGCTACTACGGCCAGGTCAACAGTGCTCTCGAGTACGGGCCCGCCTGCCAGGTCGACACGATCCACCAGCTCACCGGCATCACCATCGACCACTTCGTCAAGCTGGACTTCTCGGGCGTGGTCAAGATGTCCGACGCGGTCGGCGGTGTCTCCGTGTGCGTCAACTCCAACGTGTACGACACCTACTCGCACCTCAAGCTGTCCAAGGGCGCCCACACCCTCAAGGGCGAGGCCGCGCTGGAGTTCGTCCGCTCCCGGCACGGCTTCGGCGACGGCAGCGACCTCGGCCGTACCGTCTCCCAGCACATCTTCCTCAGCGCGATGATCCGCAAGTTCAAGAGCGCGGGCACACTCACCGACCCCACCGCGGTCTACAAGCTCGCCGACGCCGCCACCAAGGCGCTCACCGTGGACGACGGCCTCGGCACCGTCAAGAAGCTGATATCGCTGGCTGCCGACGTGAACAAGGTCCCGACCAAGCGGATGACCTTCACCACCATGCAGACCGCCCCGGATCCGGCCAACAGCAACCGCGTGGTGGTGGGCGCCGGCGCCAAGGACCTGTTCGCCACCATGGCCAACGACCAGTCGCTGACCACCAGTTCCGGCAAGAAGTCGTCGGCCGCCGCGGCCACCGCGAAGCCGAAGGCCACCACCTCGACCGTGCCCGCCGCCCAGATCGCGGTGACCGTCGAGAACGGCACCGACATCACGGGCCGCGCCTCCGCGATCGCGACCTCGCTGATCTCGCAGGGCTTCAGCAGCGGTACCACCACGGCCAACGCGCCCGACTCCGCGACCACGACCACCGTGACCTACGGGAGCGGCGACAAGGCCGAGGCACAGACCGTCGCCAAGGCCCTGGACGTGCCCAGCTCGCACGTCAAGCAGGGCACCGGCACCGGCGTGACCCTGATCATCGGCAGCGACTGGACGACCGGCACCAGCTACCCGGCCAGCTCCGGCGACACCAAGGCCGCGGTCTCCAACGCCAACGCCTCGACCGCCGACGACTCCAAGACCTGCGCCAAGGTCAGCCCCTACAAGACCGTCAGCCTCAACGGGGTCGCGATGACACCGGCCCAGGCGTACGCGGCGGCGAGCGGGAAGCCCGACTCGGACGAGGGCTAGGACAAGAAGGGCAGGACGAGGGGGACGACCGGCCGGAGCGATGAGGTGAGGGATGCGGTCCACCACCCGTCCCGCTCTCCAGGGGACCGTCGGCATGGTCTCCGCCGGCCAGCGGCGCGGACCTGCGGTGCGAAGTGCGCCCCTGGTCCCTGCGGGGGCGCGTCTCTTCCGTCGCTCTCCCTTTCGGCGAAGATCCCGGGAACTGAACGGCGCCCGCATCCGACTCGTATGGAGGAGGCAGGTCGACCAGGTAGGACGCGGGCGGTGGTGACATGCGAGCGCAGCGGGAGAGGTCCTCGGACCGCGTGGCGGCATCGGCGCGCATGAGCGTGTCCCTCCCGGTACGGGGCCTGCGCGCGGCGGTGTTCGCCGTGCTGTGCGTCCTGCTCGCCGTCGGGGCGCATGTACTGGCCATGGGTGGGGCGCCGCCGGTGTGGACGCAGGTCGCCGGCGGTGTACCGGTCTTCGTGACCGGCTGTCTGCTGGGCGGCCGGGAGCGGTCGCTGGCCGGCATCGGAGGCGGGACGCTGGCCGCGCAGGGCGGACTGCACCTCGCGTTCGACGCGGTACGGCCGCACGCCGGGATGGCCGCGCACGGCATGCACGGCATGCGTATGGCGCCGTACGCCCATACCTACGCCCATGCCCACGCCCACGCGCTCACCCCCCACTCGACCGCCGCTCACATCGGAGCGGCCCTGCTGCTGACCTGGTGGCTGCGGCGCGGGGAGGCCGCGCTGTGGTCGTTGCTGCGGCGGGCGGTCGTCTTCGTGCCCGGGCTGGTCGCCTGGTGGCAGGTGGAGGGCGGGCTGTGGGGCGGACAGCCGGTGCCGGTTCCGGCGATGGTCCGGGCCGCCCCCGACAGGACACGGCCGACGCGGCTGCGGTACGCCGTGCACCGGCGCGGGCCGCCGACGGGGATGTCGTACGCCGTCCGACCCCGACATCCCTTCCTCAGCACGGAGATCACTCACCCATGTCCACGACACGCACCACCCTGCGCCGCGCCGGCGCCGTCACCGCCCTGACCGCCGCCGGACTCCTCGTCGCCGCCGGTGTCGCCGCCGCGCATGTCACCGTCCATCCCGAGAGCTACGCCAAGGGGGCCACGGACGGTGTGCTGACCTTCCGCGTGCCCAACGAGGAGGACGCGGCCTCCACCACGAAGGTGCAGGTCTTCCTGCCCACCGACCATCCGGTTCTCGGCGTCCTGGTCTCCCCGCGGGACGGCTGGACCGCCAAGGTGACCACGACCAAGCTCAAGACACCGGTGAAGACCGACGACGGGACCATCACCGAGGCCGCCTCCGAGATCACCTGGACCGGCGGGAAGATCGGGGCCGGGCAGTTCGAGGACTTCGACGTCGCCTTCGGCCAGCTGCCCGAGGACACCGGCGGCCTGACCTTCAAGACCCTGCAGACGTACTCCGACGGCAAGGTCGTGCGCTGGATCGAGGAGGCCGGGAGCGGCGGCGAGGAGCCGGAGAACCCGGCGCCGGTCCTGAAGCTCACCGCGAAGGGCGGCGACGACAGTGCCACGGCGGCCTCGGCCGCGTCCCCGAAGAGCGCCGACACCTCCACCTCGACCACGGCCGGCAGTGACTCGACGGCCCGGAGCCTCGGCAGCGCCGGATTGATCGTGGGCGTGCTGGGACTGGCCGCGGGGGGCTACGCCGTCGTGCGCGGCCGGTCGGGCGCCGGGTCCCGGGGGGAGTGAGCGTCCGCCCTGCCGGCGGGGGTTCCCGCCGGCAGGGCAACAGGCGCCGGGCCAGCTCGGCTTTGGCCTCGCCGGACTGCGCCGGGTCGGTGAGGACCCGGCGCAGGCCACCCTCGCGGTCGAGCAGCCCGCCCCGTCGACGCGGCCGGCACCCATGCGGCGCCCGTCACCCACTAGTGCCGAGGCAAGCAACATTCGCCCCTTCAAGGAGCGGCGTCCGGGGCGTGCTCTCGGCGTGCCGGGTGCGAGCCCTCGTACTGGATGTACGTGGGCGTGGCCGCCGAGGCGGGGGTCGCCCTCTTCGGGGTCGGCTTCCCTCGCTGGACCGCGGCGGACGAGGAACGCGAACTGTCGGGTGCTGATGCGGGAGGCACTGGACGCGCTCAAGGCCGTGACCGCGGGCGGACGGTGGCGGCCGGAAGAAGGAAGCTCAGGGCGATCGGTAGGGTCCAGAGGGTAGATCCGACCGGCCGACGTGCGTAGCAGCGAGGTGAGAGCCCCCATGTTCACCACCCGACCCACCCTCCAGGGCACCTTCGGCATGGTGTCCTCCACGCACTGGCTGGCCTCCCAGTCGGCGATGGCGGTCCTGGAGAACGGCGGCAACGCCTACGACGCGGCCGTCGCGGGCGCCTTCGTCCTGCACGTGGTCGAGCCGCACCTCAACGGTCCCGCCGGCGAGGTGCCGATCCTGCTCGCCCCGGCCGGTGGCGAGGTGCGTGTGCTGTGCGGGCAGGGCGTGGCCCCGGCCGGCGCCACGGTCGCCCACTACCGGGGGCTCGGCCTGGACCTGGTCCCCGGCACCGGCCCGCTGGCCGCGGCCGTGCCCGGCGCCTTCGACGCCTGGCTGCTCCTGCTGCGCGACCACGGCACCAAGCCGTTGGCGGAGATCCTGGCGTACGCCATCGGGTACGCCGAGCACGGGCACCCGCCCGTGGAGGGCGTCGGCGCGACGGTGGCGAGCGTACGGGAACTGTTCGAGACCGAGTGGACCTCGTCGGCGGAGCTGTACCTGCCCGGCGGCCGTGAGCCCCGGCCGGGCGAGTTGTTCCGCAACCCCGCCCTGGCCGCCACCTGGAAGCGGCTGCTCGCCGAGACCGCCGGCGCCGGGGACCGGGAGGCGCGGATCGACGCGGCCCGCGAGGTGTGGCGCACCGGCTTCGTCGCCGAGGCCCTGGTCCGGCAGGCCGCCCGCCCCACCATGGACACCAGCGGCGAGCGGCACACCGGCACCCTCACCGCCCGCGACCTGGCCGGCTGGTCCGCGAGCTACGAGACCCCGGTGTCGTACGACTGGAACGGCTGGACCGTGTGCAAGGCGGGCCCCTGGAGCCAGGGGCCCGCCCTCCTCCAGCAGCTCGCCCTGCTGCCGCCCCGGCCGTCCGAGCTGCCCGGGTACGGCTCCGCCGACTACCTGCACCTCCTCATCGAGGGCTGCAAGCTCGCCATGGCCGACCGCGAGGCCTGGTACGGGGACGCGGCCGAGGTACCGCTGGCCGAACTGCTCTCCGACGCGTACAACGCCGAGCGGCGCGGCCTGGTCGGCGCCAGGGCCTCCGAGGAGCTGCGGCCCGGCAGCCCCGGCGGACGCGTGCCCCGGCTGCCCGGGTACGCGCGCGTGGAGGCCGCGTCGAGCACCGCCTTCGACCCGTTGGGCGCGGGCGAGCCGACGGTCGCACAGGTCGCCGCCGACGGCACCACCCGGGGCGACACCTGCCACCTGGACGTCGTCGACCGCTGGGGCAACATGATCGCGGCCACCCCCAGCGGCGGCTGGCTCCAGTCCAACCCCGTCGTCCCCGAGCTGGGCTTCCCGCTGGGTACCCGGCTCCAGATGGCCTGGCTGGAGGAGGGCCTGCCGAACTCCCTCACCCCCGGCCGCCGCCCCCGCACCACGCTCACCCCGTCGATCGCCCTGCGCGACGGCGTCCCGGTGCTGGCCTTCGGTACGCCCGGCGGCGACCAGCAGGACCAGTGGCAGCTGCACTTCTTCCTCGCCGTCGCGCTGCGCGGCCAGGTGCGCGGCGGGCTCGACCTCCAGGGCGCGATCGACGCCCCGAACTGGCACAACGACAGTTTCCCCAGCTCCTTCTACCCGCGCGGGCGCCGTCCCGGAAGCGTGACCGTCGAGTCGCGGACGGACCCCGGGGTGGTGGCCGGGCTACGGCGGCGCGGCCATGACGTGACGGTCGGGCCGGGCTGGTCGGAGGGGCGGCTGTGCGCGGTGGCCCGGGACCCGCGGACCGGGGTGCTGTCGGCGGGGGCGAATCCGCGCGGGATGCAGGGATACGCCGTGGGACGCTGACCCCGCACCGGCGGCACCGGCTGTTCGTCCGTATTCCATGTGCCGTACATCAAACCGGTGGGGATTGTCAGGGACGCGTGCTCTCATGGAGGCATGATCGAAGCAACGGAGACCATCGACGAGTTTCTCCTGCAGCACGCCGGTGACGTCGAGGACGCCATCCGCAAGGCCGCCCGGACCGAGATCCTGCCCCGCTGGCGCCGGCTCGCCGACCACGAGGTCGACCAGAAGAGCGGGCCGCACGACCTGGTGACGGACGCCGACCGGCTCGCCGAGCGGTATCTCACCGCGGCACTCGGGCCGCTGCTGCCCGGCTCCGTGGTGGTCGGCGAGGAGGCGGTGCACGCCGACCCGGAGACCTACGACGCACTCCAGGGCGACGCGCCGGTGTGGATCGTCGACCCGGTCGACGGCACCCGCCAGTTCGTGCGCGGCGAGGACGGCTTCTGCACGCTGGTGGCGCTCGCGCACCGGGGCGTCCTGCTCGCCTCCTGGACCTACGCCCCGGCCCGTGACCAACTCGCCACGGCGGTACGGGGGAAGGGTGCCTTCCTCGACGGCGAGCGGCTGTTCTCCGGTGCCCCCGCGGCGGCCCGGGACCTCCGCATCGCCACCTCCCACCCCGACTACACGACCGACGCGCAGAAGCGCGCTCTGTTCCCTCTGTGGACCGACGGCGTCGCCCCGCGCGCCTGCGGCTCGGCGGGTCTGGAGTATCTCGCCGTCGCCCGGGGCGAGTTGGACGGAGTCGCGTTCAGTTGGGAGGCCGCCTGGGACCACGCGGCCGGGCTGCTGCTGGTCGAGGAGGCGGGCGGCGCCCACCTCACTCTCGCCGGCGAGCCGTTCCGGATCACGGGCGGCAACACCCTGCCGTTCGCCGCCGCCCGCGACACGGCCACCGCCCACCGCGTGGTGGACCTGCTGCAGAACCCGCACTGGTAACCCGGACGAGGGCGGTGTCAGTCCTCCGGCATATCCTGAACCCGAGTGGCCAATCGGCTGACGAAGGGGTGCGAAGGTGCCGTCGATGCTCGATGCGGTCGTGGTGGGGGCGGGGCCGAACGGCCTGACGGGCGCCGTGGAGCTGGCCCGGCGCGGCTTCTCCGTGGCCGTCTTCGAGGCGCGCGACACCGTGGGCGGCGGCGCCCGCACCGAGGAGCTCACGCTGCCCGGCTTCCGGCACGACCCGTGCTCCGCGGCGCACCCGCTCGGCGTCAACTCGCCCGCGTTCCGCGCCCTGCCCCTGGAGCGCTACGGCCTGGAGTGGCTGCACCCCGAGCTGCCGATGGCCCACCCCTTCCCCGACGGCCGGGCCGCCGTACTGGCCCGCTCCGTCGCCGAGACGGCGGCCTCCTTCGGCCCGCGCGACGCGGGCACGTACCGCAGGCTGGTCGAGCCGTTCCTGCCCAAGTGGGACACCCTGGCCCGGGACTTCATGTCCCTGCCACTGACCGCGCTCCCGCGCGACCCGGTCACTCTCGCCCGTTTCGGCCTGGTGGGGCTGCCGCCCGCCACCCTGCTGCTGCGCCGCTTCCGCGACGAGCGGGCCAGAACGCTCTTCGCCGGTCTCGTCGCCCATGTCATGGCCCCGCTCGGCGGCTTCGCGACCGGCGCCGTAGGCCTGGTCTTCGCGCTCGCCGCGCACGCCCGCGGCTGGCCGGTGGCCCGAGGCGGCTCCCAGGCCATCTCCGACGCCCTCGCCGCCTATCTCAAGGACCTCGGCGGCGCGATCCACACCGACTACGAGGTCAAGCGCCTCGACGACCTGCCGCCCGCGAGGTCGTACATCTTCGACACCTCGCCGACCGCGCTCGCCCGTATCGCCGGCCTCGGCAACTACTACCAGGACTACCGGTACGGCCCGGGCGTCTTCAAGATCGACTACGCGCTGGACGGGCCGGTTCCGTGGACGGCGCCGGAGGCCCGCCGGGCCGGGACCGTGCAGATCGGTGCGGACAGCGCGGAGATCGGCACCGCCCTGCGCGCCGCCTCCCGCGAGGGCCGCGCCCCTGACCGGCCGTTCATGATCACCGTGCAGCCCGGGGTCGTGGACCCCTCCCGCGCCCCCGAGGGCAAGCAGGTCTTCTGGGCGTACGCCCATGTGCCCAGCGGCTGGACCGGCGACCTCACCGACGTGATGGAACGTCAACTGGAGCGCTTCGCCCCGGGGTTCCGCGACCGCGTGCTGGCCCGCGCCACCGCCGGACCCGCCGAACTCGCCGCCCGCAACGCCAACTACGTCGGCGGCGACATCGGCACCGGCGCCGTCTCCGGCCTGCAGATCCTGCTGCGCCCCAAGCTCTCCCTGTCCCCGTACGGCACCCCGCATCCGGCCGTCTTCATCTGTTCGTCGGCCACCCCTCCCGGCCCAGGGGTACACGGCATGTCGGGGCACAACGCGGCCAAGGCCGTGTGGAGGAGGCTGAGACAGTCATGACCCGCATCACGCTCGTCCAGGGGGACATCACCCGGCAGACCGTCGACGCGATCGTCAACGCGGCCAACTCGTCCCTGCTCGGCGGTGGTGGCGTCGACGGCGCCATCCACCGGCGGGGTGGCCCCAAGATCCTGGAGGAGTGCCGCGAGCTGCGCGCCGGTCACCTCGGCAAGGGCCTGCCCACCGGCCAGGCGGTCGCCACCACGGCCGGCGAACTCGACGCCCGCTGGGTCGTCCACACCGTCGGTCCCGTCCACTCCAGGTCCGAGGACCGCTCCGAGCTGCTGGCCTCCTGCTACCGCGAGTCCCTCAAGCGCGCCGACGAACTCGGCGCCCGCACGGTCGCGTTCCCCGCCATCTCCACCGGCGTCTACGGCTGGCCGATGGACGACGGCGCCCGGATCGCCGTGGCGACGGTCCGGGAGGCGGACACGGCCGTCGAGGAGGTCCGGTTCGTGCTCTTCGACGATCGGGCCTACGAGGCGTTCGCCGCGCAGCTGGCCTGAGCGCGGGGGCTCACACCGAGTCCCGGACGATGGTCCGCGCCGGCACCGGCACCAGCCCCGCCGAGTCCAGCCCCGGCGCGGTGCGCGCCGCCGGCCGGCCATGGGCCTCCGCGTCGATGTGCACGGTGGTGAGGGCGGGGGTGCTCAGCTCGCCGTACTCGGTGTCGTCGTAGCCGATCACCGCCATGTCGCCGGGGACGGCAAGGCCCAGGTCGTGCAGGGCGGTCAGGGTGCGCAGGGCGAGGTCGTCGTCGAAGGCGGCGACCGCCGTGACGTCCGGATGGGCCTCGCGCAGCCCGGCGACCGCGCCGGTGCCCGCCCGCCTCGGGCGCGGCACCGTGACCGGGACCAGGGGTGGCAGGCCGAGGCTGTGCACGGTGTGCTCGGCGAACCGACGCCGGGCCCGGGCCAGGGGCGAGTCCTCCTCGGGGAGTGCCAGCGCGATCCGGGTGTGCCCGTGCTCGGCCAGATGCCGGATCTGCAGGGCCGCGTGCGCGGCGAGGCCGTCCTTCCAGCCGCCGCCCCGGTCCTCCAGATCGTGACCGGTCAGATACGGCTCGGCGAACCGGATCACGGCACGCGGGGTGATCGCGTCGAGCACCTGCCGGGTCGCCTCCGCCGAGTGCTGCCCGTGCCGCACCAGCAGGACATGCCCGTGGGCGGCGAGTTCGGCGTCCAGGCCGCGCACGTAGCTGCGCGAGTAGTTGCCCTCCAGACCCCGGTCCAGGTCGAGGACGACCACCCGGGAACTGCCCTCGCGCAGCGCGCGGGCCACCCCGTGCGGGACGTAGCCGAGGTCGTGCGCCGCCTGCCGTACCCGGTCGCGGGTGGCGGCCGAGATGGACTGGCGCGGGTCGTCGTTCAGGACGAAGCTGACCGTGGCGCGCGAGACACCGCTGGCGGCGGCCACGTCGTTCAGCGTGACCCTCCCGGACCCACCCATCACTCCACCCCGATCCCCGTGCGCGGGCGTTCGGTGCGGGCCGCGCCGGCGGGGACCAGATGGGCCTCGGCCGCGCGCCGGAACGCCGGGAGCAGGGGATGGCGACCGCCGGCCCGGGTGGCCAGGACGACCTGGACGGGTTCCGCGTCCTCGACCGGGACGACGACGATGTCCGGCCGCAGGTTGCCCCGGAAGCCGGCCGGCGCCAGCGACACCACCTCACCGCTCGCGACCAGCTCCAGCTTGTCCTCCAGCGTGTCCACCAGGGCGCCCAGGTTGGTGTGACCGGCGGGATTCGCGCCGATCCGGCCGGCGCCGGTGAAGCGGGGGAGCGGCTCGTCGGCGAAGTCGGCGAGGGTGACCGACTCCTTGCCCGCCAGCCGGTGGCCGAGCGGGACCAGCAGGACGCGCGGCTCGTCGTACAGGACCGTGATGTCCAAGTCGTCGGCGGTGAACAGGAACCGGGTCACCACCACGTCGACCCGGTGGTCGAGCAGCGCCGCGCGCGGTTCGCTCCAGTCCACGTGCAGCGTGCGGACGTCGGCCTCCGGGTGGCGCTGGCGCAGCTCGCGTACGGCCGGGGTGACGATCTGGTGGGTGGTGTACCCGACCGTGAACGGGCCGTGCGCGGCGGCCGAGCGCGCGCTGGCGGCAGCCCGGGCGGCACTGCGCAGCAACTCCCTGGCCTGCGGCAGAAAGGTCTCGCCGGCCTCGGTGAGCCGGGTGCCGCGTGGGGTGCGGTCGAGCAGCCGGACGCCCAGCTCCCGCTCCAGACGCCGGATCTGCCGGCTCAGCGACGGCTGGGCCAGGTGCAGCGACTCGGCCGCCCGGCCGAAGTGCAACTCCTCGGCGACCACGGTGAAGTAGCGCACCAGACGGAGCTCCACGTCCACCTGCGGTACGAAGGAATCGGGCACGTCTCGACTCTACTCCCGCCGCCGTGAGCTGCGGTCATGACCGGACAGGCATCACCGGGTGCGGAACGGGTCTTGGACCCGGTCCCCGGGCCGGACGCAGGCTGGAGTCATCCCAGCACATTCACTCTCCGTGAGGTGATTCGTCATGCGTGTGTTCGTCACCGGCGCCACCGGGTTCATCGGCAGCGCGGTCGTGCGCGAACTGCTCGGCGCCGGGCACCAGGTGCTCGGCCTCGCCCGTTCGGACGCGGCCGAGGCGGCCCTGAAGGAGGTGGGAGCGGAGGTGCACCGCGGCGACCTCGACGACGTCGCCGGGCTGCGGGTCGCGGCGCAGACGGCGGACGGCGTGGTCCACACGGGCTTCAACCACGACTTCTCGGACCTGCCGGGTGCCCTGCGCACCGAACTCGCGGCCCTGGCGGCCTTCGGCGACGCCCTCGCCGACTCCGGCCGCCCCCTGGTCATCAGCTCCGTGACCGGACTGCTCACCCCCGGTCGCCTCGGCACCGAGACGGACGGACCCGACCCCGCGGCGCCCGGCGCACACCGCGGCGAGTCGGAGCGGGCCGCCCTCGCCCTGGCCGACCGCGGCGTACGGGTCTCCGCGATCCGTCTCTCGGCCTCCGTGCACGGCGCGGGCGACCACGCGTTCGTCCCGCATCTGATCGACCTCGCCCGGGACAAGGGCGTCGCCGGCTACCCGGGCGACGGCGCCAACCGCTGGCCGGCCGTGCACCGCCTGGACGCGGCCGTCCTCTTCCGCAAGGCCCTGGAAAGCGCTCCGGCCGGTGCGGTGCTGCACGCGGCCGCCGAGGAGGGCGTACCACTCCGCGACATCACGGCGGTCATCGGCCGCCGCCTCGGTCTGCCGGTCGTGTCCCTCCCGCCGGAGGAGGCGGCCGCCCACTTCGGGTGGATGATCCGCTTCGCCGGCAACGACAACCCGACGTCGAGCACCGCGACCCGGGAGCGCTACGACTGGCGGCCCGACCGGCCGGAACTGCTGGCCGACCTCGACCAGGACCACTACTTCGGCGGCTGAGCCCCGCACCCGCCCTGCCCGGGGACGCCGGCGCCCCGGTGGCCAACCGGCGCCCCAGTGGCCAACCGGCGCCCCCGGGGGACCCCGGCCCTCGGTGCCCTCGGGGTCAGCTCGCTGTCCCGGCAGTCCCGGCGGTGCCGGCCGTATCGGACGTCCTGGCGGCCCTGGCTCTGCGAACCGCCCCTGCGGCCTCCGGTGGCCGTGGAGCCAAGCCCCACGACACCCCCGCCAGCGCCGCGACCACGCCGGCGACCAGCAGGGGATGGCCGACCAGCCAGGTCTGGAGGTTCTCGAACGGGTCGGCCGGGATCAGTGTCGCCCGTTCCAGCATCCAGGACCCCGAGAACACCAGGCCGACCCCGGCGATCCCGATCCGGAACGCCGGATAGACGGTGGTGCGGGCCAGCACCAGCAGCGACGGCATCAGCAGCGCGACGACCAGCAGCTGGGTCAGCTCGATGCCCAGGTTGAAGCCGAGCAGCGTGGTGACCAGCGAACCCCGGTCGAGCCCCAGCTCGCCGATGAGGGAGGCGAACGCCAGCCCGTGCACCAGCCCGAAGCCGCTCGCGATCAGCACCTCGCCGCGCGCCACCAGGGGTCGTACGGCATGCAGCGCGGACACCGCTATCGACAGGGCGATGAGCGTCTCGACCGGCCGGGACGGCACATGGACGACCCCGGTGGCGGCCAGCGCCAGCGTGAGTGAGTGACCCACCGCGAACGCCGACACCACGTGCACGATCCGCACCGCACTGCGCCGCGCCGAAGGGGCCGCCGTGCGCCAGCTGCCCCCGGCGGCCAGCAGGGGGGCCGGGATGAGCAGCATCAGCAGGAACAGCAGGTGGTCGGCGCCCTCACCGACGTGCTTGATGCCCAGCCCGGCGGCGCT
The DNA here is from genome assembly GCF_040682795.1 of Streptomyces sp. NPDC051105. Classification (NCBI taxonomy): domain Bacteria; kingdom Bacillati; phylum Actinomycetota; class Actinomycetes; order Kitasatosporales; family Streptomycetaceae; genus Streptomyces; species Streptomyces sp. NPDC051105. The sequence goes on along the minus strand of NZ_JBFBBR010000001.1, from coordinate 49,181 downwards.
CAGGAAGCCGCGCAGCCAGGACCACCGGCCCGAGGGCACCTCCAGGGACTTGGTGTCCCAGTCGAAGACGCCCAGGGTGCGGGCGTCGGCGGACGTGCCGACGCCCTGCTTCAGGTCGTAGCCGACCGTGGCGATGACCTGGTGGGTGAGGAGTTCCTCGACGATGACGTCGTAGCGCAGCCGGAAGCCGGTGACACGGGCGTCCGGCGGGCGGATCGTCAGGGGGTAGACGAGGTGGCGGATTCCGTCGATCGTGCGGACCGTCCCGCTGCCGAGTGCGACCGTCCAGGCCCTCCCGTCGTCACCAGTGGCGCCGATGTGCCGGGCGGCGTACCGGTGCAGGAACGCCCGGTCGGTCCCGAGGACGGCGGCCGCGGTGAGATCGCGGTGTACGGCCACCGAGAGCCGGTCGAGGGGTAGTTCGATCTCGCCGGTGACCCGGTCGTCGTGGACGTCCAGAAGGACGGCCGAGGTCGCCATGGGGTGGGCGTCGGCCGCCGCCACGGGACCGGCGACCAGCGCCACGGCGGCGACCAGCAGCGCGAGCAGCAGTCGGCGCACGCGTCACTCCCAGCCGTAGTCGGCGGTCTCGTCCCGGAAGATCGTGTGCTGGTGGACTCCCGAGGTGGACGCGCCCGGCTGGTTGGAGAACTCGACCCAGGCCGACGGACCGTCGATGCGCACATAGGTCTGGTTGTTGTCGAGGGTGGTGCCCCCGCTCCAGCCGAGGTACGTCTCGTCGTACTCGGAGACGTACTTGGCCAGCAGTCGGCGGGCCGCCTTCTCGTTGAGGTCGTCCACCCAGGTGGCGAGCATCTTCGTCACCGCGTGCTGCTGCTTCCTGGACAGGTCGCTGACCCGTACGCCCTGGGGCGTGGGGAAGGGGCCGTCGTGACCCGGGCCGAGATACAGGTCGTCGAAGCTGCCGTCGAGCTCGGCGGCGGTCAACTGGTCGGCGGTGAGCGACTGGACGGCGGCGATGCTCGCGGCTCGCTTGTCCGCGAGCGGGGCGTAGTGCACACCGTCCTGGTCGAACTCCATCGGCTCGACGCCGGTCAGCGTCGGGGACATCGTCACGTTCCGGCCGGCGTACGTGATGTTGTATGCCGCGTGGTGGCCGCCGTACTGGACCATGAACTCGCCCTTGGTGCTGGGCTTTCCGAAGAAGGAGATGTAGTACCAGTCCGAGCCGAAGCTCGCGCCGCCGCCACCGCCGGGCCCACCGGTGGGACGACCCGTCGGACCGCCCGTGGGTGTGCCGGTGGGCGTACCCGTGGGCGTACCCGTGGGCGTACCTGTGGGACCGCCACCGCCACCGCCACCGCCGGGGCCGGTGTTCGGGAGTGAGGCGAGATAGTCGTCGGACGCGCGGATGTCGACGAGTTCCCGGTACCCCTGCTTGCTGAGCGCGGCCCTCATCACCTTGAGGGCCGCCGCCTGCTGCTCGTCGGTGAGGTCGCCCAACTTGAGGCCGTTGCGCTGTACGACCGGAATCGGGAAGTTGGACCAGCCGGTCTTCTTGACCGGGTCGTCGAAGCTGTAGAGCGCGGCCTCGCGCTGCTCGTCGGAGAGGGTCGCCAGGAAGGCGTTGGCGGCCTTCACCACCTGCGCGGTGTTGGCGCCACCGGCGCCGAAGTGCCTCGCGGAAGCCGGGATCGCCTTTACGGCGGTCAACTCCGCACCGGACGAAGCCGAGTTGAGCGCGGCGCAGCCGGTGACACCGAGGCTCAGGCAGGCGGTGACGGCCACGGCGGGACGCACGAGTCTGACGGAGTTCATGGGACTCCCAGGTGTGTGGGGGGCAACGGCACTCATGGTGGGCGTCCGGTCTCAGAGGGTTGCGGGAGGGGATCGGGAGTCGGGTAAGAAATGAGTTCCGCGTTGAGTGAGAGCCCCGGAGGATTCCTGTGAACGGATTGCGAACCACGCCTGGATCGACTGGAGTCGCCCGCCCCGCGGACCGGGTCCTGGTCGTCGACGACGATCGCGCGGTGCGTGAATCCCTGGCGCGGGCCCTGGAGTTGGAGGGGTACGACGTCGTCACCGCGGCCGACGGGGTACAGGCCCTGGTCCGCACCCGCCAGGACGTCTTCAGCGCGCTGATCGTCGACGTGATGATCCCGCACGTCGACGGTGTCGCCGTGTGCCGCGTGCTGCGCGCGGACGACGACCGCACCCCGCTTCTCCTGCTCACCGCCAGAGCGGGCACCCGGGAGCGGGTGGCCGGCCTGGACGCCGGGGCCGACGACTACCTGTGCAAGCCGTTCGAGGTACCCGAACTGCTCGCACGTTTACGCGCGTTGCTCAGGAGATCGCCGCTACCGGACCCCGTGCCCATCCCCTCCGCGTTACGGGTCGCCGCCCTGCGGATCGCCCCCACCGAACGCCGGGCCTGGTGGGGGCAGTGCGAACTGGCCCTGTCCAGAACCGAGTTCGACCTGCTGGAACTGCTGGTACGCAATGAGGGCCTGGTCCTCGATCACGCCACCCTCTACCACCGGGTCTGGGGAGAGAGCGCCGGAGTCGACGCCAGGAACCTCGCCGGTTACGTCGGCTACCTGCGGCGCAAGCTCGCCGGCGCCGGGGCGCCCGAGCTGATCCACACCGTGCGCGGGGTGGGCTACGCGGTGCGCCGCCCATGAGCCTGCGCGCACGCCTCGCCCTCTCCTTCGCCGCGGTCGGCGCCGTGGTGGCCGCCCTGGTCGGGCTGCTCAGCTACCGTGCGGCCTCCGACCGCGTCCTCGCGGAGACCGACCGCACCCTGAAATCCACCACGGTGGCCGTGGTGCGGGACCGGGCCGGGGCACTCGCCGTCGTCGACGCGATGTCCCGGGGCCCCGCGCTCTACCCCGGGCCGGACCTGCCGGGCCCCGGCGACGAGAAGGAACGGCAGCTCGTGGTGCGGTCCGTGGCCCCGGACGGCACGCCCAGCCACCTCGCGGGACCGCCCGTCGAGCTTCCGGTGTCCGGCGCCGTACGCGGCCTCGCCGCCTCCGGCGCGCCCGGCCGGACCGACACCGCCGAGTCCGCCGTGGGCGGCCACACCTACCGAGAGCTGACCACCGCCCTGGGCGGCGGCCGCGGCGCCCTCCAGGTCGCGGTGCGGATCGACCAGACGCACTACGTGCTCGGCGGCATGGCCCGGGAGATGGCCGGCGCGTCCCTCGCCGTCACCCTCCTCGCGGCCGGCGCGGGCCGGCTGCTCGCCCGGCGCATCGCCCGGCGGCTGGAACAGCTGGCCCGGACCGCCGAGCAGGTCAGCGCGGAGAGCCTGGCCGGCCTCGACGGCACGGGTTTCCCGGCGGAAGCCGACGCTGCCGGCCCGGGAGGGGGGATCGCCGGAGCCGGCGGTCGGGACGAAGTGGGCCGGCTGTCGATGTCGTTCAGCCGCATGCTCGCCCGGCTCACCGCCGCACGGGAGGCGCAGGAACGGCTCGTCCAGGACGCCGCCCACGAGCTCCGCACCCCTCTCACCAGCCTGCTCACCAACGCCACCGTGCTGCGCAGGGCGGCCGAACTCGCCCCGGACGCCCACGCCCGGGTCCTCGACGACGTCGAGGGCGAGACCCGCGAACTCGGACTCCTCGTCGACGAACTCGTCCAACTGGCCCTCGCCGGGAGCCGGGACGAGCCGGACGGGCCCGTGGACCTGGCCGAGCTGGCCGGGCGCGGGGCACGGCGCGTGTACCGCCGTACCGGACGGTTGGTGCGCATCGACTCCGACGGCTCGGTGGTCCAGGGCCTGCGGTACGCCCTCGAGCGGGCCATCGGGAACCTCCTGGAGAACGCCGCCAAGTTCGATCCCGACGGCCGGGAGCCGATCGAGGTGCGGATCCGGGCGGGCGCGGTCATCGTCTCCGACCGGGGGCCCGGCATCGACACCGCCGACCTTCCCCGTGTCTTCGACCGCTTCTACCGCGCCGACACGGCCCGGGGACTGCCCGGTTCGGGGCTCGGCCTGGCCATCGTGCGGGAGGTGGCGCGAGTTCACGGGGGAACGGTGTCCGCGACCCGGCGAGCCGGGGGCGGGGCGATGGTCGGCTTCCTCGTGGCGGCGGAGCGGGTGCGGTCGGTGCGGGGTGCCGAGCGGGACGGGACGGAGTGAGCCCGGCCCACGGTCGCGCCTTCGCGTACTTCGCGTACTTCGCGTACCTCGCCTACTTCGCTTACTTCGCGTACTTCGCGAACGGGGAATGCCGTCGCACCGGCGGTCACGGAGCCACAGGCCCGCTCACCTACGTGTCGGATTTCCGCCAGCCTCGGCCCCGCCCGGTGACCGATGCTGGACCCATGCAGAAAGGGACGAACCTCGACCGAGAGCACTGTGTACGAGCCGTGCAGTCGAAGGACGCACGGTTCGACGGCTGGTTCTTCACGGCCGTCCTGACCACCCGCATCTACTGCCGGCCCAGCTGCCCGGTGGTTCCGCCCAAGCCCGAGAACATGACGTTCTACCCGAGCGCGGCCGCCTGCCAGCAGGCCGGCTTCCGGGCCTGCAAGCGCTGCCGCCCGGACACCAGCCCCGGCTCCCCGGAGTGGAACCAGCGCGCCGACCTGGTCGCCCGCGCCATGCGGCTGATCGCCGACGGGGTCGTGGACCGCGAGGGCGTGCCCGGCCTCGCCGTCCGCCTCGGCTACAGCCCCCGGCAGGTCGAACGCCAGCTTCTCGCCGAGCTCGGCGCCGGCCCGCTGGCCCTCGCCCGGGCCCAGCGCGCCCAGACGGCACGCCTGCTGATCGAGACGACCGCCCTGCCGATGGCGGAGATCGCCTTCGCGGCCGGCTTCGCCTCGATCCGCACCTTCAACGACACCGTCCGCGAGGTCTTCGCGCTCTCCCCGAGCGAGCTGCGCAACCGCCGCCCGCGCTCGGCGCATCTCGCCCCGGGCGTGCTCACCCTCCGGCTGCCCTTCCGCGCCCCCCTCAACCCCGACAACCTCTTCGGCCACCTCGCGGCCACCGCCGTCCCCGGCGTCGAGGAGTGGCGGGACGGCTCCTACCGGCGGACCCTGCGGCTGCCGTACGGCCATGGCATCGTGGCCCTCGCCCCTAAGCCCGACCACATCGCCTGCCGACTCACCCTCAGCGATCTGCGGGACCTCCCCGTCGCCATCAGCCGCTGCCGGCGGCTGCTCGACCTGGACGCCGACCCGGTCGCGGTCGACGACCTGCTGCGCACCGACCCCGTCCTGGCTCCGCTGGTGGACAAAGCGCCCGGCCGCCGGGTGCCCCGTACGGTCGACGAGGCGGAGTTCGCGGTCCGGGCCGTGCTGGGCCAGCAGGTTTCCACGGCCGCCGCCCGCACCCACGCGGCCCGCCTGGTGACCGCCCACGGCACCCCCGTGGACGACCCGGAGGGCGGCCTCACCCACCTCTTCCCGACCCCCGAGGCGCTGGCCGAACTGCCCCCCGAGTCCCTGGCGATGCCCCGCACCCGCCGTACCACCTTCACCACCCTGGTCGGCCGACTCGTCGACGGCACCCTCCAGCTGGGCGTGGAGAGCGACTGGGCGGAGGCCCGCGCCAAGCTCCTCGAACTCCCCGGCTTCGGCCCCTGGACCGTCGACGTCATCGCCATGCGCGCCCTCGGCGACCCCGACGCCTTCCTCCCCACCGACCTCGGAATCCGCCGCGCCGCCCAGGAACTGGGCCTGCCCGGCACTCCGGCCGCCCTCACCGGCCGCGCGGCAGCCTGGCGCCCCTGGCGGGCCTACGCGGTGCAGTACCTGTGGGCGACCGACAGTCACCCGATCAACTTCCTTCCCGTGTAAGGACCTTTCCGTGAAGAACCACACCGTCACCGACAGCCCCTACGGCCCCCTCACCCTGGTCGCCGAGGACGGCACGCTCTGCGGTCTCTACATGGAGGCCCAGCGCCACCGCCCGCCCGAGGAGACCTTCGGCGCCCGCGACGACGACCTCTTCGCCGAGGCCGAGGAACAGCTCGCCGCCTACTTCGCGGGTGAGTTGAAGGAGTTCACCGTCGAACTCCGCCTGGCCGGGACCCCGTTCCAGCGCAGTGTCTGGGACCAGCTGACCAGGATCCCGTACGGCCAGACCCGCACCTACGGCGAACTCGCCGACGCCCTCGGCAATCCGCAGGCCTCCCGCGCGGTCGGCCTGGCCAACGGCAAGAACCCCGTCGGCATCATCGTCCCCTGCCACCGCGTGATCGGCGCGAACGGCGGCCTCACCGGCTATGGCGGCGGTCTGCCCCGCAAGCAGCGCCTGCTGGCCTTCGAACGGGGCGCGGGCCTCTTCTGAACTCCGAGTCCGGGTAGGGTCACGCACGGAACGGGCCTTCGACCACAGGGGTGAGATGGCGGCCAGCGACGTGCAGGTCTGGACCGGAATCGTCGGTACCTTCGCCACCGTCGGCGTCAGTGTGCTCGGAGTCGTCAACTTCCAGCGCAAACGCGATCGGTCGGCAGCGGTCGGCACGGCGTTCAGGGACGTCATGGAGGCCCTGGCGTCGGACAACTCGACCCAGCAGATGGCCGCGGCAATCCTGATGCGCCGGTTCTTCGACACCAACTCGGAACAGGGCGCCGGCCGCACGCCCTACGCCAACGAGGCGGTAGCCGTGATCACCGGACTGCTCAGAGAGTCCGAGACGGGCAACATCCAGAAGGTGCTCGCCGACGGTCTGTGGTACGCGCCCAGTCTCGCCCGGGCCGATCTGCAGGGCTGCAACCTGACGCGGGCCTACCTGGGCCGCAAGGAGGGGGATAGGAAGAAGGTCGACCTCACCCACGCCGACCTCTTCGAGGCCGACCTCACGGGCGCGTCGTTGAAAGGGGCCGTCGCCAGCGGGGCGGTCTTCTACCGGGCCACGCTGGTGGACGCCGTGCTGGCCGACGCCGTCCTGACCGGCGCGGACTTCAGACGAGCGCGTCTGACAGGCGCGAACTTCTCCCGGGCACGGCTCGGCGGCGCGCAGTTCTCCGGGGCCGTCGACGTACCGGCGGACATAATGGGTCTATTGGACTCGAACGGCAGAGTAGTCAGCGAAGAACCCGTATGAACATCAGCGTCACCGACCGCCCGCGCGTCTTCCTGGGGGCGCCATCCATCCTCACCCCGCAACAGCAGCCCGATCTGGAACGCTGGGTGGCCTGGCTGGAGCACCGGTCGTGCGAGGTCGTCCGCGTGACCCGGGACAGTTACGGCGCGGATCCCTGGCGTCTGCTGACCGGACTGTTCTCCCACAGCGACGGCGCGCTCCTCCTCGGCTTCAGGCAGCTCGACGCGCGGTCCGCCGTCTGGCGACCGGACACCAAGGAGGAAGCCCGGTCGGCCGATTGGTGGACGTCTCCCTGGCTGCAACTGGAGGCGGGCATGGCCGTGGCCCTGCGCGTCCCGGTCCTGGTCGCACCCGAGGCCGAGGTGGAGGACGGAGTGTTCCACCCCGACCTCTGGGGCACCCATGTGCAGGGCACGGCACTGACCGACCCCGGCGCCACGGCTGATCACTGGCTGACCGCCGTCCGCGAGCACCGCGACCGCCGTACGTCCGCCGGCCAGGGGTGACCGTTACGAGCCTGCCTCCCCGAGCCGCCGCAGCAGCGCGGGCAGTGCCGTCCCGATCGGTTCCCGGACGATCTCGTCGGCCCGGTCGTCGTACGGTGTCGGCTCGGCGTTGACGATGATGAGCCGGGCGCCGTGGTCGGCGGCGACACCGGCGAGGCCGGCGGCGGGCTGTACCTGGAGGCTGCTGCCGACGGCGATGAACACCGTGCAGGCCTTGCTGATGGCGAGGGCCTCGCCGAGGACGACCGGGTCGAGGCGCTCGCCGAACATCACGGTCGCCGACTTGAGGATGCCCCCGCAATCCAGGCACGGAGGGTCGTCCTCGCCGGCCTCGACGCGGGCGATCGCGTCCACCATCGGCCCCCGCGCGTGGCACTTGGTGCACACCACACTGCGCGCCGAGCCGTGCAGTTCGAGCACCTTGCGGGCGGGCATCCCGGCGAGCTGGTGCAGCCCGTCCACGTTCTGAGTGATGACCCTGATCGGCACGCCGGACCGTTCCAGGTCGGCCACCGCCCGGTGCGCGGCGTTCGGCTCGGCCTGGAGCGCGCGGTTCTTGCGACGCATCTGCCAGGACCGGCGCCGGATCTCCGGGTCGCCCATGTAGTAGTCGTAGGTCACGAGCTTCTCGGCCTCGGGATCCCGGCGCCACAGACCGTTGGGCCCGCGATAATCAGGAATCCCGGAATCGGTGGAGATGCCTGCGCCACTCAGGAGGGCGACGAGAGGCTTGTTCATGGGCCGAGACTAGGACGCCTGCGCTGACGGAGGCGAACGGATATCCGGGTGCGGTGGTGTCCCCGGTGCACCGCTCCGACCGATTCCCGTGACGCCGCGCCGGTCTCAGACCGAGGCTCGGTCCTTCGGTACCAGGTGCGCTCACCGCCCGGGTCACCGCACGACGAGGAAGCCGACGGAGGCCCCTGCCGGTCGGGATACCGGCGCCGCTGAGGAGGGCGGCGAGGGGCTTGGGCATGTGTTCGAGGGTGAGGCGGGCCCGGTGTGGGCGGCGAGCGGACATCGGGGGGCCGGTCAGCCCACCCGGTCGCCGTTCTCCAGCTCGGCGGCGCCCGTGCCCTCGGTCAGGACGTCCAGTGCGGTCAGGACGCGGCGGCCCAGTGCGCCCGGCAGGTGGGCGGTCAGCTCGGCGCGGGGGACCAGCCGCCAGGACAGCAGCTCTTCCTCCTGGAGCCGGATCGCCTTGAGGTCGGCGTCGGAGAGGACGCCGCCGTCGTACAGATAGGCGACGATCGGCGGTCGGCCCGTGCCGTGCACCCAGTCCACCGCGAGCAGCCGGCCCAGCTCGCGGTCCAGGCCGATCTCCTCCAGGGTCTCCCGGCGGGCGCCCTGCCGCGGGGTCTCCCCGTCGTCGGACTCGACGGTCCCGCCCGGCAGCGCCCAGCCCTCCCGGTAGTTGGGCTCGACGAGCAGCACCCGTCCCTCGGTGTCCCGGAAGAGCGCGGCGGCCCCGGCGAGGATCCGGGGGAGGCTCGCGATGTACGCGGCGTAGGCGTCAGTCGTGGTCACACGGGAAGCGTAGCGAGTGCGGACTCCGTGCTCGTCCGGGCGAGACGCACGGTGCGCTCCGCCAGGTCGCTGATGCGGGCCCCGTCGAAGCCGAAGACGGCGCTGCGAACCGTGTCCTCAAGGGGGGCCTGCCACTGGTCCGGGACGGCCGTCGCGCCGGTCATCACCCCGGCCACCGAACCCGCCGTCGCCCCGTTGGAGTCGGTGTCCAGGCCGCCGCGCACGGTGAGGGCGATGGTCCGGGTGAAGTCGCCGTCGCCGTAGAGCAGCCCGGCGGTGAGCACGGCCACGTTCGGGACGGTGTGGATCCAGCCGAGGCCGGATGTCTCGCCGGAGACGGTGGCGAGGGTGTCCTCCCAGCTCAGCCGGGTCTCGTACAGGGAGACGACCCGGCGCACGGTCCGCGCCAGGCGGCAGCTCGCCGGTATGACGGTGAGCGCGGTGTCGACCGCCTGTCGTACCGTCGGCGCGGTGAACGCCGCCGAGATCAGCGCGGCGGCCCACATCGCGCCGTACACCCCGTTCCCCGAATGGGAGAGCACGGCGTCGCGGCGGGCCAGGGCGGCGGCCCGGCGCGGGGCGGCGGGGGAGGTCCAGCCGAAGACGTCGGCGCGGATCAGGGCGCCGATCCACTCCTGGTAGGGGTTGTCGTAGGTGGCGGTGAGCGGCGGTTTCAGCCCGTTGACGAGGTTGCGGTAGGCGGCCCGCTCCGCCGTGAACGTCTGGAGGTACGGCAGCCGCTGCAGCCACAGCGCGCCGACCTGCTCGGTGCTGAAGCCGAAGCCGTGGGTCTCCAGAAGGTGCAGACCGAGGATCGCGTAGTCGACGTCGTCGTCGCGGCAGCTGCCGTGGATCCGCCCGCGCACGCACTGGCGCCACTCGGGCCGCAGGGCGAGGGCGTCGCGCTCGTCGGCGGGCTCGGGGAGGTAGTCGGTGAGTGGCAGGGCGGCGGCCCGCCGCAGATAGCCGTCGATGCGCTCCTGGGTCCACAGGTCGCCCCTCTCGACCGGTTTGCCGAGCATGTTGCCCGCGATCCGGCCGAGCCAGCCGCCGAGCACTCGGTCGGAGAATCCTTGCCCCGGACTGCTCATGGCTGTGGTCTACCCGTTTTCCGCCGCCTTGCCTTCCCAGGCGGTTGCCGACCCTTTCCCAGGGTTCGGGCGCGGCATGACGGCGAGGGTGTCCTCCGGTTAAGGTCACAGCGGCGCGACTGGCCTTGACGTGCGCGAGGCCCGGAGAGCAAGGGGATACAGGTGACACAGCGCGTGCTCATCGCCGCGGACAAGTTCAAGGGCTCGCTGACGGCCGTAGAGGTCGCCGAGCGGGTCACGGCGGGACTCAAGCGGGTCGTGCCCGGCCTCGACGTCGAGGCGCTGCCCGTCGCGGACGGCGGGGACGGCACGGTGGCGGCGGCCGTCGCGGCCGGATTCGAACGGCACGAGCGGGAGGTCGCCGGCCCGCTGGGGCAGGAGGTCACCGCCGCGTTCGCGCTGCGCGGCGACACCGCGGTCGTCGAGATGGCCGAGGCGAGCGGCCTGCAGCGGCTGCCCCGCGGGGTCTTCGCGCCCCTGACGGCCTCCACGTACGGTTCCGGAGAGCTGCTGCGGGCCGCGCTGGACGCGGGTGCGCGCACGATCGTCTTCGGTGTCGGGGGGAGCGCCACGACCGACGGTGGCGCCGGGATGCTGTCGGCGCTCGGGGCGCGGTTCCTGGACGAGGACGGCGAACCGGTTCCGCCGGGCGGCGGCGGCCTCGCCGACCTGGCCCGCGTGGACCTGTCCGGGCTGGACCCGCGCCTGTCCGGCATCGACCTGGTCCTCGCCAGCGACGTCGACAACCCGCTCACCGGCCCGAAGGGCGCGCCCGCCGTGTACGGGCCGCAGAAAGGGGCCTCGCCGGACGACGTGGCGGCCCTGGACGAGGCGCTGAGCCACTTCACGAAGGTCCTGGAGGCCGAGGCCGGCCCGCGCGCCGTCGAGTACGCGGCCGCGCCGGGCGCGGGGGCCGCCGGGGGCATCGGATACGGCGCCCTGCTGCTCGGCGCCCGCTTCCGGCCCGGTATCGAGGTCATGCTCGACGTCCTGGGTTTCGCGCCCGCGCTGGAGCGGGCCTCGCTGGTGATCACGGGTGAGGGGTCGCTGGACGAGCAGACCCTGCACGGGAAGGCGCCGGCCGGCGTGGCGGCCGCGGCGCGCGCCGCCGACAAGGAGGTGGTGGCGGTGTGCGGCCGCCTCGCCCTGCCGCCGCAGGCGCTCGGCCGGGCCGGCATCCGCCGTGCCTACCCGCTCACTGAGGTGGAACCGGACGTGGTGAAGTGCATCGCGGACGCCGGACCGATCCTGGAGCGGGTCGCCGAGCAGATCGCGCGGGACTTTTGCTGCTGACGGCGGCCTACTAGACCGGCGTCAGGGCGCCCGTCGAGTCGCGGTAGTAGCTGCCGCTCGTCAGGCCCCACACCTTGTGCTTGTTGTGGAGCCACTGGAACGCGATGTCGTGCACGATCTCGGCGGGGCGCTCCCAGACTACGGAGTGTCCCGCACCCTCCAGCTGGAACATCAGCTTCTCGGGCCCTCCGATGGCCTTGTAGAGGGCCGGCACGGAGAAGCGCAGGGGTGGGGGAACCGGGACGTTCGGCTGGGTGTTGGCCGTCTTGTCCAGTTCTCCGTAGACGATGGCGACCGGAACCCGGTCACCGAGGACGTAGTTGCCCAACGCGTCCTGGTAGGGCACCGTCTCCTTGGTCCAGCCCCAGGAGTAGAGGTTCCGGAACCGGTGGATGCCCTCGTACACGCCGGGTGACAGCTCCCGGCCCCATGTGCTGCCGACGGGGTCGTTCGCCATCATGGCGGCCCACGCCGCGTCCTCCATGCCGGGCTCCCGCTGGGGTGGGTTGCCCTGCTCGCGGGTCCAGGCGTCCACGAAGCCTTTCCTGTCGCTGACGAACATGGGGAAGCCGTACAGCGTGGGCGGGTCGGAGACCGGCAGCGAGGTGCCCGCCGGAAGGGCGAAGGGGTCCGCGAGGTCGCCCGACCACCGCCCCGCAGGCGGGAAGATCGGGGCGAGCAGGAACAGGCTCTTGACCATCTCGGGGTGCTGGAGGGTGTACGGCCCCATGGACGGCGCCGCGGCGGACCAGCCGATGAAGTCCATCGGCTTGTTCCTGCCGGGCAGCGACCTGATGAAGTCGACCACGGTGGCGAGCTCCGCACATTCGCTGTCGGTGTTGCTCAGCTGGTGCGGGTACAGCGGCGGCCCGGTGTACGGGGGCGAGAGGGGATTGGGCGACAGGACGGCGCGCTGCGCCGGGCTGGCGTTGCGGGGCTCGTCCATCTTCGGACGTGGCGACCGTCCATTGCCCTGCAGGTCCATCATGAAGACGTCGAAGTGGTGCTTGGCCAGGTCCTGTGCCCAGTTGTAGTCGATGGCGGACCCGGGGACCGTCAGGTCGTACCCGGCGAGGACCGGCACGCTCCTGCCGTGGAGCATCAGCACCGGTTCGCGGGGCTGGTTGCCCTGGGTGCCGTCGTACTCGCGGACGAAGAGCTTCACGGTGTCGCCCTCGTTCGCCGGAAGCCTCGAGACGTGCGTGACCGAGTAGTCCTTCTGCGTGAATGCGGCCATGGCTGTCCTCCGATCCGTAGGAGGGGAGCGATCCCCATCCCCGAATGGGGACAAATCCCCGTAAAGTTCAACCCAATTCCACCGTCCTCCCCTGTCTCGTCCTGCGCAACTCGGCCCCGGCCAGGGGTGGTTGACCGGTCAAAGGCAAACGCCGTATGCCCTTGAACCAGAAACGGGTGTGGCCCGAGCCTACGAGGCTCGGGCCACACCCGTTTCGCGTCGTCACGAGGCTCAGGGCAGCTGCGCCGCCCGTGCCTCGCGCCTGTTGTCGCGGATGTGGTTCACCCGGCGGGCCGTGGCGAACAGCGGGATCACCGCGCCCATCACCAGCTGCAGCGCACAGCCGGTCTGGAGGAGGAGCTGGCCGCCGGGGGCGTCGAAGGCCCAGGCCGCCAGGAGCCCCATCGAGAGGACGATCCAGGCCAGCATCGCCCCGGCGAGACGCCCGCGCGGCTTCGGGTACTCCACCCGGCTCACCATCAGCCACGCCGTGCCGAGGATGGCAAGCAGCGTCGCGAAGAAGGGCAGCTCGAGCAGCACGATCGAGACGACCGTGAGCGCGCCGAACGGCGACGGCATGCCTTGGAACATGCCGTTCGGCGGTGTCACGCAGCTGAAGCGCGCCAGCCGCAGCACCACCGCCAGCAGCACGACCACCGCTCCGACCGCGGCCACCTTCTGGTACGCGTCGTCGGCCACCATGCCGTAGACGAGCACGAAGTACGCGGGGGCCAGACCGAAGCTGATCAGGTCCGAGAGGTTGTCCAGCTCGGCGCCCATGGGGGAGGAGCGCAGCTTGCGTGCGACGAGGCCGTCGAACAGATCGAAGACCGCCGCGCAGAGCATGAGGATGACCGCGGTGGCGGCGCTGTGCCGCGCCATGCCCGCCGACTGGTCGTCCCCGGTGAGGTGCGGGATCAGGATGCCGGTGGTGGTGAAGTACACCGCCATGAAGCCACACGTGGCGTTGCCCAGCGTGAGGGTGTCCGCTATCGAGAGGCGGAGAGAGAGCGGCATCTCCTCCTCGTCGTCGCCGACCTCGTCGGCCTCGGGCACCCAGCCCGCCTGGGTCTCCGGATCAATCACGGTCAATGCGAGTCACCCCAGCCACGGTCTTCTGCCCGACCTCGACCGCGACCTCCACGCCCTCGGGCAGGTAGAGGTCGACGCGCGAGCCGAAGCGGATCAGACCGATGCGGTCGCCCTGCTCGACCTTCGTGCCCTGCGGGATGTAGGGCACGATGCGACGGGCCACCGCGCCGGCGATCTGGATCATCTCGATGTCGCCGAGTTCGGTGTCGAAATGCCAGACTACGCGCTCGTTGTTCTCGCTCTCCTTGTTGAAGGCGGGAACGAAGCCACCGGGGATGTGCTCCACCGACGTCACCTGGCCCGACAGGGGCGCGCGGTTGACGTGGACGTTGAGCGGGCTCATGAAGATGGCGACGCGGGTGCGTCCGTCCTTCCACGGCATGATGCTCTGCACCACACCGTCGGCAGGCGAGATGACACGGCCCTGGGCGATCTCACGCTCGGGGTCGCGGAAGAACCACAGCATGCCCGCCGCGAGCGCGGTGGCGGGTACGGCGACGGCCTTCGCGGCGCCGGAGCGACGGGCGCGGAGGAGGCTGACGGCTGCGGTGGCGACGGTCGGGAGAAGCCACGGCGATGCTCCGCGCGCGAGGCGTACGCCGGCCAGGCTGTCTCGATGTGCAGAGGTTTGGCTGTGGGGCATGGATGACCTTCGTAGCGGATGATGCCGCGCGGGAAATGGGGACGGCGGCTTTCCGGGATGGTACCGGTCGGGGGCTGCAACTGGGCAAGCCAGGAAGCCGAGTCGGCGGCCGAAGACCGCTGACGGGGTGTGATCTTCTTCTCGAAGAAAACACCCCGTACCCGGACAATCAGCCCTGGAATCGATACTCTTCGAGCAGCCTTCGCCCGATGATCATTTTCTGGATCTCGGCGGTACCCTCGCCGATCAGCAACATCGGTGCCTCACGGTAGAGACGTTCGATCTCGTACTCCTTGGAGAAGCCGTAGCCGCCGTGGATCCGGAAGGCGTCCTCCACGACCTCCTTGCAGTACTCGGAGGCGAGGTACTTCGCCATCCCGGCCTCAAGGTCGTTTCGTTCCCCCGAGTCCTTTTTGCGTGCGGCATTGACCATCATGGCATGCGCGGCCTCGACCTTGGTGGCCATCTCCGCGAGCTTGAACTGGATGGCCTGGTGCTGGGCGATCGGCTTGCCGAAAGTGTGACGCTGCTGGGCGTACCGGACACCCAGCTCGAACGCACGCTGCGCGACACCACAGCCGCGGGCCGCCACGTTGACGCGGCCGACCTCGACTCCGTCCATCATTTGGTAAAAACCTCGGCCGGTGGCCCCGCCGAGCACCCGATTGGCCGGAATCCGGAGCCCGTCCATGATCAGTTCGGTGGTGTCGACGCCCTTGTAGCCCATCTTGTCGATCTTGCCCGGGATGGTGAGGCCGGGGCGGACCTCTCCGAAGCCGGGCTCCTTCTCGACCAGGAAGGTCGTCATCGACTTGTGGGGCGCGGTGCCCTCGGGGTGGCCTTCGTCACTTCGTACGAGGACGGCCACGAGGGACGACGTACCGCCGTTCGTCAGCCACATCTTCTGGCCGTTCAGGACGTACTCCTCGCCGTCCTTCACCGCCTTCGAGGTGATCGCCGACACGTCCGAGCCGAGCCCCGGCTCCGACATCGAGAACGCGCCCCGGATGTCGCCGGCCGCCATCCGCGGCAGGAAGTGCTCCTTCTGCTCCTGCGTGCCGTGCTGCTTGAGCATGTACGCCACGATGAAGTGCGTGTTGATGATCCCGGAGACGGACATCCAGCCGCGGGCGATCTCCTCGACGCACAGCGCGTACGTCAGGAGGGACTCGCCCAGGCCGCCGTACTCCTCGGGGATCATCAGGCCGAAGAGGCCGAGCTCCTTCAGGCCGTCGACGATCTGCTGGGGATACTCGTCGCGGTGCTCCAGCTCGGTGGCGACCGGGAGGATCTCCTTGTCCACGAAGTCGCGGACGGTGGAGAGGATCTCCTGCTGGACGTCGGTCAGACCGGCGGTCTGGGCGAGACGGGCCATGGCTACTTCTCCTGCTCCTTGAGCTCCGGGCGGCCCGGCTGCTCGCCGCCGCGCTCCTTGATGTACGTCTCGGTCGGCACCATCACCTTGCGGCGGAAAACGCACACCAGCGTGCCGTCCTGCTTGTAGCCCTTGGTCTCGACGTAGACGATCCCGCGGTCGTTCTTCGACTTCGAGGGCCACTTGTCGAGCACGGTCGTCTGGCCGTAGATCGTGTCGCCGTGGAAGGTCGGCGCCACGTGCTTGAGCGACTCGATCTCCAGGTTGGCGATCGCCTTGCCGGAGATGTCCGGCACGCTCATGCCCAGCAGCAGCGAGTAGATGTAGTTCCCGACCACCACGTTCTTGCCGAAGTCCGTCGTCTTCTCGGCGTAGTTCGTGTCCATGTGGAGCGGGTGGTGGTTCATGGTGAGGAGACAGAACAGGTGGTCGTCGTACTCCGTGACCGTCTTTCCGGGCCAGTGCTTGTACGTCGCCCCGACCTCGAACTCCTCGTACGTGCGTCCGAACTGCATCGCGCTCACGCCTCCGGGATCTCGAACTTCGACGTGCGCTGCATGCCGGCGGCCCGGCCCTTGCCGGAGATGACCAGGGCCATCTTGCGGCTGGCCTCGTCGATCATCTCGTCACCGAGCATCGCGGAGCCCTTCTTGCCACCCGCCTCGGACGTGTAGTAGTCGTACGCGTCCAGGATCAGCTCGGCGTGGTCGTAGTCCTCCTGCGACGGCGAGAAGATCTCGTTGGACGCCTCGACCTGGCCCGGGTGCAGCACCCACTTGCCGTCGAAGCCGAGGGCCGCGGCGCGCTGGGCGACCGCGCGGTAGCCGTCGATGTTGCGGATCTGGAGGTAGGGGCCGTCGATCGCCTGGAGGTTGTTGGCGCGGGCGGCCATCAGGATCTTCATCAGGATGTAGTGGTAGGCGTCCGCCGGGTAGCCGGGCGGCTGCTCGCCCACGACCAGCGACTTCATGTTGATGGACGCCATGAAGTCGGCCGGGCCGAAGATGATCGTCTCGACGCGCGGGGAGGCCTGCGCGATCTCGTTGACGTTGTTCAGGCCCTGGGCGTTCTCGATCTGCGCCTCGATGCCGATCTTGCCGACCTCGAAGCCCATGGTCTTCTCGATCTGGGTGAGCAGCAGGTCCAGCGCGACGACCTGCTGGGCCGTCTGCACCTTCGGCAGCATGATGCAGTCGAGGTTCTGGCCGGCGCCCTCGACGACGGTCACGACGTCACGGTACGTCCACTCGGTCGTCCAGTCGTTGACGCGGACCACGCGCGTCTTGCCGGTCCAGTCGCCCTCGTTGAGGAACTTCACGATGGTGTGCCGCGCCTCGGGCTTGGCGAGCGGCGCGCACGCGTCCTCCAGGTCCAGGAAGACCTGGTCCGCCGGGAGACCCTGCGCCTTCTCCAGGAAGCGGGGGTTCGAGCCGGGCACGGCCAGGCAGGAGCGCCGCGGGCGGAGCCGGTTGACAGCGGGAAGGTGTGCGGCGGAGCCGCTCGTTGGAGGGGTGGTGGCGGGCGACGGGCGGGCGGTCATGCGGGGACCTCCAGGGGGTCGAGCTTGTTCGCTTTCCGGATCTCGTCGACGATGCGGCCGATGATTCCGGTGATGTCGAAGTCCTTCGGGGTGAAGACCGCGGCCACTCCGGCTTCCCTGAGCTGCTCGGCGTCACCATTCGGGATGATGCCACCGGCGATCACGGGTATATCTGTGGCACCGGCCACACGGAGTCGTTCCAGGACGTCCGGGACCAGCTGGGCGTGCGAGCCGGACAGGATCGACAGGCCGACCGCGTGCACGTCCTCGGCGAGGGCCGCGTCCACGATCTGCTCGGGCGTCAGCCGGATGCCCTGGTACACCACTTCGAAGCCGGCGTCCCTGGCCCGCACCGCGATCTGCTCGGCGCCGTTGGAGTGCCCGTCAAGACCCGGCTTGCCCACGAGGAACCGCAGCTTGCCGGTGCCCAGGTCGCGTGCCGTGGCGTCCACCCTGGCGCGCACCTCGGCCAGCGCCGAGCCCGCCTCGACGGGCACGGCGACGGGAGCGGAGGAGACCCCGGTGGGCGCCCGGAACTCGCCGAACACCTCCCGCAGCGCGCCCGCCCACTCGCCGGTCGTGACCCCGGCGCGGGCGCACTCCAAGGTGGCCTCCATGAGGTTGCCGGTGCCCTTGGCGGCCTCCTTCAGCCGCTCCAGCGCCTTGCAGGGCCGCGGGTGATTGAACGGCGGCTGGTAGCGCGTGTCGCGCCAGTGGCCGATCGCCGCCACCACCCGGGCCTCGACCGCCGGGTCGACCGTCTGGATCGCGGTGTCCAGGTCGGCGGTGAGCGGGTTGGGCTCGGTCGTCTCGAAGATGTTGACGCCGACGATCTTCTCCTGCCCGGACTCGATCCGGCCCCGGCGCTCCGCGTGCGAGGAGACCAGCTGCGACTTGAGGTAGCCGGACTCGACGGCTGCCATCGCGCCGCCCATCTCCTGGATCCGGTCCATCTCGGCGAGGGAGTCCTCGACCAGCTGGGCGACCTTCGCCTCGATGACGTGCGAGCCCTCGAAGATGTCCTCGTACTCCAGCAGGTCGCTCTCATGGGCGAGCACCTGCTGGATGCGCAGCGACCACTGCTGGTCCCAGGGCCGGGGCAGGCCGAGCGCCTCGTTCCAGGCGGGGAGCTGCACGGCACGCGCGCGGGCGTCCTTCGACAGCGTCACGGCGAGCATCTCGAGGACGATCCGCTGGACGTTGTTCTCGGGCTGCGCCTCGGTCAGACCGAGCGAGTTGACCTGGACGCCGTAGCGGAAGCGCCGCTGCTTGGGGTCCTCGATGCCGTACCGCTCGCGGGTGACCTTGTCCCAGATGCGGCCGAACGCGCGCATCTTGCACATCTCCTCGACGAAGCGGACGCCCGCGTTCACGAAGAACGAGATGCGGGCGACGACATCGCCCATGCGCTCCTGCGGCACCTGGCCGCTGTCGCGGACGGCGTCGAGGACGGCGACGGCCGTGGACATCGCGTACGCGATCTCCTGGACCGGGGTGGCGCCCGCCTCCTGCAGGTGGTAGCTGCAGATGTTGATCGGGTTCCACTTCGGCATGTGGGAGACCGTGTAGGCGATCATGTCCGTCGTCAGCCGGAGGCTCGGCCCCGGCGGGAAGACGTGCGTCCCCCGGGACAGGTACTCCTTGACGATGTCGTTCTGGGTCGTGCCCTGGAGCTTGGTGATGTCGGCGCCCTGCTCCTCGGCGACGACCTGGTAGAGCGCCAGCAGCCACATGGCGGTGGCGTTGATCGTCATCGAGGTGTTCATCTGCTCCAGGGGGATGTCCTGGAACAGCCGGCGCATGTCACCGAGGTGCGAGACGGGTACGCCCACCCGGCCCACCTCGCCGCGGGCGAGGATGTGGTCGGGGTCGTAGCCGGTCTGCGTCGGCAGGTCGAACGCCACCGACAGGCCGGTCTGGCCCTTGTCGAGGTTGCGCCGGTACAGCTCGTTGGACGCCTCGGCCGTGGAGTGCCCGGCGTACGTGCGCATGAGCCACGGCCGGTCCTTCTCCCTCGGCGCCTGCGGCACGGAATCCCGTCCGCCGTCGGCGATCTGACGCTCAGTCATCTATGACCTCGGGTGTCTCAGATGTTGCGGAAGCGGTTGATGGCGTCGAGGTGCTTGGCGCGCATCTCCTCGTCGCGCACGCCCAGGCCTTCCTCGGGGGCCAGGCACAGGACGCCGACCTTGCCCTGGTGGAGGTTGCGGTGCACGTCGTAGGCGGCCTGGCCGGTCTCCTCCAGGGAGTAGACCTTCGACAGCGTCGGGTGGATCTTGCCCTTCGCGATCAGCCGGTTGGCCTCCCAGGCCTCGCGGTAGTTGGCGAAGTGCGAGCCGATGATCCGCTTCAGCGACATCCACAGGTAGCGGTTGTCGTACTCGTGGTTGTAGCCCGAGGTGGAGGCGCAGGTGACGATCGTGCCGCCCTTGCGGGTGACGTAGACCGAGGCGCCGAAGGTCTCGCGGCCCGGGTGCTCGAAGACGATGTCGACGTCCTCGCCGCCGGTCAGCTCGCGGATGCGCTTGCCGAAGCGCTTCCACTCCTTCGGGTCCTGCTCGTGCTCGTTCTTCCAGAACTTGTAGTCCTCGGCGTTGCGGTCGATGATCGCCTCGGCGCCCATCGACCGGCAGATCTCCGCCTTCTGGGGGCTGCTCACCACGCAGATCGGGTTGGCCCCGCCAGCAAGCGCGAACTGGGTGGCGTAGGAGCCGAGTCCGCCGCTCGCGCCCCAGATCAGCACGTTGTCGCCCTGCTTCATGCCGGCGCCGTTGCGGGAGACCAGCTGCCGGTAGGCGGTGGAGTTGACCAGGCCCGGGGCGGCGGCCTCCTCCCAGCTGAGGTGGTTCGGCTTCGGCATCAGCTGGTTGGACTTGACCAGCGCGATCTCGGCGAGCCCGCCGAAGTTGGTCTCGAAGCCCCAGATCCGCTGCTCGGGGTCGAGCATGGTGTCGTTGTGGCCGTCGGACGACTCCAGCTCCACGGACAGGCAGTGCGCGACGACCTCGTCCCCGGGCTTCCAGGCGTTGACGCCGGGGCCGGTGCGCAGGACCACGCCCGCGAGGTCGGAGCCGATGATGTGGTACGGCAGGTCGTGCCGCTTGGTCAGCTCGGAGAGCCGGCCGTAGCGCTCCAGGAACCCGAAGGTCGACAGCGGCTCGAAGATCGAGGTCCAGACCGAGTTGTAGTTGACGCTCGATGCCATGACGGCGACCAGGGCCTCGCCCGGGCCCAGCTCTGGCAGGGCCACCTCGTCGAGGTGGGTGGACTTGCGCGGGTCCTTGTCGCGGGTCTCCAGACCCGCGAACATCTCCGTCTCGTCCTTGTGCACGGTGATCGCGCGGTACGACTCCGGGAGGGGCAGGGCGGCGAAGTCGGCCGGCGTCGAGTCCGGCGACTGGATCGCGTCGAGAATGGCCTGAGTGGTCACGGTGTTGCCTCCGGCGGTGTGCGCCCCTTGAGGGAAGGGGTGCTGAGGGTTACGTCGGTGCTGCTGAGGGTTTTGGGAGGATGCCGTCGGTTCGGCGTGGGTGGTGCTGCGGCAGCGCTTTGTGGCGCGGGAGGTTGCCTGTGACGCAGGCGTCCGGCGGGCGGGCTGGTGGGCTCGCCGGGACAGGCCGGACACCCATCAACGTATGACACCGCGTGTCAGGTGGCAAGGCACTGAGTGCCAGAACTTGCTCTCAGATGAAATCTTTACGTAACAAATGAGCGATGATCGATCAAAGCTACCGGCCGGTAGGGTAAGGTGTCCCGACTTGCGGAGGTCGTCCGGATGTCAGAGCGGCTCGGCCGTCCGGTCCGAGCGGTGCCCGGCACGCAGTGCCATCGCGTGCGGCGGTCGGAACCGGCCCTGAGGGCCGATCGGGTGACGGGGGAGGCCTCCCCCTGGCTTGGCGGCGGGATTCTCACCGACCAGGCGTCGACGCGCCCCGAGAGGGGCGCGGGGCTGTGTCGATCTGCGGCTCCGCCGCGTGGGGTACGGCGTGCCACGACGATGCCGCACCCGCCGGCAGGGCACGTCGTGGCACCCCCTCAGGCGCTCAACGCTCCTTCAGCGCCTGCTCGATGGTGCGCATCACCTCGTCGAGCGGGGCGTCGGTCCGGGCCACCGTCACCAGCACCTCGCCCTGCGAGGCCACGGTGGCCGGCGCGGTGGACCGGGGCGGGGTCTCCCGGCCCGCCCCGATCCCCGTCCCGAACGTCTTCCGCACGATCGCGAAGGCGTGGTCCAGCTGCGCCTCCACGTCGCCCTGCCCGCCGGCCCGCAGCCAGCGCCGCAGCACGTGGTTGTGGGCGGTGACCACCGCCGACGCGGCGACCTCGGCCAGCAGCGGGTCGTCGTTCGCGTCGTCCGCGTGCGCGTGCTCGTCGAAATGACCGAGCAGATAGCGGGTGAAGAGGCGCTCGTAACGGGCCACCGAGGCGATCTCGGCCTCACGGAGGGTGGGCACCTCGCGGGTGAGCTTGTAGCGGGCGACCGAGATGTCCGGCCGGGCCGCGTACATCTTCATGACTTCCTTGATGCCACGGCACACGGTGTCGAGCGGGTGCTCGTGCGCGGGGGCCGCGTTGAGCACGGCCTCGGCACGGATCAGCGTGTCGTCGTGGTCCGGGAAGATGGCCTCTTCCTTGGAGCGGAAGTGGCGGAAGAAGGTGCGGCGGGCGACCCCGGCCGCGGCCGCGATCTCGTCGACGGTGGTCGCCTCGTAGCCCTTGGTCGCGAACAGCTCCATCGCGGCGGCCGCCAGTTCTCGGCGCATCTTGAGCCGCTGCGCGGCCGCGCGACTGCCCGCGGCACTTTCCGGCGCGTCGGGCGTGGCTGGTGTACGTGAGGACCTGGCGGGCTGGGGCATGACCCGAACGTACTGCATGTGCGCAGCTTGATGGGCATGTCCGGGGTTTCCCCCGCCTGTGAGGGGCGGGGGACCGCCGGGCCGGGCGGACGGGGGAGGGCTGTGCCGGGCGGGCGGGGGACGGCCGCCCGGGTCGAGCAGCCCGCCCCACTCCCGCTCGTCCGGGAACCAGTCGCCGGGGCCCTCAGCGGCGGGCATATTCGCGGAAGCCACGGCCGGTCTTGCGGCCGAGGCAGCCCGCGGCCACCAGATGCTCAAGCAGTGGCGCGGGCGCGAGGCCGGGGTCGCGGAACTCCCGGTGCAGGACCTTTTCGATCGCGAGCGAGACGTCCAGACCGACCACGTCCAGCAGCTCGAACGGGCCCATCGGGTAGCCGCCGCCGAGCTTCATCGCCGCGTCGATGTCGTCCAGCGAGGCGTAGTGCTCCTCGACCATCTTGATCGCGTTGTTGAGGTACGGGAACAGCAGCGCGTTCACGATGAACCCGGCCCGGTCACCGCAGTCGACGGCGTGCTTCCGGATGTTCGCGCAGACCTCGCGGACGGTCGCGTGGACGTCCTCGGCGGTCAGCACCGTACGGACGACCTCGACCAGCTTCATGGCCGGCGCCGGGTTGAAGAAGTGCATGCCGATCACGTCCTGGGGACGCGAGGTGGCCCGGGCGCAGGCCACGACCGGCAGTGAGGAGGTCGTGGTGGCCAGGACCGCGCCGGGCTTGCAGACCTTGTCCAGCGTCGCGAACAGCTGCCGCTTGATCTCCAGGTCCTCGGCGACCGCCTCGACGGCCAGGTCGACCTCGGCGAAGGCGTCGTACGAACCCGCCGCGGTGATCAGGTCCAGCGTCGCCGCCGCGGCCTCGGCGGTCATCCGCCCCTTGCCGACGGAGCGGTCCAGGGACTTGCCGATCCTGGCCTTCGCCGCCTGGGCCTTGTCCTCGCTGCGGGCGGCGAGGACGACCTGGTAGCCGGCCTTGGCGAAGACCTCGGCGATGCCGGAGGCCATGGTGCCGGAGCCGGCCACTCCGACCGAGCGGACCGTACGGCCCGTGGTGAGGGCGGCACCGTCCAGCGGGGTGAGCGCGTCCCGGACGACGGTGGCGCTGCCCGGGGCCTCGTAGGTGTAGAAGCCGCGCCCGGACTTGCGGCCGGTCAGGCCCGCCTCGCTGAGCTGCTTGAGGACGGGGGCCGGGGCGTGCAGCCGGTCGCGGGACTCGGCGTACATGGCCTCCAGGACGGTCCGCGCGGTGTCGATGCCGATCAGGTCGAGCAGGGCGAGCGGGCCCATCGGCAGGCCGCAGCCGAGCCGCATGGCCGCGTCGATGTCCTCGCGGGAGGCGTACTTGGCCTCGTACATCGCGGCGGCCTGGTTGAGGTAGCCGAACAGCAGCCCGTCCGCGACGAACCCGGGGCGGTCGCCGACCGCGACCGGTTCCTTGCCCAGTTCCAGTGCGAGGTCGGTGACCGCGGCGACCGCGCTCGGGGCGGTGAGCACCGAGGAGACGACCTCGACCAGCTTCATCGCCGGGGCCGGGTTGAAGAAGTGCAGGCCGAGGACGCGCTCGGGACGGGCCGAGTCGGCGGCCAGCCGGGTCACGGAGAGCGCGTTGGTACCGGTGGCCAGGATCGTCTCGGGGCGGACGATGCCGTCCAGCTCGCGGAAGATCTGGTGCTTGATCTCGTACGACTCCGGGACCACCTCGATGACGAGGTCGGCGTGGGCCGCGGCCGTGAGGTCGGTGCCGGTGCGGACCCGGGCGAGGACGTCGGTGCGCTCCTGCTCGGTCAGCCTGCCGCGGGCCACGGCACGGGCGGTGGAGGCCTCGAGGGCGGCGAGGGAGCCGGCGGCCTGGGTCTCGCTGACGTCGATGCCGATCACCTCGCGGCCGGCCTTCGCGAGGACCTCGGTGATACCGGTGCCCATGGTGCCGAGGCCGACGACGGCGACGGTCCTGAGCGGGGACAGGGAGGGGTCGGACTGGGGAGTGGCCATCGCGGGACTCCAGGAATGAGGGTGACGACTGGAAACGCCCCCCGGTGCGCCGAAGGGGCGCACCGGGTGCGGAAAGAGCTGCATGAGAGCTGCGTGAATGCGGGTGTTGCCGGGCTGCTGGCGCACACGCCCGGTGCCGTCGCCGCAGGCGCGCACACGCCTGGGAGCGGCTGATCCCGACCGGCCCTGTCCCGGAGCCGAGTCGTACGTCCGGTACGAGGTACCGAACCTGATGCTCACGACGGCTGCGTCACCAAACCGGAATGAGCGTGGGTGCGAGTGGGTGACCCGCTCGATTGAGCTTAACCGGCGGGTAACGAGCGCGCCAGCCCCCCGACTTTGTGATGTACGTCCCTCGGCTCCCGCAACCCCTCTACGCTGGGCTTCGTGGACGAAGAGTTGCGATCACTCACGGAGCGTCTCCGACAGGAGTCGCAGGGAACGGCCGCCTACGACCGGCTCCTGGCCACCGAGGACCACGACGAGTTGGCGGAGGTGCTCACCGCCGCCGGACAACCCCTGTGGGCCAGGGAGTTGGCGGCGTACCGCCTGGGGACGGCCGGCGACCGGCGCGCCTTCGAAACCCTGGTCCTCCTCCTGAACCACCGCGACCCACCCCGGTGCGCCTCCGCCGCGCACGCCCTGGCCACCCTGCGGGACCCGCGCACCGCCCGCGCGGCCGCCGCCCTCGCCACCAACGAACTCCGGGTCGCCTACGCCCTGCACCCGGTCCGTCTTCTGGTGGTGCTCCGCGCCCCGGAGTCCGTGCCCGCCCTCATCACCACCCTGGAGCGCCGGCTGCGCCCCCACGACCCCTACCGCAAGGTCGCCCTCGCCTGCGTGGAAGGCCTCGGCACCCTGGGCGACACCCGCGCCCGCCGCGTCCTGAGCGAGGCGCTGGCCCATCCCACCCTCGCCGAGGCCGCGGTCCAGGCCCTGGCCCACATCCCTAGGCCGAGGTGAGGTCGCGGTCCCTGACGTACCGCACCTCGGGCACGGGCACCCCGTCGACCTCGTACGGCTGCTCGGCGCCGTCGGGTCAGTCATGCGTCCATGGTGGACCATGGGTCTGACAACGCCCCCGACGGTCGGTCAGGACCGGTTCAGCCGCGGAACCCCAGCAGTCCGTGCAGGGTCGAGCCGCGGGACGACGTGGACGCCGCCTTCGTGCTCAGGGGCTTCGGGTCCGGGGTCTTCCGGCAGACCGCGTCGGCGGTGCCCTCGCCGTGCGGGACCCTGCCGTCGGTCAGGTAGGCGGCGAGGTAGTCGTCCAGGCAGGTGTTGCCGCTCAGCGTGATGCCGTGGTTGCCGCCGCCCTGTTCGACGACCAGGCTGGAGCCGGCCAGCAGCCGGTGGGCCGTGACGCCGCCCTGGTAGGGGGTGGCCGCGTCGTCCGTGGCCTGGAAGAGAAGGGCCGGCGGGAGCTTGCCGTTGGCGATGTTCGGAGGCTTCAGGTCGGACGTCGGCCAGGAGGTGCACGCCGCGTTGTACCAGGCGTTGTTCCAGACCATGAACGGCGCCTTCTCGTAGGCCGCCCAGTTGTCCTTGCGCCACTGGTTCCAGTCCCGCGGCCAGGAGGCGTCCCGGCACTGGACGGCCGCGTAGACGCTGTAGCCGTTCTCCCCCGTGGCGTCGACGGCGGCGAAGTTCCGGTACGCCTCGACCAGCGCCGCCGTCTTCTTGCCGTTGACGTAGGCGGAGAACGCCTCCGCCAGGTAGGGCCAGTAGCCGTTGTAGTAGCCGCCCGGGATGAAGGTGTCCTCCAGCTCGGCCGCGCCCACCTTGCCGCCCGCCGGCTTCTTCGCCAGCGCCGCCCGCATGGCGTACCACTTGGCCTCGACCTGCTTCGGGTCGGTGCCCAGCTTGTAGGTGGAGTCGAATTTCGCGATCCACGCCATCAGGGCGCGGTGGCGGTCGTTGAACGCGTAGTCCTGGCCCAGGTTGTCGTCGTACCAGACACCCGTCGGGTCCACGATCGAGTCCAGGACCAGGCGGTGGATCCGCTCCGGGTGCAGCTTCGCGTAGACGGCGCCCAGGTAGGTGCCGTACGAGTAGCCGAAGTAGCTGATCCGGTCGGCCCCGAGGGCCTGGCGGACGGAGTCCATGTCCTGGGCGGCGCTGACCGTGTCGAGGTACGGCAGCAGGCTCGCGTACTTCTTGCCGCAGGCCGCCGCGAACGACTGCACGCGCTTGAGGTTCGCCTGCTCCAGGGCCGGCGTGGCCGGCACCGAGTCGGGGCGCACCGGGGCGAAGTAGCCCGGCGCACAGTCGATCGCCGGGCTGCTCTTGCCCACGCCGCGTGGATCGAAGCCGATGACGTCGTACTGGGCCGCCACCTTCTTCGGCAGCGTGGAGGCGACGAAGCCCGCGAGGGTCAGCCCGCTGCCGCCGGGGCCGCCGGGGTTGACCAGCAGCGGGCCCTGGTACGTGGACGCGGTGTGCGGGACGCGGGAGAGGGCGAGCGTGATCTGCTTCCCGCCCGGGTTCCGGTGGTCGAGGGGCGCCTTGACGGTGCCGCACTGCAGCGTCGGATAGTCGGTGGTGCCGCACTTCTTCCAGGCCACCGAGGGCGCCTGGACGGCGGCGCGGGCGGTGGCGCCGGCGGGCAGGGCGGTGAACGACCCGGCCACGACAGCGGCGGCGGCGCACAGCACGGCTGCGCGTGTTCGCATGGGGTCCTCCCAGGACGGAGGTGTCGCGGACCGCACGTGCCACGGTCCTCGCCGCATCGTCCCGGGAACAGCACCCGGAAGAACCTGTTCTGACGATTATTGACCCAATTGGGCCGAGGGTTGCGCTCGAACGCTCCCAGCTGTGAACGCCTCGGTCGGGAACGCTCTCAGAGCAGCGTGAGCTGCGTCGGCTCCGGCAGCGCGGGCTCCTCCTCCGCCGTCGGTACCGGCATCCGGCGGGGGGTGCCGGCACGGTTCGGCCCGATGCCGTACTCCTCGGCCAGCTCGTGCACCTGACGGGTGATCCGGCGCTGGTACCACCTGGGCGCGTAGGCGCCCTCCGTGTACAGCCGCTCGTAGCGCCGGACCAGGTGCGGGTGGTGGGCCGCGAGCCAGCTCATGAACCACTCGCGGGCGCCGGGGCGCAGATGCAGCACCAGGGGGGTCACGGAGGTGGCCCCGGCGGCCGCGATCGCCCGCACGGTGGCCCGCAGTTGGGCCGGGTGGTCGCCCAGGAAGGGGATCACGGGCGCCATCAGGACCCCGCACCCGATACCGGCCTCGGCGAGGGCGCGCACGACGTCCAGGCGGCGCTCGGGGGCCGGGGTGCCCGGCTCCACGGTCCGCCACAGCTCGGGGTCGACGAAGCCGACCGAGACCGAGATGCCGACGTCCGTGACGTCCGCCGCCCGGCGCAGCAGGTCGAGGTCGCGCAGGATCAGGGTGCCCTTGGTGAGGATCGAGAACGGGTTCGCGTGCTCGGTGAGGGCGGAGATGATCCCCGGCATCAGCCGGTAGCGGCCCTCCGCGCGCTGGTAGCAGTCGACGTTGGTGCCCATCGCGATGTGGTCGCCCAGCCAGCGCCGTGAGCCCAGCTGGCGGCGGAGCAGATCGGGGGCGTTCACCTTGACCACGATCTGGGTGTCGAAGCCGATCCCGGTGTCGAGGTCCAGATAGCTGTGGGTCTTGCGGGCGAAGCAGTAGACGCACGCGTGCGAGCAGCCTCGGTAGGGGTTCACCGTCCATTCGAACGGCATCCGTGAGGCCCCCGGCACCCGGTTGATGATCGACCGTGCCCGCACCTCGTGGAACGTGATTCCCCGGAACTCAGGCGTGTCGAACGTGCGGGTCGTGACCGCGTCCGCGCCGAACAGCGCGGTGCCGGCCCGGCCGTGTTCGGCCTCCTCGGTGAGGTTCTCCCAGCGCATGACGCCTCCTCGGTAGCACTGCCCCCAGAATAGAACATCTGTTCCCATGATCGTGCGAACGATATGTGGAGACCGCGCGGACACCGTTTCCGACCGCTTCCGGCACCCCGATTTGGGCGGCCGGGCGCCGGGGTGGTTGGCTTGCCCCGATCCCCGAGAACCCAGGTGCTGGAGGAAGTCAATGGCGCAGGTCGAGGCCACTACGGAGCGGGTCGTCGCGGCGGACGCGGAGACGGTGTTCGACGCGCTCGCCGACTACAGCGGCACGCGCGCGAAGCTGCTGCCCCAGCACTTCAGCGAGTACGAGGTGCGCGAGGGCGGCGACGGCGAGGGCACCCTGGTCCACTGGAAGCTCCAGGCCACCAGCAAGCGCGTCCGCGACTGCCTCCTGGAGGTCAGCGAGCCCACCGACGGCGAACTGGTCGAGAAGGACCGCAACTCCTCCATGGTCACCACCTGGCGCGTCACCCCGGCCGGCGAGGGCGGCTCCAGGGTCGTGGTCCACACCACCTGGCAGGGGGCCGGCGGCATCGGCGGCTTCTTCGAGAAGACCTTCGCCCCCAAGGGCCTCGGCCGGATCTACGACGAGGTGCTCGACAGGCTCGCCACCGAGGTCGAGAAGTAGCCCTGCTCCACGGCGGTAGGTAACCGCCGGATGAACAGGGGGCGTTGAACCCCCTCACCGGTTCGAGTGGATCTCCAGCCCGACCGGTCTCGTGCCGTAACTCGTCGTGCTTGCCCACAGTTGTCGCCCTACGGGACACAAGGCGGGAACTGTGCGCAGGCGCGACGAGGGGAGCGGTACGTGGGGACGACTCTGGTGCAGTACGAGGAGCCGGCCGCGGCGCCCGCCGACGCCCCCGCGCCGGAAACCGCCCCGGCCTCCGGACTCGGGCCGCGCCGCACCCGGTTGGTGTTCTGCGGGCTGATGCTCGCCCTGCTGCTGGCCGCCCTTGACCAGATGATCGTCGCCACCGCGCTCCCGAGGATCGTCGGCGAGCTGCACGGCCTGGACCGGATGTCCTGGGCGATCACCGCCTACCTGCTCACCTCCACCATCGGTCTCCCGGTCTACGGCAAGCTCGGCGACCTCATCGGCCGCAAGAGCGTCTTCCAGTTCGCGATCCTGGTCTTCGCCGTCGGCTCCGCGCTGGCCGGACGGGCGCAGAGCATGGACCAGCTGATCGCCTTCCGCGCGGTGCAGGGCGTCGGCGCCGGCGGGCTGATGATCGGTGTCCAGGCGATCATCGCCGACATCGTGCCGCCCCGGCAGCGCGGCCGCTTCATGGGTCTGATCGGCGCCGCCTTCGGCCTCGCCTCCGTCGCCGGACCGCTGCTCGGCGGCTACTTCACCGACCACCTCTCCTGGCGCTGGTGCTTCTACATCAACGTGCCCTTCGGGCTGGTCACCCTGGCCGTCGTCACGGCCGTACTGAAGCTGCCCAGGCCCCGGGTCCGGGCCCGCTTCGACGTCCTGGGCACCCTCCTGCTGGCCGCCGCCTCCACCTGCCTGGTGCTGCTGACCAGTTGGGGCGGCACGGAGTACGAGTGGGGATCGCGTGTCATCCTCGGGCTCGGCGCCGGTGCCGTGGTCGCCACCGTGCTGTTCCTGTTCGCCGAGCGCCACGCGGCCGAACCCCTCATCCCGCTGCGGCTGTTCCGGGACACCGTTTTCAACGTGACCGGACTCGTCGGACTGGTCGTCGGCGTGGCGCTGTTCGGCGCCGCCAGCTACCTGCCGACCTTCCTGCAGATGGTCGACGGCGCCTCGGCCACCGAGTCCGGGCTGCTGATGCTGCCCATGATGGGCGGGATCGTCGGCGCCTCGATCGTCGCCGGCCAGCTCATCAGCCACACCGGGCACTACCGGATCTACCCGGTGCTCGGCGGGGCGCTGTCCGTGCTCGGCATGTGGCTCCTCTCCCGGCTCGAAGTCGACACCCCGCGCTGGCAGTACAGCATCTGGATGGCCGTGCTCGGCGCCGGCATCGGCATGGTGATGCCGGTGCTCATCCTCGCCGTGCAGAACTCCGTACCGCCCGCCGACCTGGGCACCGCCACCAGCGCCAACAACTACTTCCGGCAGATCGGCGGCAGCGTCGGCGCCGCCGTCTTCGGCACCCTGTTCGCCGACCGGCTCACCGACGCCCTGCACCAGCGTCTGCCCGCCCACGCCGGCGCCCGGCTGCCCGACCCCGAGTCCCTCACCCCGCAGCTCGTGCACGCACTGCCCCCGGCGCTGCGTGACGCCTACATCCGCGCCTACGCCGACGCGATGCCCCGGATCTTCCTCTACCTGGTCCCGGTGCTCGCCCTCGGCCTGCTCATCGCCTGCTTCCTCAAGGAGAAACCGCTGGTGTCCCACCACACCGCCGAAACCGAGTCCATCCCCGTGAACGCCCCGATCCCGCAAGCGCGTTCGCCGTACACCGGCGCCGGGATCCCGGTCTGCGGCACGGTGCAGCACCCGGACGGGACCGTGGTGCCCCGCGCCGCCCTCACCCTCATCGACGCCGTCGGCCGGCAGATCGGCCGGGGCGCCAGCGGCGACGACGGGCGGTACGCCCTGTCCACGCCCGGCTCCGGGGCGTACGTCCTGATCGCCGCCGCCGGCGGCCACCAGCCGCAGGCGGTCACCGTGACCGTCGGCGAACGGCCCGTCGAACTCGACGTCGTCCTCGGTGGCGCCGGACGCCTCGCGGGCACCGTCCGCACCGCCGACGGCACGCCCGTCCGCGACGCCACCGTCACGCTCACCAACGTGCAGGGCGAGGTCGTCGCCAGCACCCGCAGCGGACGCGAGGGCGGCTACGTCATCACCGAGCTGGTGGCCGGCGAGTACACCCTCGCCGGCAGCGCGCCCGCCTTCCGTCCGGCCGCCCTCCCGGTCACCGTCCAGGCCTCCCGGGAGACCCGGCAGGACGTCGAACTCGCCGGCGGCGCCGTGCTGAAGGGCACCGTCCGGGCCGGGGGCGGCCGACCCGTCGAGGACGCGCGCGTGACCCTGCTCGACGCCGCCGGGAACGTCGTGGACACCCTCACCACCGGTCCCGACGGAACGTTCCGGTTCGTCGACCTGTCCTCCGGCGAGTACACCGTCATCGCCGCCGGTTACCCGCCGGTCGCCACCGTGCTCCAGGTCGCGGGCGGCGGCCGCACCGAACGCGATCTCCAACTGGGGCACGAGGACTGACCGAACGGGGCGCGAGGGCGCGGACCTGCGCGCCGGTGCGCTCCGGTGAAACCAATTCCCGGATTGCCACACATCGCAACCGACGGCCACCGTACGGTAGTGGCGGGCGGCACAGATCTTTCGCGGAGCCGTGGGGAGAGAGGGCCTGGCCATGGACCATGGCAGCGAGCGGGACACGCCTCCCAGCCTCGGTGCTGGGGAGGGCGCGCCAGGCCGTATCCCGCTGGCCGTGGTCGTCGTCGGCCGTGACGGGCGGGTCTCCCACTGGAGCACCGGCGCGCGCCGCCTGTTCGGCGCCGCCAGGGAACAGGCGATCGGCCATTCCGTCCTCGACCTGCTGCCGGTCTCCGGAGCGCTCCCCGAGGACGACGAGATCACCCCGTACGGCGCCTACGCGGCCTACGACGGCCTCGGCCCCGACCTGGAGTCCTCCCTCGACGGACGGCTGAACTTCCCCGCCGCGGGCCGCGCCCGGCTCACCGTGCCGGACCGCGACCGCGTCGACGTGCTGTGGTGGGCGTATCCCCTGGTCGGCCCCGGCGAGGAGCGGCTGCTGGTGCTCGCCGCCGACGCCGAGCGGCTGCGCCGGTCCGAGGGCGCCGAGGACGTGGCCTTCGAGCGCATCGCACCCGGATTCGCCCTGCACACCGACTTCCCCGGCGCCGAGGAACTCGCCCGCCGGCTCCCCGAGATCCTGCCCAGCATGAGCGTCGACGAGAGCGCCCGGATCGTCGCCCAGGTGCTCGAACTCGGCTATCCCATCCTGGAGTTCAGCCAGAACGACCGGGTCCCCGTCACCCCCGACTGGGGCGTCGCGCGGCGCACCGAACGCAAGGTCCGCCGGGAGCGCGCCGCACGGGCGGCCGCCCAGGGCCTGCCCGTGCCCGCCGACCTCACCGACGAGGAGGGCGAGGACCTGGAGTACGCGGCCGTCCGCGAGCGCCTCGAATTCCTCAACGAGGTCAGCGGGAGGATCGGCACCTCGCTCGACCTGTCCCGGACCATCGTCGAGGTCAGCAGGGCCGTCGTACCCCGCTTCACCGATGTCGCCGGCACCTATCTGCGCGAACAGGTCGTCGCCGGCGAGGGGTTCCCGGACGGCGTGCCCGACACCACCACCATGTGGCACCGGGTCGCCCTGGAGCACACCGACGAACCCGGCCGCTGGGACGACGTCGTCCCGGTCGGCGAGGCCATGCCGTTCCCCGCGCACACCCCGTTCTTCCAGTGCATGACCAGCGGCGAGCCGGTCCTGGTGCCGCGCATCAGTGTGGAGATGGGCCACGCCATCGCCTCGCAGTTCGAGAAGCGGGACATCCGGCCCCTGATCACCGGCCGCTCGATGCTGGTCGTCCCCCTCAAGGCCCGCCAGGTCGTGCTCGGCTTCATGATCCTGCTGCGCCACCCCGAGCGCGAGATGTTCAACGACATGGACCGCGTCACCGGCGCCGAACTCGCCGCCCGCGCGGGCCTCGTGCTCGACAACGCACGCATGTACACCTTCCAGGAGAGCGTCGCCGAGACCCTCCAGGACAGCATGCTGCCGAACATACCGCCGCGCATGGCGGGCTGCGACATCGCCACCCGGTATCTGCCGGGCACCCTGCTCGGACGCGTCGGCGGCGACTGGTTCGACTCCGTGAAACTCCCCGGCGCCCGCACCGCCCTCGTCGTCGGCGACGTCATGGGCCACGGCCTCAACTCGGCCGCGATGATGGGCCAGTTGCGGACGGCCGTCCAGACCATGGCGGCCCTGGACCTGCCGCCGGCCCAACTCCTGCGCAACCTCGACGACCTGGCCCAGCGCCTCGGCGACGGCTACCTCGCCACCTGCCTCTACGCCGTCTACGACCCGATCGAGAGCGAACTCCACCTCGCCAACGCGGGCCACATTCCGCCCGTGCTGGTCCGTGCCGTCGACGGCCGCAGCGAACTCCTCGATCTCCCCACCGGGGCGCCCATCGGCGTCGGCGGGGTCGCCTTCGAGTCGCTGCGGGTGCGCGTGGACCCCGGCGACCGGCTGGTGATGTGCACCGACGGACTCGTCGAGATGCGCGGCGAGGACATCGGCGTCGGCCTCGCCACCCTCTGCGAGTCCGCCGCCCACCCGGCCGCCTCCATGGACGACGCCTGCGACACCATCATCCGCGCCCTCAACGTCCGAGGCGGCCGCAAGGACGACGTCGCCCTCCTCATGGCCCGCCTCAACGGCATCGAACCGGAGGACGTCGCCGAATGGCGGCTCGCCCTCGACCCCGCCGAGGTGCGCCGCGCCCGCGCCGCCGTCCGCGAACAGCTCCACGAGTGGGGCCTGGCCCGGCTCGCCGACGCCACCGAGCTGATGGTCAGCGAACTCGTCACCAACGCGCTACGGCATTCCCACAGCCGTCCGGTCCAGCTCCGGCTGATCCGCGGCGAAACCCTGCTGTGCGAGGTCGATGACGACGACCACGCCCTGCCGACCCTGCTCAGCGCGGAACCCGGCGCCGCCGCCGGACGCGGACTGCGGGTGGTCAGCACGCTGGCCCGGGAGTGGGGTACCAGCCGCACGGCCGCCGGTAAGACCGTCTGGTTCGAGCTGACCTCACGGCGCCGCTGACTTGGGGCCGGTCGTTTGGATCAGGTCGCAGGACCGCAGCGGGGCATTTCGGCGCAGGTGAGCGGGGTCGGGTGCGTGTGGCTGCAAGGCGCAGGAGGGAGTCGACGCGGAGCGCCGGCGAGTGACGACAACGCGGCAGACGTGCGTGCCACACCCCGTGTCCGCGGCGTGAACCAAACGAGAGGCCCCAAGGGCGCACGTTCGTCGAAAGTCGGGTGAAGGAACGCGCCGGACGCTTGTGGCCGAAACCGGCGCAGGGTAAACCGTACTGGCCCGTCACATACGGCGGCCTTCTGCGGTCACACCCTGGGGAGTTGGGCATGAGCGTGACGAGTCGATACCGGGACGCCTGGGAGGGCTTCTGGCGCGAGGCGCCCGACGAGACGGGGGCGGTGTTCTGGGACGCGGAGCCGGGCGTGACCGCCTCGGTCCATGTCCCCCTCTTCGAGCCCCATCTCACCGACCCCGGTCTGCCGCTGGTCGACCTCGGCTGCGGCAACGGCACCCAGACCCGCTTCCTCACCGGCCGCTTCCCGCGGGTGCTGGGCACCGACATCGCCGAGGCCGCCCTGGAACACGCCCGGCACGCCGATCCGGCCGGACTGGCCCGCTACCGGCAGCTGGACGCGGTCGAGAAGACCGAGGCCGAGGCCCTGCACGCCGAACTCGGCGACGCCAACGTCTATATGCGGGGCGTGCTGCACCAGTGCGAACCCGACGACCGGCAGCCGTTGATCGACACCGTCGCCACCCTCGTCGGCGATCGTGGCCGGGCCTTCCTCGTCGAGCTCTCCCAGGCCGCCGGCCCCATCCTCGGCGGCCTCGCCCAGAGCCCGGCGGGCCCGCCGCCCAAGCTCGCCCCGGTCTTCCGGCACGGCATCGCCCCCGGCGAGGTCGCCGACGACGCGGTACCCGAGTACCTGCGCAACGCCGGCCTCACGGTTCTCGCCAGCGGCCAACTTCCCTTGACGACGACGGAGTTCACCCCGGACGGCGAGCGGATCGTGCTGCCGTCGAAGTGGCTGGTGGCCGGCCGCGCGAACTGACCACCACGGACAGCCCGAGTCCGACCCCTCGGCGTGGCGTGGCCGAGGGGTCGGACCGCTGTGCCGGGCCGATCGGGTGCGCCCGCGGCCACGGCAGCAGGCCGCCTGCTGGGCATGGTGTCGGCCGGGGGCGGAGGGTCGTGCCGGGTGGGCGGGTGCGTTCGCGGTCATGGCGGTAGGCCGCCTGGGGGGGCATGGTGTCGGCCGGGGGCGGAGGGTCGTGCCGGGCCGGGCGGGTGCGTTCGCGGTCATGGCGGTAGGCCGCCTGGGGGGCATGGCGTCGGCCGGGGGGGCGGAGGGCTGTGCCGGGCCGGGCGGGTGCGCTCGCGGTCATGGCGGTAGGCCGCCTGGGGGGCATGGCGTCGGCCGGGGGGCGGAGGGCTGTGCCGGGCCGGGCGGGTGCGGCGGAGGACGGCGGTTTGCTTCCTGGCCGGTGGCCGCGCGGGCGCGTAACGTGGCGCACCATGAAGATCCTCATCAGCGCCGACATGGAGGGCGCCACCGGGGTGACCTGGCCCGGCGACGTACTGCCCGGAACGCCGCAGTGGGAGCGGTGCCGGTCGATGTTCACCTCGGACGTCAACGCCGCCGTCCTCGGCTTCCTCGACGGCGGTGCCGACGAGGTCCTCATCAACGAGGCCCACTGGAGCATGCGCAACCTGCTCCTGGAGCAGCTCGACGAACGCGCCGAGATGATCACCGGCCGCCACAAGGCCCTCTCCATGGTCGAGGGCGTCCAGCACGGCGACGTCGACGGCATCGCCTTCGTCGGCTACCACACCGGCGCCGGCATGGAGGGCGTCCTCGCCCACACCTACCTCGCCAACTCCCTCACGGGCGTCTGGCTCAACGGCGTCCGCGCCAGCGAGGGCCTGCTCAACGCGCACGTCGTCGCCGAGTACGGGGTCCCGGTCGTCCTCGTCACCGGCGACGACCTGGCCTGCGAGGACGCCCTCGGCTATGCCCCCGAGGCCCTCAAGGTCGCCGTCAAGGACCACGTGTCCAGGTATGCGGCCAAGTGCCGCACGCCCGCCAGGACCGCCGCGGACATCCGCGCCGCCGCCAAGGGCGCGGCCGGGCTCGCGGTGCGCCACGCACCCGTGACCGGCGGGCCGTTCACCGTCGCCCTGGAGTTCGACGCCGAGCACCTCGCCCTCTCCGCCACCGTCGTCCCTGGCGTGGAACGGACCGGCGAGCGGAAGGTGGCGTACACCGAGGGGACCATGTACGACGGCATCCGCACCTTCAAGGCGGTCACCACGATCGTCTCGGCCGCCGTGGAGGAGCAGTATGGCTGACGAGCAGGCGCTGGACGAGGTGGTCAGGTTCACCTCCGAGCTGATCCGGATCGACACCAGCAACTTCGGCGGCGGCGACTGCCGGGAGCGGCCCGCCGCCGAGTACGCGGCCGAGCAGCTGGCGGGAGCGGGTCTGGAGCCGATCCTCCTGGAGCGGACGGAGGGCCGCACCAACGTCGTCGCCCGGATCGAGGGGTCGGACGTGACGGCGGACGCGCTCCTTGTCCACGGCCACCTCGACGTGGTGCCCGCGCAGGCCGCCGACTGGAGCGTCGCCCCCTTCTCCGGGGAGATCCGCGACGGGGTCGTGTGGGGCCGGGGCGCCGTCGACATGAAGAACATGGACGCGATGATCCTGGCCGTGGTGCGGGCCTGGGCCCGGGAGGGGGTACGACCGCGCCGGGACATCGTCCTCGCGTTCACCGCCGACGAGGAGGCCAGCGCCGAGGACGGCTCGGGCTTCCTCGCCGACCAGCACCCCGAGCTGTTCGAGGGCTGCACCGAGGGGGTCAGCGAGTCGGGCGCCTTCACCTTCCACGACGGCACCGGACGGCAGCTCTACCCCATCGCGGCGGGCGAGCGCGGCACCGGCTGGCTGAAGCTCACCGCGCGCGGCCGGGCCGGACACGGCTCCAAGGTCAACAAGGAGAACGCGGTCACCCGGCTCGCCGCCGCCGTCACCCGCATCGGCGAGCACACCTGGCCGCTCCGCCTCACCCCGACGGTCACCGCCGCCCTCACCGAACTCGCCGCCCTCTACGGCATCGAGCCCGACCTCACCGAGGTCGACCTGCTCCTCGACAAGCTCGGGCCGGCCGCCAAGCTGGTCGAGGCCACCGTCCGCAACAGCGCCAACCCGACCATGGTGAACGCCGGTTACAAGGTCAACGTCATTCCCGGCGAGGCCGTCGCCTTCGTCGACGGACGCCATCTGCACGGCACCGAGGACGAGTTCCGCGCCACCCTGGACCGGCTCACCGGGCCCGACGTCGATTGGGAGTTCCACCACCGCGAGGTCGCCCTCCAGGCGCCGCTCGACTCACCGACGTACGCCCGGATGCGCGCCGCCGTCGAGGAGTTCGCGCCGGAGGGGCATGTGGTGCCGTACTGCATGTCGGGCGGCACCGACGCCAAGCAGTTCTCCCGGCTCGGCATCACCGGCTACGGTTTCACACCGCTCCGGCTGCCCGAGGGCTACGACTACCAGGCCATGTTCCACGGCGTCGACGAACGCGTCCCCGTCGAGGCCCTGCACTTCGGCGTCCGGGTCCTGGACCGCTTCCTGCGCACGGCATAGGAGACATCGTGGAGACGAAGCCTTACGGCTCCTGGCCCTCGCCCATCGACGCGGCCCTGGCCGCCGCGCACGACGGCAGCCCCGACTGGGTGGGCTTCGTCGGCGACGAGACCTGGTGGACCGAACCCCGCCCGCGGGAGGGCGGACGCCGGACCCTGGTGCGGGGCAGCACCCGGGAGTCCGTGCTGCCCGCGCCGTGGAACGTCCGCAGCCGGGTCATCGAGTACGGCGGACAGCCCTGGGCCGGTGCCGTGCCCGCCGCCGGCGGCGAACCGCTGCTGGTCTTCGTCCACTTCGACGACCAGCGGCTGTACCGGTACGAGCCGGGCACCGAGCCCCGCCCGCTGACCCCGCCCGGACTCCGCTGGGCGGAACCGCGGTTGCTGCTCGAACGGGGTGAGGTCTGGTGTGTCCTCGAGGAGTTCACCGGGGACGGCCCCGGCGACGTGCGGCGGGTGCTCGCCGCGGTGCCGCTGGACGGCTCGGCCGCCGCGGACCGGGCCGCCGTACGCGAACTCGCCGACGACCGGCACCGGTTCGTGACCGGGCCGCGTCTCTCACACGACGGACGGCGGGCCGCCTGGCTCGCCTGGGACCATCCGCGGATGCCGTGGGACGGCACGGAGCTGCTGGTCGGCGAGGTCGGTGACGACGGCGTGCTGCACGGGGTCCGCACGGTCGCGGGCGGCCCCGAGGAGTCCATCGCCCAGGTCGAATGGTCGAAGGACGACCGCCTCCTGTACGCGAGCGACCGCAGCGGCTGGTGGAACCTCTACCGCGACGGCACCCCTCTGTGCCCGCGCGAGGAGGAGTTCGCCGGGCCGCTCTGGAGGCTCGGCCAGCGCTGGTTCGCGCCGCTGGACAACGGGCTGATCGCCGTCGTCCACGGCCGGGGGTCCACCGCACTCGGGGTACTCGACCCGGAGTCCGGTGAACTCGTCGACGCCGCCGGACACTGGACCGAATGCGCGCCCACCCTCGCGGCGCACGGCACCCGCGTCGTCGGGGTCGGCGCCGGCCCGCGCACCGCGGGTGAGGTGATCGAACTCGACACCGCGAGCGGCCGCGCCCGGGTCGTCGGCACCCCCCACCGCGACCCGGTCGACCCCGCCTACTACCCCGAGCCGCGGGTGCGCACCTTCACCGGCCCGGACGGCCGCGAGGTGCACGCCCACATCTACCCGCCCCACCACCCCGGCCACACCGCCCCCGACGGCGAGCTGCCGCCGTACGTCGTCTGGGCACACGGCGGCCCCACCAGCAGGGCGCCCCTCGTCCTCGACCTGGCGATCGGCTACTTCACGTCCCGGGGCATCGGGGTCGCCGAGGTCAACTACGGCGGCTCCACCGGGTACGGGCGGGAGTACCGCAACCGGCTGCGCGAACAGTGGGGCGTGGTCGACGTCGAGGACTGCGCGGCCGTTGCCCTCGCCCTCGCCGAGGAGGGCACCGCCGACCGCGCCCGGCTCGCGATCCGGGGCGGCAGCGCGGGTGGCTGGACCGCCGCCGCCTCGCTGACCGGCACCGACGTCTACGCCTGCGGCACCATCGCCTACCCCGTCCTCGATCTCACCACCTGGGGCACGGGGGAGACCCACGACTTCGAGTCCCAGTACCTGGAGTCACTGATCGGACCGCTGGCCGAGGTGCCCGAGCGATATGCGGAACGCTCGCCCAGCGCGCACGCCGTCCGGCTCGCCGCGCCCTTCCTGCTGCTCCAGGGCCTGGACGACGTGATCTGCCCGCCCGCGCAGTGCGAACGCTTCCTCGCCAGCCTCGACGGACGGCGCGTGCCGCACGCCTACCTCACCTTCGCGGGCGAGGGCCACGGCTTCCGCCGTGCCGAGACCATGGTTCGCGCCCTGGAGGCCGAACTCGCCCTGTACGCCCAGGTGTTCGGGCTGAACGTGCCCGGCATCCCCGAGTTGGAGCTGGTGAAGTGACAGAGCTGGTACGACCGTCGAGGCTCGCCCCCGGAGCACGGGTCGCCGTGGTGGCGCCGAGCGGGCCGGTGGTGGAGGAGCGGCTCCAAGCGGGCCTCGACATCCTGCGGGGCTGGGATCTCGACCCGGTGGTGGCACCCCATGTGCTCGCCGAGGACGGGGAGTTGGGCTATCTCGCGGGCTCCGACGCGGACCGGGCCGCCGACCTCCAGCGGGCCTGGTGCGACCCGTCGGTGTCCGCCGTGCTCTGCGCGCGCGGCGGCTACGGCGCCCAGCGTCTGGTCGACCTGCTCGACTGGGAGGCGATGCGCGCGGCCGGCTCGAAGGCGTTCGTCGGCTTCAGCGACGCGACCGTGCTGCACGAGGCGTTCGCGACCCGGCTCGGCCTCGCCACCCTGTACGGGCCGGTGGCCGCCGGCGCCGACTTCGTCAAGAGCACCGAGGCACAGGAACACCTGCGGGCCACCCTGTTCGCCCCGGAGACGGTCCGCACGATCACCGGCCGGGGCAGTGCGCTGGTGCCCGGCCGGGCCCGGGGCGTCACGGTCGGCGGCTGCCTGCGCCTGCTGGCGACCGGCATCGGCACCCCGCATACCCACCCCGGCGCGCGAGGCGGGCTGCTCCTGCTGGAAGACGTGGGCGAGCAGCCGTACAGCCTCGACCGGAGCATCACACAACTGCTGCGGTCCGGCTGGCTCGACGGGGTCGCCGGGGTCCTGCTCGGGTCCTGGGACCGATGCGGGCCGTACGAGGGCGTGCGGGCGGTTCTCGCCGACCGGCTCGGCGGACTCGGGGTACCGGTGATGGGGGAGTTCGGCTTCGGGCACTGCGAGTCGGCCCTGACGATCCCGCTCGGCGTCGCGGCGGAGCTGGACGCCGACGCGGGCACGCTCACGCTGCTGGAACCCGCGCTGCGCTGAGACCGTACGGCCGGCCGCGCTCGCCCGTGCGGGGCGGGGGCGCGGGGCCGATTTCCTGCAACGCCGTGGCCCGCTTTGCGTAGGGTGGTCGGATGCCGCACACCACTTCCCGCTATCTCGCCGAGGGCCCTCGCGTGGGCATCCGCCACTTCAGCTACGAGGACGGCGCCGAGTTCATCGCCCGGGCCCGGGAGAGCAAGGACCTCCACCAGCCCTGGCTGTTCCCGCCCACCACGGACGCGGCCTACGTCGGCTACGCGGGCCGGCTGATCGAGGACCGCAGCAAGGCCGGGTTCCTGGTCTGCGAGAAGGACGGCGGAGAGCACGGCGGGGCGATCGCCGGGTTCATCAACATCAACAACATCGTCGAGGGCGGCTTCCAGTGCGGTGCCCTC
The DNA here is from genome assembly GCF_040682795.1 of Streptomyces sp. NPDC051105. Taxonomy (NCBI): domain Bacteria; kingdom Bacillati; phylum Actinomycetota; class Actinomycetes; order Kitasatosporales; family Streptomycetaceae; genus Streptomyces; species Streptomyces sp. NPDC051105. Next base: position 8,438 of record NZ_JBFBBR010000001.1, on the reverse strand, counting down.
GGGTACGGGGTGTTCGCGCACGCCGCCGGGCGCGGGCTGATGCGGGAGGCGATGGGGCTGGTCGTGGACTACGCCTTCGGGCCGATGCGGCTGCACCGGCTGGAGATCAACGCCCAGCCCGGCAACGCCGCGTCCATCGCGCTCGCACGCGGCGCCGGGTTCCGCCTCGAGGGCTTCTCGCCGAACATGATCTACATCGACGGGGCCTGGCGGGACCACGAGCGGTGGGCGATCACGGCGGAGATGCGCTGATCCCGGGGACGAGCCCGGCCTTTGCGCAATCCTGACCGGCAGCTCCCCTGGTCAGCTCATCCCGCGCCGGGTTCCATGGCGATCGTGACGAGGATCCGACGTGAGGTACTGACCCTGCCCGCGGCGGAGCTGGGTCCGGACAACCCGCTGCCCCCGCTCCGACCCCTTGACGAGATTCACCGCGTCGACGAGCGCGACCGGGACGAGCTGCCCGCCGACATGGCCCGGCAGCTCGGCTACGAGCCGCTCCGCCGACGCCTTCGTCGACCTGTGCCGCGAGCTCCCCCACTGCCCGAACGGCGTGGGAGGTACCCCCACCGACGACGGTGCGGCCTGGACGGCGGCCGCCGCCGCGCTGGGCCGCGAGGCCCTCGAAGCGCTGCTGCGGGTACGGCGGGTCGCCGACGCCCGTTCCGTCTGGGAGGCGCTGCCGCCGGCCACCCGGGAGCGCGGCCGGTTCCGGCTCCTGGCGGCCGAGTTGCTGCTCGCCGAGGGGCGTCGGGAAGCGGCCCGGGCCGTGTTCGACGACGGCTTCGAGGTCGCCGACCTGCGGGAAGGGGCCGATGCCGTCGGCGAGTTGTGGGCGCGGCTCGGTGACGAGCCGCTGCCCGGTCGGTACGACTTCCGGATGCGGCCGCGGAACCCCTGATCAGGCCGGGTGCTGATCGACGTACTCGAACACCGAGCCGTCCGGGTGCATCGCGAGCAGGTTGCGGCCGGCGGGGGTGGGCACCGGTCCCGCGAGGATGTGGGCGCCGAGGTCGTTCAGCAACCGGTGGGCCGCGTCGACGTCCTGCACGGCGATCGTCGCGGTCACCTTGCGCAGCACCTCCAGCTCCGCCTCCGGGCCGCTCATCAGAAGGAAGGAGCCGACCGCGGCGACCTGGACGCCCCCGCGTTCGAAACGGAGGGCTCTGCCGCCGGAGAGGCGTTCGTAGAACGGGATCGCGGTTTCGAGGTCGTCGACGCAGATGCGCAGGGAGGCGCCCAGAATCTCCATGCGACGAGCCTAGTTGTCCCCGGACGGGAAGACGCCACCTCCGGTGATCTCCTGTTACGGCTGTCCGCGTCCGGGTACCCGGGCCGCATGGCACATCGGGATCATCTCGAACATCTGGACAAGGACCTCGTCGACGAACTGGCGCAGGTCGCACGCGAGACCGTACGGGATGAGCTGCGCGAGCAGGCACGGAAACGGCGACGGGCCGCCCTGCTGTACGGCGCCTCCGGTGCGGTCGCCCTGTACGCCGGGGCGGCGGTGGCGGCGGCCGTGGGCCTGGCGCTGGCGACCGTGCTGCCGGGGTGGGCCGCGGCGCTGGTCACCGCGGTGATCCTGGGTGGGGTCGCCGGTCTGCTGCGGGAGGCCGGCCGGCCCGGCAGGTCGCACGCTCCCCATCGGGTGGTCGGCGGGACGGCGCCCGCGGGGCCGCCCGGCGGGCCGGGGCTGGCCTATCCGCCCATGCCGTCGGAGCCACCGGTCCCGCCCATCACCCCGGTCACGCCCCTGACGCCCGACGCCGGCCAGGAGCCGCCGTACCATCGCGCCTGAGGCGGACCCCGCCGTGCCGTCGGCCGCCCGTGCGGGTGCGGCCGGTCGCGCGGTTCCGTGTTCCCCGGGCGGGGCGGCTTCGGCGGGCGGCGTTTGGCCGGTCCGCCTACGGTTACGTGGGAAGCCTCGGAACCCTGACGCATGCCCGGAGGCGCACCGTGAGTCGTCGACCCCGGACCGTGACCGTCGGCGCCGGTTTCGCCGGGTGTCGCGCGGCCCTCACCCTTGCGCGGCCGGCCCGGCACCGTGCCGACGCCACTCCGCCCGCCCCATCGACCACCTTTCCGTGTCCGCCCTCGTCGAGCCCCGCACCACCCTGGCCGGGGCCGCTGGACACGGCCTCGCCGGCAACCGCCTGAAGGCCCCCGGAAACGCTACGGACACTCCCTCCGAAGGAGTCTCATGAACACCGCCGAACTCGTCGAACTCGCCCAGCAGCTGCGCGTGGACAGCGTGCGGGCGGCGGCCGCGGCCGAGTCCGGGCACCCGACCTCGTCGATGTCCGCCGCCGATGTGATGGCCGTCCTGCTCGCCCGTCATCTGCGCTACGACTTCGACCGGCCCGCCCACCCCGGCAACGACCGTCTCGTCCTCTCCAAGGGCCACGCCTCGCCCCTGCTGTACGCCGCCTACAAGGCGGCCGGCGCCATCGACGAGGCCGAACTGCTCACCTTCCGCAGGCTCGGCTCTTATCTGGAAGGACACCCCACCCCGCGCCGGCTGCCGTGGGTCGAGACCGCCACCGGCTCCCTCGGCCAGGGCCTGCCGGTCGGCGTCGGCATCGCGCTGTCCGGGAAGCGGCTGGAGCACGGCCAGTACCGGACCTGGGTGCTGTGCGGGGACAGCGAGCTGGCCGAGGGCTCCGTGTGGGAGGCCGCCGAACAGGCCGGGTACGAGCATCTCGACAACCTCACCGCGATCGTCGACGTCAACCGGCTCGGCCAGCGCGGCCCCACCCGGCACGGCCACGACCTGGGCGCCTACGCCCGCCGTTTCCAGGCCTTCGGCTGGCACACCGTGCAGATCGACGGCCATGACGTGGACGCCGTCGACCGCGCCTGCGCCGAGGCCGCGGCCACCGTGGGACAGCCCACCGTGATCCTCGCCCGCACCCGCAAGGGGCGGGGCGTCGCCGCCGTCGAGGATCGCGAGGGCATGCACGGCAAGCCGCTGCCGGACCCCGAAGAGGCCGTCGCCGAACTGGGCGGCGTCCGGGACCTCCACGTCCATGTGCAGGAGCCTCCGGCGGCCCGTGCCCTGCACTCCGTGCCCACCGGCGCACTCGAACTCCCGCGCTACGACAAGGGGGACGATGTCCCCACGCGTGACGCCTTCGGCAAGGCGCTGGTCGCGCTCGGCACCGCCCGCGCCGACATCGTCGCGCTGGACGGCGAGGTCGGCGACTCCACCCGCACCGAGCTCTTCGGCAAGGAACACCCCGACCGCTACTTCGAGTTCTACATCGCGGAACAGCAACTCGTCGCGGGTGCCGTCGGGATGGCCACGCGCGGCTGGGTGCCGTACGCCGTCACCTTCGCCGCCTTCCTCAGCCGGGCCCACGACTTCCTCCGCATGGCCTCGATCAGCGGCAGCGGGATCAACCTGGTCGGCTCGCACGCCGGTGTCGCGATCGGGCAGGACGGGCCCTCCCAGATGGGCCTGGAGGACCTGGCGATGTTCCGCTCCCTGTACGGCTCGACCGTGCTGTACCCCTGCGACGCCAACCAGACCGCCAAGCTCGTCGCGGCCATGGCCGGCCTGGACGGCATCCGCTATCTGCGCACCTCGCGCGGTGCGAGCCCGGTGATCTACGGGCCGGACGAGGAGTTCCCGGTGGGCGGCAGCAAGGTGCTGCGCTCCTCCGACGCGGACCGGCTCACCGTGGTCGCCGCCGGCGTCACCCTGCACGAGGCGCTGAAGGCCGCCGACGCGCTCGCCGAGGACGGCATCCGGATCCGGGTGGTCGACCTGTACTCCGTCAAGCCCGTCGACCGGGGGACCCTGCACCGGGCCGCCGAGGAGACCGGTTGCCTGGTCACCGTCGAGGACCATCATGAGGAGGGTGGGCTCGGCGACGCGGTCGCCGAGGCGTTCGCCGACGGCCGCCCGGTACCGCGCCTGGTGCGGCTCGCCGTGCGGACCATGCCGGGCTCGGCCGCACCCGACCAGCAGCTGCACGCCGCGGGCATCGACGCCGAGGCGATCGCGGCGGCCGGCCGCCTGCTGGTCGAGGAGGCGATCGTGCGATGACCGGCGGCGCCGAGGCGCTGGTGGCGCCGGCGGCCCGACGCGGACCACGACAGGAGGAGGGACCATGACCGGACAGGCCGGACTCCGGTACGTGTACGCCGTCTGCCGCCCCTTCGAGGCGGCCCTGCAGTCCCAGCTCACCGGCGTGGCCGGCGCCCCGCCCGGGCTGCTCAGGCACCACGGCCTGGTCGCCGTCGTCAGTACGGTCCCGGAGGGTGACTTCGCCGAGGCGCCCCTGCGGGACCATCTGGCCGACCGGGACTGGCTGGCCGCGACCGCCCGCGCCCATCAGGGCGTGGTCGACGCGCTCACCACGGTCACCACCCCGCTGCCGCTGCGGCCGGGCACGGTCTTCCGGGACGACAGCGGCGTACGGACCATGATGGAGGCCTGCGAGGCCGACTTCCGGTACGCCCTCGACCGGCTCGAGGGCAGGGTCGAGTGGGGCGTCACTCTCTACGCCGACCCCGGCCCGTCCGAGACGGATCCGGCGGCCGCCGGGGAATTCGCCCGCGCCCTGCACGTGCGGCTTTCCCGGTGCGCCGAGGATTTCCGGCTGCACCCTCCGGAGAACGCGGAGAACGCGGAGAACGCCGAGAACGCTGAGCCGGCCGGAGTTCCGGGGAAGAATCTGCTCAAGGCCGCCTACCTGGTGGCGCGCGCGCAGTGCGAGGAATTCGTGGAAATGGTGGACCGTACGAAGGACGAGGCGCCCGGAATACGCGTGGAACTCAGCGGCCCGTGGGCGGCCTACTCGTTCTACTCGTTCAGCGGCGACCTCGCCCGGCACGAGCGCCACGATCCGCCGGGCCTCTCCGCACAGTCCGGCTCCGGGACCGCGACAGGCAGCGGCCCGAGGTCCTGAATCCGGACCTCGGGCCGCTGGGGCCGCTGTTGCCGCGCGGGTGAATCGGCCACCGGAGGTGGCCTCACCACCGGTACCAGCGGCCCCTGCCGCCGGTGCCGGTCGTGCCGCGTACCAGGAATCCGAGAAGCCACAGCACGAGCACGACGAGCGCGACCCACCAGAGCAGTTTCACCGCGAATCCGGCACCGAAAAGTATCAGCACCAGAAGCAGTACCAGCAGAATGGGAACCATAGTCCGACCTCCTGGCGATCCGTGTTTCCCGAATTCCGCGGATCAGACTCACTTACGGCAGAGAATCTCTCCGTGCAGGACGGCGAACCAGCCGTCGTCCTGTGCCGCCCACTCCCGCCAGGCCTCGGCGATCGCCCGCAGTTCCGCGGTGGTCGCGTGACCCCCCTCCGTGGCCCGCTCGGCATACGACGAGGCGACCGTGCGGTCCGCCCACAGCCCGCCCCACCACGCCCGCTCCTCGGCCGTGCTGTACGTCCAGGTGCCGGAGGTGGCGGTGATGTCGGTCAGTCCCGCGTCGAGCGCCCAGGACTTCAGCCGCCGCCCGGCGTCCGGCTCGCCCCCGTTGGCCCTGGCCACCCGCCGGTACAGCTCCAGCCAGTCGTCCAGGCCCGGCACCGCCGGATACCAGGTCATCGCCGCGTAGTCCGAGTCCCGTACGGCGATGAAGCCGCCGGGCCTGGTGACCCGGCGCATCTCGCGCAGCGCCTGCACCGGGTCGCCCACGTGCTGGAGCACCTGGTGGGCGTGGACCACGCAGAAGGTGTCGTCCGGGTAGTCCAGCGCATGCACGTCGGCGACCGTGAAGTCCACGTTCGTCAGCCCGCGCCCGGCTGCGGTCTCCCGGGCCTGCTCCAGGATGCCCGGCGCGTGGTCGGCGCCGGTGACCCTTCCGTCGGGGACCAGTTCCGCCAGGTCGGCGGTGATGGTGCCGGGGCCGCAGCCGATGTCCAGGATCCTCATGTGGGGCTTCAGCGAACCGAGCAGATAGGCCGCGGAGTTGGCGGCGGTGCGCCAGGTGTGGGAACGCAGCACGGACTCGTGGTGCCCGTGTGTGTAGACGGCGGTCTCCTGCGGTTTCGGCATGGCTCAGCCCCTTCGCTTCACACCAGGCGGACAGGGCCGGACGGCCCCGTCCCGCGGTATCCGCAACGCTACGCCCGCATGCCGAATGATGAGACCCGCGTTTTGCCATGTGGACTGACGCTCCGTCAGTGCTGCCGGTAGACGGTCAGCGCCTGCGGCAGCTTGTCCACCGTCACCTCGCCCTTCACGTCGGTGACTTCACCGTCGTACGCGAGCGGGGTACCGGTCTTGAGGCCGGTGAGACGCAGCCGGCTCACCCGCACCTCCGCGTGCGCGGGGGAGCGGCTCAGCGGGCCCGCGAGGGCGGCGGTGACCAGGCGCAGCGCCGGATGCCTGCCGCCGTGCACCACCCGTACGTCCAGCTGGCCGTCCGCCAGGTCGGTACGGCGGCCCGGTGTCAGGCCCATCCGGTGGTAGACGCAGTTGCCGACGAACAGCAGCCACAACGGGTGGGCTGTGCCGCCGAGTTCGACCTCCAGCGGATGCCGGTCGGTGCGCAGCACGCGCAGTGCCGCGAGCACCTCGGCGGGCCGGCCGCCGATGCGGTGCGCCCAGCGCTCCCGCTCGCGCACCAGCTCCGGATACACACCGAGGCTCAGCGTGTTGAGGAAGACGCCCTCCCGGCCGTCGCAGGCGAAGCGGCCGACGTCCACCCGGACCGCCTCGCCCTCGCGCACCGCACGGCTGAGGCCCCGGCCGTCCTCCACGCTCAGGTCGTAGGCGAAGTGGTTGAGGGTGCCGCCGGGCAGTACCGCGAGCGGCAGGCCGTGCCGCAGGGCGATCCGGGCGGCCGCGTTCACGGTGCCGTCGCCGCCGCACACCCCGAGCGCCCGCGCCCGCAGCGCCGCCTTCTCCAACTCGGCCTGCACCTCGGCCGGTTCGCACTCCACCAGTTCGGCCTTCGGCAGCTCGTCGCGCAGCGCCCGGACCCGGTCGGAACTGCCCGAGGCCCGGTTGGCCACCACCACCAGGCCGTCCCCGTCGGGCAGCGCCGGGGCCTCCGCGCGTGGCCGGGGCGGCGGGCCGGTCTGACCACGGGTCGGTACCAGCCGGCGGATCGCGAAGGCGGCGCCCACGCCCAGGGCCGCACCCGCGAGCACATCGCTCGGGAAGTGCACGCCCGTGTAGACCCGGGACATCGCGACGGAGAACGCCACCGGTGCCACCACCGCGCCCCACCCCGGGGACTCCAGGGCGACCCCGGCCGCGAACGCCGCCGCCGACGCGGCATGGCCGGAGGGGAACGAGGTGGTGATCGGCTGCCGCTTCAGATGCCGTACCGCCGGCACCGGGTCCAGGGCCGGCCGGTGCCGGCGCACCGAGCGCTTGCCGAGGGTGTTGATGGTCAGGGAGGCAAGGCTGAGCGAGGCCAGGCCGCGGGCGGCGGCCCGGCGGGCCCGGGGGGTACGGGACGCGGCCACCGCGGCGGCCGCCGCGAACCACAGCACGCCGTGGTTGGCGCTGCGGCTCAGCCGGGGCAGCACCGGTTCGGCGAACGGCCAGTTCCGCTCGGCGGCCACCTCGAACACCCTCAGGTCGAGAGCGAGCAGTCGGTCGCGCAGCGCATGCCGGCCGGGCTTCAGGACGGTCAGGTCAACATCTGGGCTCATGCGGGTCCGGTTACCCTGAAGTGGCCGTTTCGTGCCGGTACCCGGTCCGGTCGAGTGAGAGGAACCTCTGGATGCGCCTGCTCCTCATACGTCATGATCATGGGCAGACCCCGACCAACGTCGACTTCCTGCTCGACACCGGCGTACCGGGCCCCGGTCTGACCGCGCTCGGCGAGCAGCAGGCGGCGGCCCTGCCCGAGGCACTCGCCGACGAGGACATCGAGGCGCTCTACGTCTCCACGCTGACCCGCACCCAGCTCACCGCCGCCCCGCTGGCCGCCGCCCGCGGCCTCGCCCCCATCGTCCGCGACGGCATCCGCGAGGTCTCCGCCGGCGACCTGGAGCTGCTGCCGGGCCACTCCGAGCGCGGCCAGGAGTACATGCGGACCGTGTTCGCCTGGGCGGCCGGGGACACCGCGCTGCGCATGCCCGGCGGGGACACCGGGGACGAGACCCTGGCCCGCTACGACGCGGTGATCGCCGAGGCCGCGGCGAGCGACGCCCGGACGGTCGCGGTGATCAGCCACGGCGCCGCGATCCGCCTGTGGACGGCGGCCCGCGCCGACAACGTCGACGTCCCCTTCGCCGCCGCCCGCCCCCTCGACAACACCGGCGTGGTCGTCCTGGAGGGCTCCCCGGCCGACGGCTGGAAGGCGGTGTCCTGGGAGGGCGCGGTCGTGGAACCGGCGGGGGGAGAGCGGGCCGGCGGGGGAGCCGGTGGAGTCGACGGCCGAGTGAAGGGGGCCGACGTGTCCGGGTGCGGGTGCGTCGTGGTCGCTCGCGCAGTTCCCCGCGCCCCAAAGGGGCGCGGGG